>CALFNB010000112.1 GCA_937902425.1 uncultured Acetobacteraceae bacterium | reverse complement strand
CTCGACGACGACCGGGTGGCCGCCCATGGCGAGGTAGTCGTTGGAGGACCAGACGGTCACGTCGTTTCCATTCGCATCGCGATAGATTGGAAAGCGATCCGCCTGCTTCCGCAGCGGGGTGAACGTGCGGTAGCGCTGTTGCGCGCGGATTTCGCCCAGAGCCTCACGGCAGAAAGCCAGAAAATCCGTCATGCTTGAATACCCCCGGTGGGCACGAAGAACCATTTTGCACAGTGCCGACCGCCTGTCAGGCCCGCGAAAACAATAATCGCGCGAAAATCGCCGCGTTCATTGATTTAGGTCAACGTCCGGGCGCCGAGCCATGCGCAGCCTGAACTCCTTGATCTATGTCAATGCTGGAATATTTCTACGTCGATTGATTTGCGTCAATGAGAATTTCTCTGGCATTATTAACTTGTGGTTTAGCCTGGGGGTTTTACCTCGGGGGACGAAGTGACCCGCGATTGGATGTCCAGGGCGGGAGAGCGATCAGGGCCGGAAAAACCATGCCAGCAGCTCGCGAGGCAATTGTTCGAAGCGGCGCTCCCGCCAGGATGGTGGGTCGATGCTGATCCCACTCAAGCTGGTGCGCGACCAACAGTTGCAGCAGCAGATCTTTGACCAGTTGCGCGACCTCATCGTGTCGAACCGACTGCGGCCCGGGTCGCGCATGCCGTCCAGCCGGATGATGGCGGAACAATTCGCCATCTCGCGGATGACCGTGCTGCTGACCTATGAGCGGCTCATCGCCGAAGGGTACCTGGAGACGCGGCCGGCGGCGGGCACCTTCGTCGCACATCCGCCGGTCCCGGCGGCGATGCCCGCTTCGATCGATTCGTCGGCGCTTTCCCTGGTCCACCAAACGGTGCCTCTCCAGTCGCGCGATCAGTCGACCGGTACTGGGCCCGGTACTGGGCCGGCAACGCCGCGCGACCCCGCCGGATCATCGGTTCCCGAACCAACGGCCCGTGTGGGCAGCGCCGATGCGTCGCTGTTCCCGATCCAGCGCTGGCGCTCTCTGATGCGCGCCGGGCTGGATCGCATGGGCACGCAACTCGGGTCGGAGCATCCCGCCGGCAGCCCACCGTTGCGTGAGGCGATCGCGAGCTGGCTGTCCACCTCGCGCGGCCTCGCGGTGTCGCCGGACCAGGTGATGCTGGTGAAGGGCCGGCAGCAAGCACTCCACGTGGTCGCGCGCCTGGCATCGCACCCCTGTGCGGGACGCCGCGCGATGGGACTCCCCACCACGCCCACGGGGGAGTTCCGGCATGGCGCACTCAGCGGGGAACCCCCTGACGGCAACCACCGCGTGTACCACGACAACACCAGGGCAAGCGATCAAACGCGCATCGTCGTGGAAGACCCTTGTGACGCCTGTGCCGCGGCGGCCCTGGCTGGCGAGGGAAGCGTCGTGGTGCGGGTCCCGGTCGACGCGGATGGGCTTCGCACGGACCTCCTTCCGGAGGGAGACGCCGCGCTCGTACACGTCACCCCGGAGCACCAGCGACCGCTCGGCGCCCTCCTTTCCCGCGACCGCCGCGTCGCCCTGCTCCACTGGGCCGGACGTGCCGGAGCCCTGGTCCTGGAGGATGACATCGACGGCGAGGTGCGTTACGGCAACATGGATGTTCCCTCGCTGATGAGCCTGGACCGGTCGGAGCGGGTCATCCTGCTCGGCGGCTTCGGGGTGTCGCTCGGGCCGTGGCTGGACATGGCCTACATGGTCCTGCCGCGCTGGCTGGTCCCATTCGCCCAGGCGACAAAGCGGCTGATCGACGACAGCCGAAGCAGCCTGGAACAGATGGCCTTGGCCGAGTTCCTCGGCGGCGGCGGCTATGCCCGTCACTTGCATCGGCTTGGTAAGGCTTACGCGAGCCGACGTGACGAACTGCTGTCCGCGTTGCAGCGGCATCTCGGCGGCCCAGTACTGGTCTGGGGACAGCACGCCGGCTTGCACCTGGCGTGGTTCCCGGCACCGGAAACCGGTTCGCCGGCCGCCCTTGCGGCGCTGGCCAGGCACTGCGGGTTGGAGGCCGCATCGCCGCCGGAAGGCACACACGGTACGCAGGCGATACTCCTGGGGTTCGGCCTGCTGCCCGAACGCCAAATCGAGCCCCGGATCGCGCGGTTCGCCGGGTTGATGCAATCGGGGATGCGGACCGGCACGTCGGAGGCCGCCCGCTCAGCCGGCTGATACCAGCCACTCCCCAGGTCATGGCCATCGCCTGACGTCTTCTGGGCGACCTCCGCCGGCACGGTGGTGATGCGGCTGGAACACGCGACCAAATCGGTCGCTGGTGATGTGGCGTGCCCACGATTTCAAGGCCGTGTCCGCCATCTGGTATCATTAAGTTTTGGCTGGCTGGGTCTACGGCGCGATCCGCGTTGGCGCGATACTGGCGCAACTAAAGGTCCTCAGCCGATGCCTAAGCACATAGTGCGTCTCCTCATCCTGATGGTGCTGTTCGCCGCGTTCGCTTACGGAGCCAAACAGTATTTCACGGTCGGCTCGTACTATTCTTACGGACATTACCGGGGCAACGCGGTCGCCGACATCGCCTCCGACAAGCCAAAATTCAAAGGTTCGGCATCCTGCGCTCCGTGCCATGCGGAGCAGAGCACGGAATGGTCCAGCGGCGTGCACAACAGCGCCGAACTGGGCAAGGTGGTCAAGTGCGAGGTTTGCCACGGCGCGGGTGGCGAGCGGGATGTCAAGGGACCGTTCGAACCCGCGCCGACCGGCCGGGACCACCCGGACCATCTGAAGCTGGCGATTCCAACCGATACGGCGAAGCTCTGCACCCTGTGCCATGAGCAAATGGCGGGCAGGCCCGCGCAACAGAAGCAGATTGTCGTCGCCACGCACGCCGGAACGCTGCAATGCACGACCTGTCACGATCCGCATTCGCCGCGAACCATCGCCGGAGCGGTGCTGGCGACCGCGCCGCCCGGCGATCCGGCGGCCGGGAAAGCGATGGCGGCCGTGTGCGCCGGCTGTCATGGCGCACCGGCCGCGGCCGGACCCAGCCTTGATGGACAGCGCGAAGCTTATCTCGCCGACGCGATCAGGGCATACAAGGCCGGCCTGCGCGCCAATCCAATCATGCTCGCCATGGTGCAGAATCTGAGCGATGCCAACATCCGCGATCTCGCGGCCTATTATGCGGGTCAGAGTTGCCGGAGCGCCGGGAACGGCGAAACGGCGGCCGCGGCCGCCAGCGAGGCGGCGATCACCGCCAATTGCGTTGTTTGCCACGGCGCCGATGGCGTCAGCCGGCAACCGCTGTGGCCAAACCTCGCCGGGCTCTCCAGGAATTATCTCGCCGAGGCGGTGAAGTCCTACCGGGACGGCGGTCGCAAGAACAAGTCGATGTCGGCGATGGCCTCCGGGTTGACCGATATCAATGCGGCCGACCTGGCAGCTTATTATTCCAACATAAGCTGCAGGTGAGACGATCCTCGATGCCGCGGCGAGAAAGGAACCGACCATGAAGAAAGAAGATCCCGTCGAGCCGCGGTCCGGACGCCGGAGCTTCATGGGCTTGCTCGGTGCGGCCGTCGGATCCGCCGGCATCGCGGTCGCGGCTGAAACCGTCAGCCATGAAGCCGTCGCGGCGAGCGCGGCGGGGGAGCCGAGATCGGTGGCGAAACCCAAAATTCCGGGGTACGATTGGAGCGAACATCAATGGGCATTCGGTGTCGATGCGACGAAATGCATCGGCTGCCTGCGGTGTGTTGAGGCCTGCAAGACGGAAAACGATGTCGCTGGCGACGCGCATCATTTCCGCACCTGGGTCGAGCGCTATGTCACCCTGGAAGGTGAAGACAAGGCGCGCATCGACAGCCAGGCGGATCCCGTGAACATCGCGGCCTCTGGCTCGGAAAAGGAATACCGCTTCGCCAATCGCTACAAGGACGCGAAGGTGGAGAAGGCGTTTTTCGTTCCCAAGCTGTGCAACCACTGCACGCATCCGGCGTGCGTGCAGGTGTGTCCCACCGGCGCGACGTTCAAGACCGCCGACGGCGTCGTCCTCATCGACCATACTTATTGTATCGGGTGCCAGTACTGTGTCCAGGCTTGCCCGTATGGCGCGCGCTTCTTCAACGCGGAGAAGCAGGTCACGGACAAGTGCACCTGGTGCTACCACCGCATCACCAAGGGGCTGCTGCCAGCCTGTGTCGAGGTCTGCCCGACCAGCGCGCGCGTGTTCGGCGATCGCAACGATAAAGAGAGTCCGATCTCGCTGTTCATCAAAGAGAACCGTGTGCAGGTGCTGCGGCGGGAAACCGGCAACGCCCCGAATGTGTTCTATGTTGGCATCGACAAGGAGGTCGTGTGATGGAATCGCTTTTCATCGCCGCTCCCTACACCGGCTACGTCTATCCGAACGAGACGGTGTTCCCGTGGTCGGTGCTCATCGTCGTGTATCCGTACCTTACCGGACTGGTGGCCGGTGCCTTCACCGTCTCAAGCCTCTATCAGGTGTTCGGGTTCGAGCGTCTGCGGCCGGTGGCGCATTTCGCCCTGCTCTCCTCGTTGTGCCTGATGATCTTCGTGCCGACGCCGCTGTTGCTGCACCTGGGGCACGCCGAGCGGGCATTCAACGCTTTGCTCACGCCGCATCTGACGTCCGCCATGGCGATGTTTGGCTACATTTCGGCATTTTACGTCCTTCTGCTGATGTTGGAAAACTGGTTCGTGTTCCGCCCGTACATCGTCGAGCAGGCGCAAAAGAGGCGCGGCTTGCCTGGGCTGGTCTATCGTGTGGCCTCGCTCGGATCGAATGACGTGTCTGAAAAAGCCATGCGTTACGATCGGAAATGGATCTTCGCATTGGCGGTCATCGGCATACCCGCCGCGCATGGCCTGCACGGTTATGTCGGATTCGTTTTCGGATCGCTGAAATCGCGTGAGTGGTGGTCGTCCGATCTGATGCCGGTCATCTTCCTGTTTTCCGCCATTATTTCCGGTACCGCGTTGCTGATCGTGCTCTATGTCGTGTCGTGTTGGCTGCGCAAGGTCCGCATCGACCTGGCCTGCCTGAAGGGCATGGGGTACGCGATGTGGGGTTTCATGATGTTCGCCCTGGTGTTGGAGGGGGTGGAATTCGGTGCACTCGTCTATCGGGGACGCGAGGGGATTGATGTCATCATGGAATTCGTCGCCGGCCCGCTTATCGTTCCGTTCTTCATCTTGCAATTCGCGGTTGGCGCGGTGACACCGATCCTCATGCTGTCCTATCTGTTCTGGCGCGGCACCGGCGGGACGCCGCTGGCCGTCGGGATCGTGGTAAGCGCCGTGCTGGTCATGTTCTCGGTTCTGATGATGCGCTACAACGTGGTCATCGGTGGGCAGGAGATCGCGAAGACCGGCAAGGGCTTGTTGACATTCCAGTTCGAATTCTTCGGCAGGGACGGCATCCTGGCCGCGGCCTCGGTGCTTGTCGCGCCCCTGATCCTGCTGTCGGTGGTCGTCCGGTTTCTGCCGCCCTGGCACGATCCGGTAGCGCCGTGAGGGTTCTTGCGCGATCGCTCTCCGCCGCGATAATCGATGATGAACCGCGGCCGGCCTGGAAAGTAAGGTCCAGTTACAGGGTGGTTCGCGCTGCCGGAGATCGTGGCGGCGGAACGGGCAATCAACCCTGGAGAGTTGGAACCGCGCGATCCGCGGAATTGCCGGCGCGTGCTGGATCAGTGTCAACAGAGCCTGGAACGGTCCCCGCGATTCGGTGGCAAAGGGAAATCATGCAAGATGCGATCGAGAGGCCCCACGCCGCGGGACGCATCCCTTATGCCCAGGATGCGACAATGCGGTCCGGCGCGCGGCTCGCTCGGGCGGTGCCGGTCATCGCGGCGGGCGCGGTGGCGATGCTGCTGTGGCTCGGCTCTTGCCCAGGCATGAACGCGCAACGGGCCGAGGCCCAGACCAGCGGCGGTGACGATCTGCGGCCGGTTTATGCCAATGCGCAAGACGTCGCGGAAGGCAAGCGCCTGGCGGAAACCACCTGCGCGAAGTGTCACGGCGTCAGCGGCATAAGCACGGTCGCGGGGGTGCCGCACCTGGCCGGCCAGCGCGCCGCCTATCTCTATCGTGAGTTGCGGGCCTACCAGTCAGGGGCTCGCGGCAATGACATCATGAACGGCACCGTGACGTTCCTGAGCACGGATGCGTTGACCAACGTGGCGGCGTACTACGCCAGCCTCGATCCCGCGCAGCCGGCCCCGGGGAACGAAGCGCCAGCCGGGCCGGATCCGGTTCTGGCCGGCAAAACCGCTGCCGCCGGCTGCGCGGGCTGCCACGGCGAGGCCGGTATCAGCAAGACCCCGGGCATTCCGAACCTGATCGGGCAGGACCCGAAATACCTCGTCGGAACCATGACGGCGTACAAGACCGGCCAGCGCAAGAACGACATCATGAAAACCATGCTGGCGGCGCTTGGGGACTCCGATCTGAGCCACATGGCACTGTATTACGGCCTGCAAAAGCCCGCCCGGGCGCAAACGCCGTCGGCTGGCGACCAGGCGGCCGGCCAGGCAGCCGCCGCGGCCTGCGCCGGATGCCACGGCGGCCAGGGTGTCAGCGGCAACCCGGCGACGCCGAGTCTCGCCGGTCAGGATGCCCAGTACATCGTGGCCGCGCTGAAGGGCTACAAAGACGGATCGCGCGGCGATGCGACAATGAAGGGCCTGGCAGCGACGCTCAACGATACCGTGATCAAGGATCTGGCGGCCTTCTATTCCGCGCAGACACCCCAGGCACCGAATGTTCGAAAGCCGTTGAGCACCGCCGAATGGGTGCAGCGGTGCGATCGCTGTCATGGCACCAATGGCAACAGTACCGATCCACGGCTTCCGGCGCTGGCCGGCCAGCGCGTCGAGTATCTGGAAAAGGTGCTGCACGCCTACAAAAACGGGACCCGGAGGAGTTCGGAGATGGCCGCGATGTCCGACGGACTGACCGACACGGATGTCAGCGACCTGGCGGCCTACTATGCCCATCAGAAGCCGCGTGCCGTCGTCTATGTGACGGTGCCACCTCGGTAGGCGAATGACGATGCCAACACTCCTGGAAAGGAACTGGAAGATGAACCGTATGTTGATGACGGCGTTGATTGCCGGGGTGATCGGGTTCGCGGGCACGGCACAGGCTGCCGGCGACGCCGCGGCGGGCCAGGCCAAGGCCACGACCTGCGCCATGTGCCACGGGCCCGCTGGTCTGGGTACCACGGTGGGGCCCAAAATCGCCGGCCTCGATTCGGCGCGTTTCATTCAGGCGCTGAAGGACTTCGCATCCGGCAAGCGCGACAACGCGTTGATGAAGGTGCAGGTGGGCCCGCTCGTCGAGGCCGACTATGCCAACCTCGCCGCCTACTTCGCGACACTCAAATGACGTGACGCCCCACGACGCACCGGCTGAATCAAATAAGCAATGAGGAGGGGTGGGGCACCCGGGTGGCGGCGCTGGCCGTGCCCGGATGTGCCCGGCCAGCGAGACCAAAGGAGCCACCATGGTTGATGTGCCACTGCACCGGATGTTTCATCATTACTCCGAGATGCCATACAGTGTGCGCACGCTGTATACGGCGACGCTCATCATGCTTGGGCTGGGCTACCTGTTCGCCTTGATCTACATATACGACACTTATGCCGGGCGGGCCGGGGGCACCTCGGGCATGCTGACCTATGACGACATCGTCGCCGGCTATAGTGGCTCCCAACAAGGCTCGCGCCTCGAAGCCGCGCTGCGCGGTCCGATGCGCGACATGCTGCCGCGCGAGGATCACAACGCTGTGATTACCTGGCTGCATGAGGGCGCCAAACCGGCCACGTTCGAGACCGACATCAAGCCGGTTATCGAAAAGCGCTGTCTGATGTGCCATGACGGCAGCAACCCGCATTTGCCGAACCTGACCGGCTACGACAACGTGAAGAAGGTCACCGCGGAGGACACCGGCCCCCCGATCATGACACTGGTTCGCGTGTCGCACATCCATCTGTTCGGACTGACCTTCATCTTCTTCATCATGGGCACGATGTTCAGCCACGCCTATGTACGGCCCATCTGGTTCAAGTGCGCGGCCATCGTGTTGCCGTTCGTCGCCATCGTGACCGACATCAGTTCGTGGTACTTCACCAAGGTGTTCCATCCGTTCGCCGCGGTCGTGCTCCTTGGCGGCGCATTGATGGGCATGAGCTTCGCCTTCATGTGGGCGGTGACGATGTATCAGTTGTGGTTCTCCAAGCCCCCGCGGATGGTCCTGGATCGAGCGGGCGGCGATTTGCCCAGCCTCGAGTAAGCGCTATAGGGCAGCAGCCATGCCAATCCGGGAATCCCACTTCGCGAGGATACGACCATGAAGAATCGCCACATTTTCGCCATCGCTGCCGCCATCGCCGCGGGCCCGATCTGCGGACTCGGCGCACCTGGGTTCACGCATGCGGCGATGGCCGCGGAGCCCCCAACCAGCTTCCAAGAGGATGTGCTCCCGGTGTTCCAGGTCCGCTGCGTGTCCTGCCACTCGCAGAACGGCGAGGGCTTCAAAGCCAGTGGGCTGGACCTGACCACGTACCAGGGTGTCCTCGCCGGCACCAAATTTGGACCGATGGTGATTCCCGGCGATCCGGACAGCAGCAATCTGATGCGGCTGCTCGACTGGCGCGTGCCCCCCCAGTTGCGCATGCCGCATAACAAGAAGCAGTTGTCGGTCTGCGATCGCAATTCGATCCGAACCTGGATCCGCCAGGGCGCCAAGAACAATTGACGCGGCGACGCCACGAACCGGCCAGCGGACTCCGGATCGCACGCCTGGCGGGCTCAGGCCCGAACCGCGACGATAATTGGTCGGTTCGGCAAGACGTGGGTTGTCGTGGGGGATGCGTGGCGTAATGCCGCTTTGGCGTGGCCGCGGACACCATTGCGAATGACGATTATCGCCTGGCACGAGCCGTCTGCCGCGAAGCGGGGTGCCGGGCCGCGTGTCTGTGACGTGATGACGTCCGCGTGGTGGTGTTCGGGCGCGGCCAGGTCGCGTTACGCGACGCCGGGCACTGGTATCATGAATTCTCGGTAACCCTGGCACTACTGTTCCAAGCTTCGTTAAGCGATGATCCGTCTGTTCCATTCGGCCACGCAGCGTCGGGTTTGCTCCGCGGGTGGTCCAGAACGGATCGACGAAGGTCATGTTTCCACAATGATCCAAGGGCGCGAAGCAGTCACATTTTCAACCCCAGCTACCCGGGCGGCCCGCGTCGACTGGTTGGGCATGCCGGGCGAGGGAATGGTGTCGCCGTGCGCGCGCCAGCCGTCCTGGTACCGTGCGCCGGCCCAAGGCGGCCATTACGGTGCCCAGGGCGTTCGTCACGGCACCACTTTCGTCAGGCGCGAACAGATCATGCAACCCGCGGCAGTCTCCGAGGCGCGCGATGTCGGCGCCGCGCGGCCGTTGACCCGTCCGCGCAAGATGGTTGCTGGGGCTCGGTTCGACAACCTGACCCAGGGCGGGTCTTGCACGACCGGATTCGGCATCCACGCCGGCCATACCGCGCGCCGCTTCCATGACGGTCCGCTGGAGCAACCGCGCCTGCTCGACTCCGGTGAAGCCGATTTCGTGGAAGTGAAGAAGTGAACCCCGCAAGGCAAGCACGAGGGACCCCGATATGAAGCAGACACTCGCTCTGAATCTGCTGCTTGGGATGGCGCTAACGATGTGGGCGCTTCCCGCGTCAGCGCAATCGCGGCAGCCCGCGGTGCCCGCGCAGCCCTACGCCGCGGCGGGTGCGGGTACTTGTCTCACCTGTCACGGCGTCGACGCGAAGGTCACGCCGATTCTGCAGACGCCACATGCCGTGAAGGGCGATCCGCATACCCCCTTCGCCCAGAACGGCTGCGAATCGTGCCACGGCCCCGGCGGCGACCACGCCGCGCTCAAGGCCAAGAGCCCGTCGATCGTCTTCAAGGGCCCGAATATCTCGCCGGTCGCGGAGCGCAACGCACAATGCCTGAGCTGCCATCAATCGGGTCTCAGAATGAACTGGCAGGGCAGCCAGCACCAGACCAACGACATCGCCTGCAACGACTGCCACACCATCCACGTGACGAAGGATCCGGTGCTGGTGAAGCTCACGCAGCCCGCGAAATGCTTCACTTGTCACGCCGAACAGCGCTCCGACAGTTTCAAGTTTTCGCACCACCCGATCCGCGAAGGCAAAGTGGTTTGCGCTGACTGCCATAACCCACACGGCTCGGCCGGACCGAAGCTGCTGAAAGAATTCACCGTCAACGAGACCTGCTACAACTGTCACGCCGAGAAGCGTGGACCGCTGCTGTGGGAACACGAACCGGTTCGCGAGAACTGCCTGAACTGTCACACGCCGCACGGCTCGACACAGGCTCGCCTGCTGGTCCAGCGCCCACCTTACCTGTGCCAGGACTGCCACGCGAACAGCACGCACCAGGCAATTCCCCTCGCTGGGCAGAGCGTGGCAGGTCAGATCGCAGCCAACATCCGTCTGATGGCCCGCGGTTGCCTGAATTGCCACTCGCAGATCCACGGCTCGAACAGCCCCAACGGCACGTTCTTCACACGTTAGGCAGAGGACACGACCATGAAGATCGCACGTTCTCTCAAAGCCACATTGGCCGCGAGTGTCTGTCTGCTGCCGCTGCAAGCTTTCGCGCAGATCGACGGCAGTTTCCATGTCGGCGAACCGGCCGCGGCGCCGGCGGCTTCGGAACCGGGCAACTGGATCCAGATCGGCGGTCAGTACGAGAACAATCGGGGATATTACCTCGATCGTTATCGAGGCGCGCCGGATCCCGGGTTCAAGGGTCTGCTGGACTTCCAGCTTCGCGGCCGTGATCCGTGGGACTCGGGCGGTACCAATTTCTGGGACGTCGAGGGCCGGGACCTGGGGTTCCAGGATCGTTCCTTCAGCGCCAGATTTGGCCAGCAAGGCACCTGGGAACTGCGTTTTTCGTATGATGGCATCCCATACTTCGCCGCCGATGATTTCCACAGCATTTGGCAGCGGTCCGGCGCGCTGGTTCCAGGTGTGGCGCCAGGCAGCATCGGATTGCCATCGGCGACCGCGTCGGGCGTGGGCTTCAATGGCATCGCCCCGGCCGTGAAGTCCCTGGGCTTTCCCTACCCGTCCGGCGTGGCGGGTCCGGCGATCTGGCAACCGGTCTTCACCAAATCGTACAGCGGGCTGTTGTATAATTACGCGATCGGCACGCAGCGCGACGTGTTCACCGGCAGCGGCAAGTACCAATGGAACGACTGGACCATCACCGCGTCGATGCGGCACGAGCACAAGTCCGGCTACCAGGCCAACTCGCTGAACATCTCGGGCACGCCGTCGCCCACCAGTTCGTCGGCGGCCGCTCCCACGACCTTTACGAGCGCCCTCGGCTACTTCGCGATGCCGATCGACTACGACACCGACCGCTACGATATCACGGCGGCCTATGGCAATGAGCGGGTGCAGGCTCAGGTTGGTTACACGTTCAGCAACTTCACGGACAACATCCAGGCGTTCAACGCCTCGAACCCGTTCAGCTTCACCGGGGCCACGTTTGGGTCGTCTTCGAATTTGGCGAACATGTTCGCGCCATATGTGCTGCCGCCGTCGAATTCCGCGCATCAGGTCAAGATGATGTTCGGTTATAACATCACCCCGACGATGCGGTTCAACGCCAACTTCGCGTATGGGCTGCAGATGCAGAACTCTTCCTACGACACCGCGACCGGCAGCCCAGCGGCTGTTCAGGCGGGCGCACCCGCGGCATTCCTGACCGAGCCGCGGAGTAGCCTGGACGGGCTGGTACGAACGCTCTACGGCAACGTTGCCTTAACCGCGCGGCCACTTGAGAAATTGGACGTGCGCATCTCCTACACGATCGACGACCGTGACAACCAAACCCCACGCAATCTGTACGCCGAGGATCATAACACTCTCGTCACCGTGCCGAGCCCAAACGTCTACAGCAACATGCCATTCAGCTATGATCATCAGACGATCACGGCCGAGGCGGGCTACCGTATCCTGCCACAGACCAAAGCCACACTGAACGACACGTTCGAAACCACGTTCCGCAATTACGCCAACGCGTCATTCGTGACATCGAACACGGTGACGGCCAAAGTTCGCAGCCAGATCTTCGACGATGTGTTCGGCGCCTTGAGCTACTCGCATCAGGACCGCGACGCGCATAACTACAACAACAATCTCACCTGGGCACAGCTTGGCGATACCGCGCGGGATCCGGCCGGGTTCGTCATGTATTTCGAGACGTCGCGCAAACATGACGATGTGAAGGGCACCATCGATCTGTCGCCGATCCACGACCTGACGGCCTCGCTGATGGTGAAGTTCTCCCACGATGTCTACCCGGATGGATCGACCGGCCTGCGAAACAACCACAACCTCGTGATCGGGCCGGATGTGAACTGGCAGGTCAGCCCGACCCTGACCGCGCACACCTTCTATAACTTCCAGCAGATCTACTATGATCAGAGCAGCCTTTACGAGAGCAGCACGACCGCTCCTCCCACCACGGCTCAGTTTGTTGTGCCTTGGACAGCCAAGACCACCGACTCGGTGCACACCGCCGGTGTCTCGGTGGAGTGGAAGGCGATGCCGGAGTTGAAGATCAGCTTCGACTATAACTTCGCTTACGGCGATACCGCTTATGCTCTGGGCGACAGCGTGGCGATCTTTGGCGCCTCGGTGGCGGGTAGCCAGATCACCCAGCAGAACATCACCATGCAGGCGCTGCCTGACGTGACGTCGATGCTGAACATGGTGTCGATACGCGGTGAGTATACGTTCGCCCAGAACGTGACACTGATCTTCGGCTATGCCTTCGAGCGGTTCACCTACAAGGACTTCATGACCGGCACGAGCCCCACGCAATACGCCAACCTGCTGCTGCCGGGCACGCTGAACCCGAACGAGTCGATCCACGTGGTCGGTGCCGGCGTGCGAATCCGCTTCTGATCCGTATGCCGTTGCCGCCCGGGCGTACCGCGGTTGCGGAGTACCCGAGTTGAATTGTAGCTTTCCCCAAACGGCACGACCGATTTGGGGAGAGTTCCATGAAATTCCTGACCGATGACATGATCAGCGGGCTGCTGCCGGCGGAGACCGCGTCGTTTCCCTCGCCGGTGCCCACGCAGATCGTATCGAGCGACGAATTTCCGCCGGTCCCGCAAACCGCGCGACAACGCGAGGTGGAGGTCCGCCTGCTTGACCTGAGCGATCGCCTCGCCCGCCGTCAGGGCCTGTCGCGCCGCCGGTTCTTCCAGACCGCCGCCGGCATGGCCGCTTCGTTCGTCGCGTTCAATCAGGTGTTCGGCCATCTGTTCGACGTCAGCGAGGCCGAGGCGGCGACCCC
>CALFNB010000111.1 GCA_937902425.1 uncultured Acetobacteraceae bacterium | reverse complement strand
GCCAGCGAACGGCACACTGCTGAAGAGTGGGACGGCGGTCACGACCTTCACGCAGAGCGACATCAACAACGGTCTGATCACCTATAAGGAGACGGTCGGCAACGCGACGTCGGATAAGATTGGCTTCTCGGTGGCCGACCTGGCTGGCACGATCAGCGGGACCTTCCTGATCCCGATCGCGGCACTGCCCGCGATCGTTACTGGCGGTACGCTGGCGATCGCGACGGGCGCGACCGGAACGATTACGACGGGCATCCTGAACGTCACGGATGCCGACGATGGTCCGGCGCAACTCACCTATACAGAGGTGAGCCCCCCCGCGGACGGTACTCTGATGAAAAGCGGGACCACGGCCACGAAGTTCACCCAGGCCGATATCAACGCCGGGTCGATCACCTATGTGGAAACCGCCGCCGTTACCACCCAGACGACGGATAAAATTGCTTTTACGGTCGCGGATCCGAATGGCAACCTCGTCCCAGGGGGGGCATTGCTCACGATCAGCATTTCCGCGCCAGTCGCCACACCGAAGCCGGCCCAGGCCGCTGACATCGGGCTGACCGTGGCGGTTGGCGCCAGCGGAACGATCACCACGAGCGTGCTGAATTATACCGAGACCGGTGCCGTGGCGCCGGCGCAGTTGACCTACACGGTGACCAGCGCACCAGCGGACGGTAAGGTGTTGAAGAGTGGGGCCGCCGTCTCGACGTTCACCCAGGCGGATATCAACGCCGGGACGATTACCTATCTGGAGAATGGCAACACCGCGACGTCCGATTCATTCGCCTTCAGTGTGACGGATCAGAACAACAACGCGGTCACCGGATCGTTTCCCATCACGATCACACCCGCCGTCAGCAAGCCGGTGCAAGGCGCGGACACCGGGTTGACCGTGCCGGTCAGCGGCACTGGAACGATCACCACGAGCGTGCTGAATTATACCGAGACCGGCGCCACGGCATCGCAGTTGACCTACGCGGTGACCAGCGCGCCGGCGGATGGCGGGGTGTTGAAAAGTGGGGCCTCGGTCACGACGTTCACCCAGGCCGATATCAACGCCGGGTTGATCACCTATCGGGAGAATGGCAACGCGGCGACAACGGATTCGTTTGCTTTCTCGGTGACGGATCAGAACAATAATTCGGTTACCGGATCGTTTCCGGTCACGATCACACCGGCTTCCAGCTCCGGCCTGCTTGATGGCCTGAGCGCGGCTCAGCAGCTCGAGTTGATCTATGTCGCGTATTTCAACCGCGCGGCCGATGGCAACGGCGACACCTTCTGGGTCGGACAGAATGTTCAGGCCCAGGCGCTTGGCCAGAGCGCGGCGTTGGCGTTGACCAATATCGCCAACTCGTTCGAGCCACAGGCGGAAACCCTCACGCTGTATCCGTTTCTGGGCACCGTCAATCTCAATTTGAGCACGCCGGCCGCCCAGACCGGTCTCGGTCTGTTCATCAACAGCGTTTACAGCAATTTGTTCGATCGCGTGTCCGACGCGGGCGGTAAGGCGTACTGGGTGGGTCAGATCACCCTTGGAAAGGTCGGACTCGGCGCGGCGGCGCTGGCGATCGCCAACGGCGCGACAGGGTCCGACGCGATCGAGCTGCTTAACAAGATCACCGTCGCGCAGGACTTCACGACAAGGACGTCGGCCGCCGGGCTGGGCACGACGGTGCCGTATGTGAGTTCGTTCCTGCCCACCGCCGCCAGCGTGCTGAACGTTGTCGACGGAACCGCGCTGAATGACGCGTCGGTGACGGCGGGTGAGAGCGCGACGACGACGTACATCGCGGGCGCGGCGACGGGTCATCAGACAGCGACCGCCGCCGTTAATCCAAACGTCATCACCGTTACCGGATCCGATCAGTTGATCGATCCTGGCACGGGTGGTTACACGATCCAGTTTCTGGCGGGCGCCAGCGCCGATACGCTCGTGTTGCATGCGGGAGGCGTGGATCAGGTGTCCGGCTTCGATCCCAGTACGGATGTTCTGGACCTTCGTTCGTTGCTGGCCGCCGCGAACCTCAATCTGGGGGGAAACACCGCGGTCATGGGCAACTATCTGACAGTCACCGATCAGGGTGCCGATACGCTCGTGAATTTCGATCCGGCCGGCCACGGCGGTGGGAGTACGATCGCGGTTTTGCACGGGTCCGGCGGCACCGTCACCGGGCTGGACGCGCTGATCGCCCAAGGCGCGATTCGGATGACGTGAGCGCCCGATCCGGAGTGATACAGATACGCTCCATGATCCGCCGGCGCGGGTTTTTGCGATCACCGCCGTGATGTTCTGCTTCAGGTGAGGACAATCCACGGTCGCGGCCAGAAAACGGGTCGTGCCTCGGGCAATAGACGTGATCGCATCACCGAAGCCGGAAATCACGAATAATGGCCTACCCGAAGGAGTAAACGAACGCCGTGCCGCCGCCCTCAGGGCTCCGCCAACCGCTCCGCCGTCACATGGGCCATGGCGGTATCGGCACGGTTCACACGCCTCCGGCCTTCGACCTGAAGCCCCACTGATAAGGTCTTCAGCACCGCGCCAGGTTCAGCAGGTCGGAGGTTGTCGGCGCCATCGGTCATCGCGAGATGCTGTCTCAGGTCAGAGAACGCATATAGAACAACTGGTCACGCATACAAACCCGGATCATGACATCCCGTCTACCGACGTGCCGGAAGCTACGAAAAATGCTGCGAAAATCGACTCTCGTTCTGCCTTATCTATTGATTAAATTGGATTATTTAATGGCGGATGGGGTGTCCGCCCCAATAGTCGGTTATACCATTGAAATCATGAGATAAATAAAGCAGGATATATGCAAGATACCTACCCGGAAAAATACCCGGTTTCAAAATTTTCTGAATGTCAAATCTAAGCAGATATGCTGTTGACAGAAAACTTGTTATAGTTTGTTATTGATATACTTCGTGTTCCCGCATATCAGTCACTCACGAGCGCGAAAATCGCGCCGGAAGAGGGGGTTTAGCATACATGACGAACGCTGAAAACAGTGAGACGAGGCTGGTATCGCTTTGCGCGCAGGCTGGCGAGCATCTTGCGACGCTCCGGGGTTACGATGCCGGTACAACGCCACGCCCAAACGATGACGTGATCTGGAGCGCCACACATGGACCCGCTTGGTCGATGATTGAGGAAGCGTTGGCGATACGCCCGGTCACTCTGGCCGGCGCCAAGGCTCAACTCGCGCTGCTGACCGACCATCTCGAGGTCAACCAACCGAACCCGACGCCGGAAATAATCGCCTGCCTTCGCAATATCGCGAGCGTAATCGAGAAAATTTAGTCCCTAAAACGCGGCGGATGTCCTGGCGTTTTGGCCAGGCTTCCGCTGTTTCGTTGATTATCATTGTATGATTGTTGAACGATTAATCCGGAAGCGGATCATTTTTTTCTTGCATCTTGGACGCGGGCGTGCATAGTGGGACCACTGCGGCCGCATGGGGCGGACACAGTGACAAGGAACCTCTTAATTGACACCGTATGCCCTCTCACTAAAGGCGTCAACAGAAATCTTCGGCATTCCGCGCACTTCCCTTTACAATCTCATAGCCGAGAAGCAGATCGTCGCGAAGAAGATCGGACGCCGCACGATGATCATAACGTCGTCTCTCCAAGAGTTGATCGACCGGGCACCGAATGCCCAGATCGGCCGGAGTGCCGCAGTATGAGAAGCGACCTCCTGGCCTCGGCGGCCGCGCTGATCAACAACGATACGATCCTGGGAGCGAAAGACCGGCATCAATCGGCACTGGCGCGATTGCAAACGGTTCGCGCAGACCTGGAAACCGCCCGCAACGTGCATACCTCCGCCAAGCGGGCCAGCGAACATGCCATTGCCGATCCGTCGCTGGCGGACCCGCACGCCGCGGACCATGCCGAGCAAGCCGCGGCGCGGGCTGTGGCCGTCGCGGAGCGGGTTGTCGCGGCGGCGGAGATTGCCGCCCTTACTGCCGCTGGCGCCGTGCATACCGCCAGCGGCGAGGCGCACCAAGGCGTTTACACCGAGGGCGTGAGGCGTCGCCTGGCCGCTGCCGCCAAGACTGACGCAGCCAAGGCAATGCGGGCCGAGGCGAAACTTGATTACGCCGACGCCACCAGCCTCCTGAATTTTGCTACGGATGCCGGAACCCGCGACGTCGTGTTCGATCGTGGCCATAGCCACGCTCTGACATGTCATGCCGACGAAATATCCCGCTGGGGTCGGAATTACCATAACGCCTGGTGGCCCGGTTTGTCGCCGGAGGGTAGCGTCCGATGAGTTCCGATATGACCCGCGCGACGTTTGATAAGCTCGATCCAATGGCGAAGCGTGAAGCGTTGAAAACGCACAAACTTGTTGATGAGACGCCAAGGGTTAGCCCAGACACAACTCGGCTAGTTAGCGTCAAGGATGGCGTGCGGAGGGTATTCACACGCCAAGCTTGGGACGTCCTGGAGGCAACCGAAAAGGCTCGATTGGGGGCCGAACTGAAAATCGAATACGTCGCTTCGGCTGCGCCAGATGCGATTGACTGGGCCGAGGTGGTCGGCGCGGTTGTGGCAAAAATCCGGTATGAGGACGCGGCAACGGCATGAAAACGCCTATGACCAAAGGATCGCTGGCATACCGTAGAAGGGTGTTTGAATCTCTCTCGACTGAGGCACAGAACGCCCGTCTTGACGATATCTATCGCGGGTGCTTTCCAGCGGACGATCGCGCGGTGAAGATCGATCAGCCGGCGGAGTCCACCGCGCCAGCGCGCAAACAAGTTTCATTTCGAGATTTGATCACGGAGCTAAATCGGCAGAAGCTAGACGGCGTCCGCGGGCATCGGGATCAGGATGAATGCGCCGCCGCGAGCGGACAGCGCAAACGTCAGCAGACTGCCAGGCATCGCACCGTTGCCGCTGACGGCGGCCTGGATGAACGCGTCGCCGCGGTCCGCGGAGGCTGTGGTCTATGACCGCAAGCTACGACCGAGAAATTGAGGGCTACGCCAAGCGGCTCGCCGTGGCCCCACGCCGATTTGTGAAACTGACCGGCTATCCGGCGCCGGCCGAACAGTTGCGAGATCAGCTGCGGTCGAGTAGCGGCGCGACTTTCATCCGTGGCGGCCGCGCGCTGACGGTCGGCGCGCAAGCGGAGCTCCAATGGCCTCTGAATGGGTGAATCTGGCGACCTGGAGTGCCGCGCAAGCAGCGTCCCAGGCGGCGGATACCGACAATACCTCGCCCGATCCGACCGAACTGGCGGCGGTCAGTGAGGAATCCCTTCAGCGCATCTGCGCTCATTTCATCGGGGTTCGGCGCCCGCCACATAAAGGCTTTCACCGATGAGCAAGGTTTGGGAGGAAACCGCAGAATACTTCCGGCCTCATTATGAGGTTTTCAATGCGGTTCGGGCCGGAACCATGACACGCCGCGAGGGCAGGACCGCGCTTACCAATCTGCTGCGGACCACCGGACGCGATGACGGGCACTCCGCCACGATGGCCCGGACGCTGCTCAGGAGGTTTTGTCCCACCGACTGATCGGTTGGATTGTTGCGATCTGCGCACAGATACCGTTGCATTTGTGCATATATTACATATTTACTTTTTGCAACGAAACTGCTACAATTCCCGCCTTCGCACGATCCCGTGCGGAGACAACCTCTTGAAAACGAAACTGCCCCGACGTGACCAGCGCCGAGGCAGAGAAGCCGAACAAAACCATTTTACAGTGTGTATTTTACACGGGTCCGGCCTATCTGTCAACGACTTTCTTAGCTATCGGGGCACCTTGGAGCTTAAAAAGGTGCATTTAGATAACATTACGACTTCGATTACCTGCCATCTGACTGAAATCACACGCTACGCCACCGAGGCTCTTGAAGCATTTCGCGACACGTTGCACGAGTAACACGGGCGCGGCGAGGCTCGCGGGCTTAAGGGTCGCGGGATGTTGGCTTTGACATGCGCCGCGAACCGTGCCGATGAACTTGCCGGCACCATGTCTGACCTGATCGGATACGAGTTCACCGCGGACGATGTGCCGTGGCTAAAACGTGCGTTTGATCGTGTCCATACCAGCCGCGCCAGCGTGGTCCGCGCCATGGAGCATGATTTCCGGGTCGCGGCCGATCGTCTCGAAAGCTACCCGGCGGGCGCGATGCGGTCCGGCTTCCCACGGAAGCCAGCCTGGCCCACCCCTGGCGAGCGTTCGGCGTGGCGCGAGCGGGCGTTTCGGCTGCTTCCGGAATACGACCTGCTTCATGAGGTAGAAGCCCGTCCTGGCCTGTCCGCGGCCCGGCAGGCGGTGGCGACGATCGCCGATGCCGTTGAATTGACGTTGAGCGGGGATATGCCCCCGCTGCACGCGCGATTGATGGCTGCGGAAGCACTGGCAACACTTCATGCCGCGCTTCGGGAGGCCGGACTATGAGAGGCATCCGCGCGGCCGAGGGATTGCAGCCGATCCGCCGTTACGATGACGGCGGAAACGTGATTGAGTTGCATCCCCTCACGGATGATCAACGCCATGAGATCGAGGCACGCGCCGTAATCGCGGAGCACGAGGCGAAGGCGCGTGGATACGCGGCCGGTGAATGGGAGGCATCGCGGGCAACCGTGGCGTCGCCGCACCAGAATTCGTTGCGTTCCCCGGTTGCGTCGCCGCGTTCCTCGAAACTGAAGCGCCTTACCCCGGCCGATTGCGCCGCCAGCGAGGCGCGTGGATACGTCGTGAAGGGGCTTATCGCCCCGCGCGACCTTGTCCTGATGGTGGCCAAGCCAGGGGGTGGGAAATCAACCCTGGCCCCGAGCATCTGTTACGCCATCGCGCAAGGGCGGCCGGTGTTCGGACGGCGGACAAAGCCGGGCACTGTCCATTATGTCCCGGCGGAAGATGGGCACGGCATGAAGCAGAGGGTTCACGCGCTGAAACGGACGCATGGCGACGCGCCGGGGTTCAACCTGATCGAAGGGGTAAGCGATCTTCTCGCCGCGGTCAGCCCGGACCGGGATGCTCTGCTGCAAATTGTCCGGGCTGACACGCCGGCCCTTGTCGTGATCGACACCATCGCCGCGGCGTTCGTTGGCTTGGAGGAAAACACGTCGCAGGACATGTCTCGGGTAATCGACTTCGCCCGCAAGCTGACGGAAACCGGCGCCGCCGTGTTGCTTCTGCATCATCCCGCCAAGGGTATCGGCAGTGACGGGACAGCCCGCGGACACGGCAGTCTCGACGGTGCGGCGGATGTGAGCCTGCTACTGGAACCCCCCGGCGACGATGGCGCAATTCATGTCCGGATGGGCAAGAACCGAAACGGTCCGGCTTATGACAGCGGCATGGGGTTCACGATCAAGTCCGTCCGGATCGGAACGGATGAAGATGATGATGCGATCTTCGCGCCGGTCGCGGCCGAGGTTGAGGGTATGTCCGTTCCGTCCGCG
>CALFNB010000110.1 GCA_937902425.1 uncultured Acetobacteraceae bacterium | reverse complement strand
TGCTGAAGGGCAAGCAGGGCCGCTTCCGGCAGAACCTGCTCGGCAAGCGCGTCGATTACTCCGGCCGTTCGGTCATCGTGGTCGGTCCGGAACTGAAACTGCATCAGTGCGGGCTGCCGAAGAAGATGGCGCTCGAGCTGTTCAAGCCGTTCATTTACTCCAAGCTGGAGAAGTACGGTCACGCCACCACCATCAAGGCCGCCAAGCGGATGGTGGAAAAGGAACGGCCCGAAGTGTGGGACATTCTGGAAGAGGTAATTCGGGAGCATCCGGTGATGCTCAACCGCGCGCCCACGCTGCATCGTCTGGGCATCCAGGCGTTTGAGCCGGTGCTGATCGAGGGCAAAGCGATCCAGTTGCATCCGCTGGTTTGCACCGCGTTCAACGCCGACTTCGACGGCGATCAGATGGCGGTGCACGTGCCGCTGTCGCTGGAGGCGCAGCTCGAGGCGCGCGTGCTGATGATGTCGACCAACAACATCCTCAGCCCGGCGAACGGCAAGCCGATCATCGTACCAAGCCAGGATATCGTTCTGGGGTTGTACTATCTCTCGCTGGAGACCCCGGCGTATCGCAATACGCCGGAGACCGAGACGTCGGCCTTCGCCACCATCGGCGATATCGAGCACGCGCTGTTCGCCAACGCGATCACGCTGCACGACAAAATCCGTGCGCGGATGGAAACGATCGACGCCGGTGGCAACGTGATCCGCTCCGTGGTCACCACCACCGCGGGCCGCATGATGATCGCGCAGATCCTGCCGAAGCATCCCAACGTGCCGTTCTCCCTGATCAACCAGCAGTTGACGAAAAAGGGCGTGTCCGAGGTCATCGACATGGTCTATCGCCATTGCGGTCAGAAGGAGTGCGTGATTTTCGCTGACCGTTTGATGGGTCTCGGGTTCTCGCAGGCCGCCAAGGCGGGTATCTCGTTCGGCAAGGACGATCTGATCATTCCGGTCGAAAAGGGCGAACTGATCCATCACACCCAGGCCGAGGTGAAAGAGTTCGAGCAGCAGTATCAGGACGGTCTGATCACCGCCGGCGAACGCTACAACAAGGTCGTCGACGCGTGGTCGCGCTGCACCGATGAGGTCGCGGGCGCGATGATGAAGGAGATCAGCAAGCAGGAAGTTGGCGTGCCCACCAACTCGGTGTGGATGATGTCGAATTCCGGCGCGCGTGGGTCGCCCGCGCAGATGCGTCAGCTCGCCGGCATGCGCGGCCTGATGGCCAAGCCGTCGGGTGAGATCATCGAGCAGCCGATCATCGCCAACTTCAAGGAAGGTTTGTCGGTTCTTGAGTATTTCAACTCTACCCACGGCGCCCGCAAGGGTCTCGCGGACACGGCGCTGAAGACGGCGAACTCCGGCTACCTGACGCGGCGTCTGGTCGACGTGGCGCAGGACTGCATCATCGTCGAGGAAGACTGCGGCACCACGCGCGGCCTGACCGTGCGCGCGGTCATGGATGGCGGTGAGGTCGTGTCCTCGTTGTCGGAACGGATCCTCGGCCGCACCACGGCGGAGGATGTGCACGATCCGGCGGGCGGGGCGGTTCTTGTACTGGGCAACACCCTGATCCAAGAGGACGAGGCGGATCTGATCGAACGCTCCGGCGTCGAGCAGTTGCGCATTCGTTCGGTGCTGACCTGCGAGTCAGCGGTCGGCGTTTGCGGCCATTGTTACGGCCGCGATCTGGCGCGCGGCACCACGGTCAACATCGGTGAGGCGGTGGGCGTGATCGCCGCGCAGTCGATCGGCGAGCCGGGCACCCAGTTGACCATGCGCACCTTCCACATCGGCGGCGCGGCGCAACGCGGTGCCGAGCAATCCAGCGTCGAAGCCAGCCATGACGGTACCGTTACGTTCAAAAACCGTAATGTCGTCATGAACAGCCAGGGCGTCCCGGTGATCATGAGCCGCAACTGCGAAATCCTGTTGGTCGACGATAAGGAGCGTGAACGGGCTCGTTTCCGGGTGCCCTATGGCGCCCGGGTGCTGGTCGAGGAAGGCCAGACCGTCACGCGTATGCAGAAGCTGGCCGAATGGGATCCGTACACCCTGCCGATCATCACGGAGCGCGCCGGTAAGATCGAATATCTCGATCTGATCGAGGGCGTGACGTTGGTCGAGCGGATGGACGAAGTCACTGGCCTGACCTCGAAGGTTGTCGTCGACTACAAGTCCGGCGCCAAGGCCGCCGATCTGCGGCCGCGGTTGCAATTGAAGGACGCCAAGGGCGAGGTCGCGCGGCTGGAGAACGGCACCGATGCGCGCTACTTCCTGTCACCGGATTCGATCCTCTCGGTCGATAACGGGGTGCAGGTCGCGGCCGGCGACGTGCTGGCGCGTATCCCGCGTGAGGGCAGTAAGACCCGCGACATCACCGGCGGTCTGCCGCGTGTCGCGGAGTTGTTCGAGGCGCGGCGCCCCAAGGATCACGCGGTCATCGCCGAGTGCGACGGGCGTGTGGAGTTCGGCAAGGACTACAAGGCGAAGCGCCGCATCATCGTGAAGAACGACGAGACCGGCGAGGAAACCGAGTATCTCATTCCGAAGGGCAAGCACGTCTCGGTTCAGGAAGGCGACTTCGTGCGCCGCGGCGATCCGCTGGTCGACGGGCCTCGGGTGCCGCACGACATTCTGAAAGTGCTCGGTGTGGAGGCGCTGTCCGACTACCTGGTCAACGAGATCCAGGAAGTGTACCGGTTGCAGGGCGTGAAGATCAACGACAAGCACATCGAGGTGATCGTCCGCCAGATGCTGCAGAAAGTTGAGATCACCGACCCGGGTGACACGACCTTCCTGGCCGGCGAGCAGGTGGACCGGACGGAGTTCGATCACATCAACAGCCGTCTGCTGAAGGACGACAAGCCAGCGGTGGCGATGCCGGTGCTGCAAGGCATCACCAAGGCGTCGCTGCAGACCAACAGCTTCATCAGCGCCGCGTCGTTCCAGGAGACGACTCGCGTGCTGACCGAGGCCTCGACCGCCGGCAAGACCGACTCGCTGATGGGTTTGAAGGAGAACGTCATCGTTGGCCGGCTGATCCCGGCGGGCACCGGCGCGGTAATGAACCGTCTGCGTGCCATCGCCGCCGGCCGCGACCAGCAGCAGGTGGGTGGGTTGGTGACGCCGCGGATCGAAGAGGTCAAAGCGGCGGAGTAACGTTACGGGGTTCCGACGAAAGACCGGTGATCCAACAGGGTCACCGGTCCTGGGAACGTGTCCGGCGATCAATCATTCAGTTCTGACCGTCGCAGCACGATCACCTGTTTGACGCCAATCGGCAGCCATTTCGCGACGTCATAGCGCATCAGTTCGCGATAGCCGGGCAGCGGCCCGGAGGCCAGCATGTAATCGTTCTGATGCACCCACCAGGAACTCTTGCCCGGTCGCGGCTGGAAGTTCGGTTCGTACAGCATGCCGCCGTTGAACTCATAACCGCCGTCGATGCGTGTGGGTGGGATCCCAAGCTCCACCGTCAAATGATGGAGCGCGACCCAGCGGGTTCGGTTCCACGCCAAATAGTCGGCCGTCGCGGTGGCCGACAACGCGCCGATCACGAACAGCGTCGTTCCGGCAACGATCGTCCGCCAGACCGGCGCCGGGTCGGCGACACTGCCCGGTTCGCCGATTGTCAGCATGATCAAAGCAATGGGTATGAGTGGGAGGATGTAGCGGTCGAAGTAAGTACCATTTTGGTAAATCAACAACAGGATCGCGGCCCAATACGCGCCGCCGGTGAGGCCGGCCATGATCCAGGCCCAATCGCCGGGGTCGGGAGTGCCTCGCCACAGTCGTGGGACGCGCCGCGCGGCGCTCTGGGCTACGACGACCGCGAATGCGACGATCCCGATCACGCCCAGTACGGTGATCAGGAACCAGAATTCTGGCGTCGAAGCGGTCACGCTCGGGGGATTCCGATGCAGCACGTAGGTATCGAACTGGGTCAGCGGACCGATCCCCGACTCGATGATCACATTGCCGAGTGCCGGGATCAGATTGTTGTGCCGCCGCAACGCGATCAGGGCCGCCAGGCAAACCAGGCCAAAGCAAGCCTGAAACAGGCGCGGCCTCATGGCACCCAGGATACGAAACCGCGGCAGACCGGTGATCACGATCACAGGGATCAACGCGAAACCGATATAGGGCGCGACGCCAGGCGTGGCCTGGATGGAACGGGTCAGCAGGCGCGACAAAGCCCAGGGAATGAACGGGCTGACTCCCGCGAACTGGACCTCCGGGCCGCGCCCGGTCGACATCAACCACCTCTGCCATGCGAGATGAATCGCGACCCCGAGCAGCAGCGGCAGCAGGCCCAATACGGCCGGTCCGATACGCCATCGATATTTCAGTGCATTGGCGACGGCGAAGGCCAGCAGTATCGCGACACCCACCTGCCGCGTCAGAATCGCGGCGATTGAAATCAACAAGCCGGCCAGTAAACCAGGCCATGAATTATCGCGCAGGAATCTGACCAGGAAATACAGCGCGGCCACCATCAGTGCCGCGAACGGCACATCGGTCATGAAACTATTGGCGAGATCCAACCAGAGCGGATAAACCGCGAGCGCCGTCGTCGCGACCCAGGCCAGCCGCGGATTGACCCCATTCTCCCGCTGCAGGGCGTGGAAGAACCAGAGGCCGACAAGCCCCAGACTGAGCGTTGATACGCGCAGAGCCGTGTACGAAAATCCAAAAGGAATACAAAACGCCGCGCCCCATACCGCCTGGGCGATGATGTCCGTGATCGTCGGCCCAGGGATGCGAAAACCGGTGCCTGAGAGCAGCGATTGGGCCGCTCCGCCATAGACCCAGTCATCATTCAGCGGGAAATCGCCAACCGGGTTGACCACCAGGATCATCGCGATCCACGCGAGCGAAATGCCAACCATGGCGAGCATGTCGATCTTGCCGTCATTCATGACGGCGACACCGTCCGGCTTCAGGGAGAACGACGTTCGGCCGCGGTTCTCCAGGTGACAGGCTCAGTGCCCCAATGCCTGCACGATCTCCTCGGTCATCTTCTTCGCGTCGCCGAACAGCATCATCGTGTTGGGTCGGAAGAACAACTCATTGTCCACGCCCGCGTAGCCGGACGCCATCGAGCGTTTCACGAACAATACAGTCCTGGCCTTCTCCACATCCAGGATCGGCATGCCATAAATCGCCGAGTGCGGGTCGGTTTTCGCCGCCGGGTTCGTCACGTCGTTCGCCCCGATCACGTACGCCACGTCAGCGGTGGCGAACTCGTTGTTGATCTCTTCCAGTTCGAACACTTCGTCGTATGGGACGTTCGCCTCGGCCAGCAGCACGTTCATATGTCCAGGCATCCGGCCGGCGACCGGGTGGATGGCATATTTCACCTCGACACCCTCCTTTTTCAGGGTATCCGCCATCTCACGCAGCGCGTGCTGCGCCTGAGCGACGGCCATCCCATAACCCGGCACGATGATGACCTTCGAGGCGTTCGTCATGATGAACGCGGCATCGTCGGCGTTGCCGGCGCGGACCGTCCGGTCGCCCGCGGGCCCGCCCGCCGCGGCGGTGCCGCTCTCGGTGCCGAACCCGCCCAACAGCACGTTGATGATGGAGCGGTTCATGCCTTTGCACATGATGTAGGACAGGATCGCGCCCGACGCGCCGACCAGAGATCCCGTGATGATCAGCGCCAGGTTCTGGATGGTGAACCCGATCCCCGCGGCGGCCCAACCGGAATACGAGTTCAACATCGAAACGACCACCGGCATGTC
>CALFNB010000109.1 GCA_937902425.1 uncultured Acetobacteraceae bacterium | reverse complement strand
CCGGCGACAGCCAGGTCAGCAGGCGCATCAGGCTCTTGGTCCCGTCATGGCCCGGCTCGTCTGGACCATCTGGCACAGCACACTGCCGCGAGAGAGAGGGCACGTCAGTCATGATCGTGATCATTGTGGTGATGCCCGGCACCCGGGGCATAAGCACCGGTCTCGGGATCGAACGGCGCCTCGATCGCCTCAACGTGACCGCCGAGGCCTTCGACCATGTCCTGGATGACATGATCCACCCGAATGCGAATGCGGTCGCCGAGCAACTGCACCGGCAAATGCCGGTTGCCCAGATGCCATGCGATCCGCACGAGTTCGCCATCGTCATGCGCGTGAATTTCCAGCAACGGCTCCGGACGCGCGCGGACGCGGACGATGCCGCCATCCTCCAGCGCCAGTCCGTCGCCGTCCCGCAGCCGCACCGCCTGAGGAAAATCGATCAGCAGTTCCCGTCCTGATTGCGTGGTCAGAACGATCCTGCGGCGATGGCGGCGATCGAAGTCGATCAGCACCTCATCGATCGGGTTCGACCATGAACCTGATGGCAGGACGGCTGTCACGCGCATCAGTAAAGAAAGTATCGTTGCGCCATCGGCAATACCGTGGCGGGTTCACAGGTCAGCAGCACGCCATCGGCGCGGACCTCATAGGTTTCCGCATCGACCTCGATCACCGGCGTGGCGTTGTTGTGGATCATCGCCGCCTTGCCGATGCCGCCGCGCGTGTTGGACACGGCCACGAGCCGACGATTCAGCCGCAACGCCTTTCCCAGACCGGCGTCCAACGCGGCGCCGGAAACGAAGGTCAGACAGGTCTCCGCCAGCGCGCCACCGTACGCGCCAAACATCGGCCGGTAGTGCACCGGCTGCGGCGTCGGGATCGACGCGTTGGGATCGCCCATCGGCGCGCAGGCGATCATGCCGCCCTTGATCACCAGATCCGGCTTGACGCCAAAGAAGGCCGGCGACCACAGCACGAGATCGGCGAGTTTGCCTTCTTCGACCGAACCGACCTCATCCGCGAACCCCTGCGCGATCGCCGGATTGATGGTGTATTTCGCGACGTAGCGTTTCGCTCGCGCATTGTCGTTACGCGCGCTGTCGCCGGGCAAAGATCCGCGCTGCACCTTCATCTTATGCGCGGTTTGCCACGTGCGGATGATCACCTCGCCGACCCGGCCCATCGCCTGGCTGTCCGACGACATCATCGAGAGCGCGCCGAGATCGTGCAGAATGTCCTCGGCGGCGATCGTTTCCTTACGGATACGGCTTTCCGCGAAGGCGACATCTTCAGGAATGGTGCTGTCCAGGTGATGACACACCATCAGCATGTCGAGATGTTCGTCCAGCGTATTGGCCGTGTACGGCCGCGTCGGATTGGTGCTGCTTGGCAGAACATTGGCCAGGCCGGCGACCTTGATGATGTCGGGAGCGTGGCCGCCGCCGGCGCCCTCGGTGTGGAAGGCGTGAATGGTGCGGCCCTTGAACGCGGCGATCGTGTCCTCCACGAAGCCGGATTCGTTCAGCGTGTCGGAGTGGATCATCACCTGCACATCGAAACGATCCGCCACCGAAAGGCAGTTGTCGATCGCCGCGGGCGTGGTGCCCCAGTCCTCGTGCAGCTTCAGGCAGCAGGCGCCGGCGCGAACCATTTCCTCCAGCGCCTGAGGCCGTGTCGCGTTGCCTTTGCCCGCAAATCCCAGGTTGACGGGGAGACCCTCGGCGGCCTGGATGATGCGGGCGAGGTGCCACGGACCGGGCGTGCAGGTGGTGGCCGAGGTGCCGGTCGCCGGGCCGGTCCCACCGCCGAGCAAGGTCGTTACGCCGGCGGCGATCGCCTCATCGACCTGTTGCGGACAGATGAAATGAATATGGCTGTCGATGCCGCCGGCGGTCAGGATCTTGCCCTCACCGGCGATGATCTCGGTCCCCGGACCGATGATGATGTCGACACCCGGTTGCACATCCGGATTGCCCGCTTTGCCGATCTTCTTGATGCGGCCATTCAGGATCGCGACATCCGCCTTCACGATCCCCCAATGATCGAGGATCAACGCGTTGGTGATCACCGTATCGACCGCGCCCTCGGCCTGGGAGAATTGCGATTGGCCCATGCCGTCGCGGATCACCTTGCCGCCGCCGAACTTAACCTCCTCGCCATAAGTTGTCCGATCGCGCTCGACTTCAATGATCAGTTCGGTATCAGCGAGCCGCACGCGATCCCCGGTGGTCGGCCCGAACATGTCGGCATAAGCCTGTCGTGTAATGCGAGCCATCAGTCAAGCGCTCCATTGACGTCGCCGCGGAAGCCGTAAACCGTTCTGGTGCCGAGGTAGGGGATCAACGTGACCTCCCGCGTCTGGCCTGGTTCGAAGCGCACCGCGGTGCCGGCCGCGATATCCAGGCGCTGCCCCCTCGCCTGGGTGCGATCGAACGACAGCGCCCGGTTCGTTTCGGCGAAGTGATAGTGACTGCCGACCTGGATTGGCCGGTCACCGGTGTTGGCGACCGTCAACGTAGTGCGCGTGAGGCCGGCGTTCAGCTCGATGTCGCCAGGCTCGGGGAAGAGTTCGCCGGGGATCATGTATGTTCCTTTAGCGGATCGGCTCATGCACCGTGACAAGTTTCGTCCCATCCGGAAATGTCGCCTCGACCTGCACGTCGTGGATCATCTCGGCGATGCCTTCCATGACCTGATCGCGGGTCAGCACGCCCGCGCCCGCCTCCATCAGGTCGGCGACGGAGCGACCATCGCGCGCGCCCTCGACCACGAAATCGCTGATCAGCGCGACCGCTTCCGGAAAGTTCAACTTCACGCCGCGCTCCAGCCGGCGCCTTGCGACCATCGCGGCCATGCTGATCAGCAGCTTGTCCTTTTCGCGTGGCGTCAGGTTCATACGATCGGTCCCCTCCTCAACACAGCCATACCCGCGGCAGAGGCCGCCCGTCCCGCAACACCGCCAGCGCCGCCATCACTCCGCGCCGCGACGCCGCACCGTCCGGCGCCAAAATGCGCGCGATCAACATGCCATTCCAGGCACTGGCGCCACAATCGGCGACACTGGCCAGCGCCGCGCGCACCGCGTCCAACCGCCCCTCCACGTCAGGCGCGACGTGCACCAATGTCGCGACCGCGCGCGCGCCACCGCCAGTCGCGGTTCGTTCCAGAACCTGATCGACCTCACCGTCCAGGCGGATCGCATCGTGGAGCAACAGGTCCTCGCCACGACGAACCCGGATCAAATCGCGCAGCCTCGCCGTGACGACCCGCTCGCCCATCGCGGCGCGGCCAAACACCAGCATTTCGACGCCGAGGAACCAGGCGCCCGGCGCCATGTCGACCACCAGCCGCCGATCGAGCGCGCAACGATCGAACAGGATCGTCTCCTGCGGCAACCATTCCGCCGCCGCATCGGGTCCGATCTGCACCGTCGTTCGTACCACCGACGGCGCGCTGTCCGGCAAGGCCCGATAGAACCGCTCCGCCGCCTGCGCCGCGATCGTCGCGCGCGCGCCCTCCCCCACGGAAATCACCGATTGCAACCGGTCCCCGCCGACGACCCCGCCTGACATATTGACCGTGGTGGCATCGAACCACCCAGGCATCACCGCCCGCGGGAATCGCGCCTTGAGACAGCCGGCCTGATGCAACCCATCCAATACGGACTCGCCACCACGCCGCTTCACCGAAACACGCAGTTCCCCCGTGGCACGCTGCAATCCGTCAGACAGAGAGACGCCGTCGTACATCCGCCTCGTCCAGTTCCTCCCGCCGCCCGGACAGCACCACATCCCCCCGATCCATCACCACGATCGTGTCCGCCAGTTCCTGGGCGAAATCGAAATATTGTTCGACCAGCAGGATGGCCATTTCGCCACGACCGCGCAACAGCGAGATCACCCGGCCAATGTCCTTGATGATGCTTGGCTGGATGCCCTCGGTCGGCTCATCCAGTACGATCAGCCGCGGCCGCATGATCAAGGCGCGGGCAATCGCGAGCTGTTGCTGCTGGCCACCCGACAAATCCCCGCCGCGCCGCCGCAGCATGGTCTTCAGCACCGGGAACAAATCGAAGATTTCATCAGGAACCTTACGCTCCGCGCGCGGCAACACCGCGAAGCCGGTTTCCAGATTTTCTCTCACCGTCAACAGAGGAAATACGTCGCGGCCCTGTGGCACCCAGGCGATGCCGCGGCGCGCCCGCTCATAAGTCGGCAGGCGCGTGATCTCCTCGCCCTCCCATTTGATCGAGCCCGAGGTGATCGGATGCGCCCCAACGATCGCCCGCAACAACGAGGTCTTGCCCACACCATTCCGGCCCAGCAAACACGTCACCGCGCCGACCTCCGCCGTCAGCGACACCTGGCGCAACGCGATCGCGGCGCCGTAGTGCAGATCGACGTTTTCCACAATCAGCATCTATCGCCCCAGATACACTTCGATGACTTTCGGGTCCTCGCTGACGTGGTCGATCGACCCCTCGGACAGCACCGAGCCTTCGTGCAGCACCGTGACCTTCACACCCAGAGCGCGAACGAACGCCATATCGTGCTCGACCACCACGACCGCGCGGGTGCGGTTGATTTCGCGCAACAATTCGGCGGTCTGTTCGGTTTCGGAATCGGTCATGCCGGCGACCGGCTCATCGACCAGCAGCAGCCGCGGTTCCTGCGCCAGCAGCATGCCGATTTCCAGCCATTGCTTCTGACCGTGCGACAGATCGCCGCCGCGTCGGTCTCGCTGATCTTTCAGGCGAACGGTTTCCAGAATTTCCTCGATGCGGCCTTGTTCCGCGGCGGTCTCCCGCGCCCAGAGGCTGTACCGCGGCCGCCGGTCGCCGGCCAGCGCGAGCAGCAGATTGTCCCAAACGGTGTGCGGCTCGAACACCGTCGGTTTCTGGAACTTGCGGCCGATTCCCAGAGCGGCGATCGCCGGCTCATCGAGTTTGGTGAGGTCGATGCCGGCCTGGTACACGACCCTTCCGGTATCGGGACGGGTTTTCCCGGTGATGACATCCATCATCGTTGTCTTGCCGGCACCATTCGGACCAATGACCGCGCGCATCTCGCCGTCTTCCAGTACCAGCGACAATGCGTTCAGCGCGCGAAAGCCGTCGAAGCTGACGGTGACTCCATCGAGGTAAAGCAGCGTGTCGGCTTCGGTCATACTGGCGCTTCCTCCTCTTCGGAGATCGTCGGCGCCGACGTCACGGCGGCTTTCACGAAGCGCGGACCGAACAGTCCCATGACGCCTTGCGGCAGCAGCAGGGTGACGCCGATGAACAGGGCGCCCAAAGCGAAAAGCCAGAATTCGGGGAGGGCGCTGGTGAACCAGGTTTTGCCGAAATTCACCAGTAATGCACCGAGGATCGCGCCGGCCAGAGTACCACGGCCGCCGACGGCGACCCAGATTACCGCCTCGATCGAGTTGGCGGGGGAGAACTCACTGGGATTGATGATACCAACCTGCGGCACGTAAAGCGCTCCGCCGATGCCGGCGATGATCGCGGACAAGACCCAGACGACGAGTTTATAGGACTCCGGCCGATAGCCGAGGAACCGCGTGCGCGATTCGGTGTCGCGCACCGCGATCAGGATCTTGCCGAAGCGGGACAGCACGATGAAGCGCGCCACCAGGAACGCGCCGCACAGGAACAGCGCCGAGAGCACCAGCAGACTGGCGCGCGTGCCATCCGCCTGCACGTTGAAGCCGAGAATATCCTTGAAGTCCGTCATGCCGTTATTGCCGCCGAACCCCATGTCGTTACGGAAGAATGCCAGCAACAGCGCGTAGGTCAGCGCCTGCGTCATGATCGACAGATAAACGCCGGTGACGCGGGAGCGGAACGTGAGCCAGCCGAACACCAGCGCGAGCACACCCGGCACCAGCACGACCATCAGCGCGGCGAACGGAAACCATTGGAAGCCGTACCAATACCACGGCAACGCCTTCCAGCCGAGAAACACCATGAAGTCGGGCAGGTTCGGATTGCCATAGACGCCGCGGGTGCCGATCTGACGCATCAGATACATGCCCATCGCGTAGCCGCCGAGGGCGAAGAACGCGGCGTGACCAAGCGGCAGGATACCGCCGAACCCCCATACCAGGTCGACGGCGAGCGCCAGCATCGCAAAGCAAAGGTACTTGCCGACCAGCGCGATCACGTAAGGCGGCACGTGCAGCGCCGAGCCCACGGGCGTGAACTGATTGAGCGCGGCCAACAGGATCGCGCCACCGAGAACCAGAGCGATCGTCAGGGCGGAAACGCGCGGACTGATCATGTCTCCACGGCCCTTCCCTTAAGCGGGAACATGCCGCGCGGACGCCTCTGGATGAACAGGATCAGCATGATCAGCACGACGATCTTGCCGAGTACCGCGCCGGCCACCGGCTCCAGGAATTTGTTTACGATGCCCAACGTCAACGCGCCCAGAGTGGTGCCCCAGAGATTGCCGACACCACCGAAGACGACGACCATGAAGCTGTCGATGATGTAGCTCTGCCCGAGGTTGGGGGAGACGTTGTCGATCTGGGAAAGCGCCACGCCCGCCATGCCGGCGACGCCCGAGCCCAGACCAAACGTCAACGCGTCGATCCACGGCGTGCGGATCCCCATCGCCGCGGCCATCCGGCGATTTTGCGTCACCGCGCGCATGCGCAAGCCAAGCGACGTGAAGCGCAACGCGGCCATCAACGCGGCGAGAACAAGAAACGCGAACAGAATGATATACATCCGGTTCCAGGTCAGGGTCAGGCCGCCGAGTTCCGTGGCACCACTCATCCAGGACGGCGTATCGACGTCGCGATTACTGGCGCCAAAGATGGATCGCACCGCTTGTTGCAGCACCAGCGACAGTCCCCAGGTGGCGAGCAACGTTTCCAACGGCCGGCCGTAGAGCCAGCGGATCAACGTGCGTTCGATGGCGATGCCGATCAGACCGGCGACGATGAACGCCAGCGGAATGGCGATCAGCAAATTGGCCGGGTAGATCGCGGGCAGGTATGCCTTGATGCCCTGCTGCACCATGAAGGTGACATAAGCGCCGATCATGACCATCTCACCGTGCGCCATGTTGATCACGCCCATGACGCCGAAGGTGATCGCCAGTCCGGCGGCGGCCAGCAGCAGAACGGAACCCAAACTGATCCCGTAATAAACGCTCTCCAGCAGAGACCAGAGTTGCAGGTTGCGATCGATGGCGGTGATCGCCGCGGCGGCGGCCTCGGCGACCGCTGGTGTCTGGCCGGTCAGGTTGCCAAGCGTGCTACGGGCTTCAAGATCGCCGCGGGCACGCAAGGTCGCTATGGCATCAATACGATCCGCGTCGGAGGCATCCGAGGAAGCCAACACGGCGGCGGCGCGCGCCTGCTCGATTCGGCGTTTGACCGTCGGATCGGTTTCCTTGGCCAGCGCCCGGTCCAACGCCGGCACCGCCGCCGGATCTCGGGCCAGGAACACGGCTTCGGCGGCGGCGAGTCTGGTCGAGGTGTCACGCGCGAACAGGCGCAGCACGCCAAGTGCCGCATCGACGGCACTCCGCACGGCGTTGTTGACGCGAACCGCTTTCAACGCAGTGGCCGGAACATCGGCTGCCGCGCCAGTCAAGGCATCGGCAAAGGTTCCGTCAGCGTTCTTAATAAACAGCGCCCTGTCCGCGCGCGCATATAGTTTGCCGTCATGCAGCGCGGTGATCACGATCTGCGCGCGCGGATCGCCGGAAACGCTCAGCGCCATCACACCATTGCGGATCGTATCGAAGTTGGTCGTGGCCAATGCCGCGTAAGCCTCGTCCGCCGCCTCGGCGTGGCCAGGCCCAGGAGAGAGCCATAGGACAGCGAGAAGCAGGAGGGCGAGGCAGCGGGTCATGGCATTCTTTCGTGACGCACACTGTAACAGCGAGGGAGAGACGGCCGGGAGGATGCAACCGCCTCTCCCCTCGCGCAACCCGGAAGCGGCCGGGTATGCTGTCGTGGTTCAGCCGAATATCAGGCTTTCTTGCCGGCGGTGCAGGTCTTGGTCTGCACGTTGAAGGCGCCGCATTTCAATGGCGAACGCCAGTCGCCGATCAGGTCTTTGGTATCCGCGACGTACGGCGACCATTCCTGCGCGACAACGAGGCCGGGCGTCTGCGACACGATGTTGAACTGGCCGTCCGCCTGGATTTCACCAATCAGCACCGGTTTGGTGATGTGATGGTTCGGCATCATCGCCGAGTAACCGCCCGACAGGTTCGGCACCGCGACGCCGATCATCGCATCGATCACGTCGTCGGGCGCGATCGAGCTCGCCTTCTCGACCCCCTTCACCCACATGTTGAAGCCGATGTAGTGCGCCTCCATCGGGTCGTTGGTGGTACGTTTCGGATTCTTCGTGAAGGTTTTCCATTCCTCGATGAACGCCTTGTTATCGGCATTGTCGACGCTCTCGAAGTAGTTCCACGCGGCGAGGTGGCCGAGCAGCGGCTTCGTATCCAGGCCCGCGAGTTCTTCCTCGCCGACGCTGAACGCGACGACGGGGATGTCGGTCGCCTTGATGCCCTGGTTGCCGAGTTCTTTGTAGAACGGCACGTTGGCGTCGCCGTTGATGGTCGAGACGACCGCCGTCTTTTTACCGGCGCTCCCGAACTTCTTGATGGACGCGACGATGTTCTGCCAGTCGGAATGACCGAACGGCGTGTAGTTGATCATGATGTCTTCGGTGGCGACACCTCTGCTCTTGAGGTAGGCCTCGAGAATCTGGTTGGTCGTGCGCGGATAAACGTAGTCGGTTCCGGCGAGGACCCAGCGCTTCACCTTGTTCTCGTTCCACAGGTAATCGACCGCCGGGATCGCCTGCTGATTCGGCGCGGCGCCGGTGTAGAACACGTTGCGGCTGCATTCCTGGCCTTCGTACTGCACCGGGTAGAACAGGATGCTGTTCAGCTCCTCGAACACTGGCAGCACGGATTTACGCGACACCGAGGTCCAGCAGCCGAAGGTCGCGGCGCACTTGTCAACGCTGATGAGCTGACGGGCCTTTTCCGCGAACAGTGGCCAGTTCGATGCCGGATCGACCACGACGGCTTCCAGCTTACGGCCGAGCAACCCACCGGCTTTGTTTTGCTTCTCGATCAACATCAGCATGACGTCTTTCAGCGTGGTCTCGCTGATGGCCATGGTGCCCGAAAGCGAATGGAGGATGCCAACTTTGATCGGTTCTCCCGACTGCGCGCCAGCGGGCGAGGTCGCCGCTTTCACGACGCCCATCGCGGCGACGGTTGCTGCCGCGGCGCCCAGGCGGGCGAGTCCGCGACGGGAGAGATTGGGTTGGATCGGGTTCATGCTGCCTGTCCCTGTTGGTTGTGTGCCGGTGACGTCGTCCCATTGTCGGGTGAGCCAGACTGGACCCAGCAAGCGGCGTGCCAAACAGTGTAAAGCGCACGATTTGCTATCACTCCCTTGAAATCAGAGAGGATTTTGCTGTCTGTTCGGGCATCCCGCCGTCTACTGGCGATAAAATCATCAGGATGTATTGATTATAATTTAGGCAACTCCGGCGCGAGCAGCCAGGCCGGCGGGAACCAGTCCGCTGACGGCGGGCCTGGACGTTTCCACACCTCCGTTAGGCGCGGGCGTGAAGCGCGGGAGGCCGCGGCGGCGTTCGCGGCGGGAATGACCGGTAAGGCGCCAGTTTGGCATCCCTCAGTGCACAAGCCGCCCGTCCCAAGGCAGATCTGACAGGCCTCTCATGTTCGCCACCGCGACCGGGTGCTGATAGTCTCCGTGCGAACCGGCGCGAGACCCGAGGAAACCTCCAGATCCATGAGCGACACGACAGCAGGTGACCCGACCCATGGCGCGCACGTGGTCCAGGTCGACCCACAAGGCGGGATTTTCAGCATCAGCGGCCGGCACTGGCTGATTCTGTTGATGGTGCAACTGTCCAACCTGCTGTTTGGCATGACCATCACGCTCGCCAATGTCGTGTTACCGCAAATCCGCGGCGCGCTCTCGGCCACCCAGGACGAGATCTCGTGGGTCATCACCCTCAATCTGGTGGCGACGGCGGTGGCCACGCCGATGACGCACTGGCTGGCCAGCCGGCTTGGTTGGCGCACGCTCATGTTCAGCACGGTACTGGGCTTTGTCGTCGCGTCGTTCATGTGCGCGACCGCATCGAGTCTGGAGGCACTGATCCTCTACCGGGTGTGTCAGGGGTTCTTCGGCGCGCCGATCATGCCAATGGGTCAGGCGATCCTGCTGGCGACGTTCCCGCGGCACCTGCAGCCGACCGCACTGGTGATCTGGGGTGTTGGCGCGGTCTTCGGGCCGGTACTCGGACCGGTAATCGGCACCGTGATGACGGAGATGTACGATTGGCGCGCCGCGTTCCTGATGATCGTGCCGCCTGGAATCTGCGCCCTGGTCTGTATCTGGTTCGCACTGTCCGGGCGGAATCAGCGATCTCCAACGCGGCTCGACTGGACCGGGTTTCTGACCTTGTCAGTCTCCCTGATCGCGGCGCAGCTCATTCTCGACCGCGGCCAGAGGATGGACTGGTTCGACGCGCCCGAACTGGTGGCGCTGGCCGTCATTGGCCTGGTGTCGTTCTGGATGTTCGTCTCGCATTGCCTCACCGCGACACACCCGTTCCTGAATCCGCAGCTGTTCCGGGATCGAAATTTCACGATCGGCATCACCATCGCCTTCGTGATGGGCATGCTGAGTTTCACCTCGCTCACCTTGTTCCCGAGTTTGTTGCACGATTTGCGCGGCTATCCCGATAATGTGATCGGTTCGCTGGTGGCGGCGCGCGGCATTGGCAACTGGCTGGCGTTTCTGGTGATCGTGCCATTCACGCGCGCGGCGCCCAGACTGGCGATCGGGACCGGCCTGGGGATTCAGGCGTTCTCGGCGCTGTCGATGGCGCAGTTCGATATCAACCTGACATTCTTCGATGTGTTCTGGACGAATCTGTTGCAAGGATTCGGACAGAGCATCACCTTCACGCCGATGACGGTGATGGCGTTTTCAACTCTGCCGAAGAGTCAGGCGACCGAGGGCTCGGCGATCTTCACGCTGTTGCGCAATTTCGGATCGAGCATGTTCATTTCACTCACCGTGTTGGTACTGGTGCGCTCGACCTCAGTCAATTACGCGCGGATATCGGAGTTCGTGAACCCTTATAACCGCACGTTGCTGTTCTCCGACTTTCCCTCGGCCTGGAACCTGGATACGGTGGACGGGTTGATGCGATTGTCAAACGAGGTGCAGCGCCAGGCGGCGATGATTGGCTACGTGAACGCGTTCTATTTGACGGGGTTTACCGCCTTGGTCGCGGTACCACTGGCATGCCTGCTGCGACGGGCCCCCACCATGGCGTGACCACGGTGGCGTGACGGTCACGACTTCGGCACGTTCCGTTCCAGGTCCGCGAGCCAGACCGCGGCGTTGCCGTCCGACGGAGCCCGCCAATCGCCACGGGGAGACAACGACCCGCCCGCCGAAACCTTTGGCCCGTTCGGCATCGCGCTGCGCTTGAACTGGCTGAACGCGAAGAACCGGCGCAGGAATACCTCCATCCAATGGCGGATCGTGGGAAGATCATAGGCTTTCCGCTGATCATCGCGAAAATGTGGCGGCCAGGCACCGCGCGCCGGATCCTCCCAGGTGCGCAGCGCCATGAAGGCGATTTTCGACGGCGGGAAGCCGTAGCGCAGCGTATAAAACAAGGTGAAATCCTGCAGTGCGTAAGGGCCGATCTTCGCTTCGGTGCTTTGCGGTGTCTCGCCTTCGCCCGCCGGGATCAGTTCGGGTGAAATTTCCGTGGCCAGGATCGCGTCGAGCGTTTCGAGCACCGCGTCAGGGAACTTCTTCGTGCCGATGGTCCAACGGATCAAATGCTGGATCAGCGTCTTCGGCACACCGGCGTTGACGTTGTAATGCGCCATCTGGTCGCCAACGCCGTAAGTGCACCAGCCAAGCGCCAGCTCGGACAAATCGCCGGTGCCGATCACGATCCCGTCGTTATGGTTGGCCAGGCGGAACAGAAAATCGGTGCGCAACCCCGCCTGCACATTTTCAAACGTGATGTCGTACCGCGGCTCACCGTTCGAGAATGGGTGTCCGATATCTTTCAACATCTGCAAAGCCGCCGGCCTGATATCGAGTTCGGAATATGTGGTGCCCAGGGATTCCATCAACCGCATCGCGTTGTTCTTCGTATGATCCGAGGTCGCGAAGCCCGGCATCGTGTAGGCGCGAATGCCGGTCCTCGGCAAACCCAGAAGATCGAACGCCTGCGCGCACACGATCAGCGCCTGTGTCGAATCGAGCCCGCCGGAGACGCCGATCACGACCCGTTTCAGACCGGTCGCGCGCAGCCGCTGCGCGAGGCCGGAGACCTGAATGTTATAGGCCTCGTAACAGTCCTGTTCCAGCCGCGCGACATCGGCTGGCACGAAGGGAAACCGCTCGATACGGCGCCGCAGTCCAAGATCGCCCGACGGCGGATCGATGCGGAAACCGATCGTCCGCCAGTGTCGAAGCATCCGCCGTCGATTGGTGTCGAACGAGCCCATCTGCAGCCGCTCCTGCCGCAGCAGATCGAGGTCGATATCGGCGATCGCCGCCTGACCCTCGGCCGGGAAGCGCTCGGTCTCGGCCAGTACGGCGCCGTTCTCGAACACCGAGGCCTGGCCGTCCCAGGCCAGATCCGTCGTCGACTCGCCCGCCCCGGCGGCGGCGTACAGATAGGCGGCGAGGCAGCGCGCCGATTGCGACTGGCATAACAACCGCCGTGTCTCGGCCTTGCCGATGGTGATGTTGCTGGCGGACAAGTTCGCCAGCACGGTCGCTCCCGCCACCGCCGCCTCGCCACTGGGTGGGTTGGGGACCCAGATATCCTCGCAAATCTCGGCGTGGACGACGAAATCGCGGCGGTCCTCGGCGGCGAACAACAGGTCGGTGCCGAACGGGGCGGTGTGCGCGCCGATGGTGATCGCGCCACCGAGCTGGCCATCGCCGCTGACGAAATGCCTCGGTTCGTAGAATTCGCGGTAGTTCGGCAGGTGGATTTTCGGCACCACGCCCAACAGCCGGCCGCGGTGAATGGCGAGCGCGCAGTTGTACAGCGCGCTCTGATGCCGGATCGGCGCCCCCACGAGCAATAACGGCATCAAGGCGGCGGACGCGGCGACGATCGTGTCGATCGCGGCCTCCACCGCGTCCAGCAGCGCGGTTTGCTGCAACAGGTCGCTGATCGCGTACCCGGATATGCCGAGTTCGGGGAACACCGCCAGGGCGACGCCTTGCGCATGGCAGGATCGCGCCATTTCCAGGATCGTGGCGGCGTTGGTGGCGGGATCGGCCAGTGCGGTGCGTGTCGTGCAGGCGGCGACCCGCGCGAACCCGTGCCGGTACAGGGAATGAAAGTTCATGGCCGGTAAAAGATGGCATGATCCGGCCTATTTCACCATGTCACTCAACAGTGATTTTGGGAGACAACCGCGACACACGGGAATTTGTTGCAGCGGATCAACCCATGCGCGTAAACTGATGCTGCGTGACACCGAGCGGGCTCGCGATCCGAGCCTTAGTCTCTCTCGCGACACGCGTTCGGATCGCCGTCCCCTGGTTTCCGCCAAACGCCCGGTTTCCGCCAAACCGCCAAACCGCCAAACCGCCAAACCAAGGAGGACGCACCATGACGATCGCCGCGATTCTGAAACACAAAGGTCACAGCGTCATTACCATCGACCCGACGGCGACGGTGCCAGAGGTCGCGGCGCGCCTGGCGGAGCATCGAATCGGGGCGGTTCTGGTCATGGACCGCGCCGAGCAGGTGCTCGGCATCGTCAGCGAACGCGATATCGTCCGCAGCCTCGCCACCAACGGCGCGCGCACCCTGGAAATGACGGCCGGCCAGTTGATGACGCGGGCGGTGCACCTGGCCCATCCGGACATGACGGTCGAAGAGGCCATGCGCAAAATGACCGTCGGCCGCATTCGCCATTTGCCGGTGATGCATAACGAAACCGTTGTCGGCATGGTGAGTATCGGTGACGTGGTGAAGTCGCGCATCATGCAACAGGATACCGAGGTCGATAGCCTGCGGGCATACATCGGTGGGGCGGCCTGAGGGCGGCTTCGGCACCCGGACCGCGGCGGGTCCGCCGGGTCGCCAGGCGGGCGAGAACGGCAGTCCCGGCGTCGTTACTGGTCGCTCCAAGGCGGATGTCCCAGGTTGACGTGGCTGGGGGAGATGGCGGCACCGGTGGCGGCGCCCGCTCCGACCCCGATCAGGGCACCCGCCACGACACCGACGGGTCCACCGAGCAAACCAATCACCGCACCAGTGCCGGCACCGGTGGCGGCGCCGCCAACCTCACGGTCAGGTTGCGCGGTGCCGCGGGCCTGTCAGGACCATGACGGCCAATGCGAGGATCGATGTCAGGCGCATGAGTGACCTCCCGAGTCGTCGGGGCCGGATAGCAAGACTGACCGGATTCGGACCGCCGGCGTTCGCATGAACAATGCGTCATTTGGTGGACGGGGCCCGGTTTGGCCGCCAGTCGTTGATGGCGAACCTGAACCCTCGTTCGGCGCTCCAGGCCCAAGCGCCTTCGCGCGGCTTCTGGCTGATCCGCGCCACGCCGGGTTGCCAGCTGGCCGGTGTTCGTTCATCTGTCCGCTCCCGCGCCGTCCGGCGCCATTCTCAGAGCCCACACCATGCAGCGTATCTTCTCGGGCATTCAGCCCTCCGGCATTCCGACCCTCGGCAACTATCTGGGGGCGCTGCGCAATTGGGCGGCCCTGCAGGACGGGCACGAGTGCATCTACTGCGTGGTCGACCTGCATGCGATCACCCAGTTCCAGGATCCAAAGGAGCTCGCCAGGCAGACGCGGGAGATGGCGGCGACTCTGCTGGCGATCGGGATCGATCCGGGGAAGCACATCGTGTTCCTCCAATCGATGGTGCGCGCCCATGTGCAACTGGCGTGGATCTTCAATTGCGTGGCGCGGATCGGCTGGCTGAACCGGATGACGCAGTTCAAGGACAAGGCCGGCAAGGACCGGGAAAACGCCTCATCCGGGCTGTACGTCTATCCCAACCTGATGGCGGCCGACATCCTGGCGTATCATGCGACGCGCGTGCCGGTGGGCGAGGACCAGCGCCAGCATCTGGAACTGGCGAACGACATCGCGCAGAAGTTCAATCACGACTACGACGTCGATTTCTTCCCGAACATCGAAGCGCTGATCATGGGGCCGGCGGCCCGCGTCATGAGCCTGCGCGACGGCACGAAGAAAATGTCCAAATCCGATCCGTCGGATCAGAGCCGGGTCAACCTCAATGACGATCCCGACACGATCGCGCTGAAAATCCGCCGCGCCAAGACCGACCCCGAGCCGCTGCCGAGTGAGCCCGAGGGCCTCGCGCAGCGGCCCGAAGCGCGCAACCTGGTTGGAATATACGCGGCGTTAGATGACAAAACCCACGCCGATGTGCTGCGGGAACATGGCGGCAAAGGATTTGGCGCGTTCAAGGAGGTGCTGACCGCTCTGCTGGTCGAGAAACTGACGCCGATCGCGGCTGAGACGCAGCGCCTGCTGGCCGATCCGGCGGTGATCGACGCGGTGCTGCGCGATGGGGCGAGGCGAGCCGCCGCGATCGCCGATCCGATCGTCGCGAAGACCGAAGAACTCGTTGGGTTTTTGCGAGTCTGAGGACCGCTGGGTTATATGGATGACGTCATGACCGCACCGTTCCTCGCCGCGTCGCTGGAGCCGGAGACGGACCAGCCGCTGATCCTGGCGCTGCCCAAGGGCCGGATCCTGTCCGAGTGCGGCCCTCTGCTGGCGCGCGCCGGCATCGTTCCGGCGGGCGATTATACTGACGAGGACAGCCGCCGCCTGCGGTTTGAAACCAACGATCCGATGCTGGACGTGGTGCGTGTCCGCCCGTTCGACGTCGCGACGTTTGTCGCGTTCGGTGCGGCACAGATCGGCATCTGTGGCGCCGACGTGCTGATGGAGTTCGACTATCCGGAAATATACGCCCCACTCGATCTGGGGATCGGCAAATGCCGCATCTCGGTCGCCGAGCCGCGGGAGACCGCCGGGACCGACGATCCGGCGCGGTGGTCGCAGGTGCGGGTGGCAAGCAAATATCCCAACGTCGCCCGCCGGCATTACGCCAGCCGCGGCATCCAGGCCGAGGTCGTGCACCTCAACGGTGCCATGGAGCTCGCTCCTGGGCTTGGGCTGTCGCGGCTGATCGTCGATCTGGTGCAGACCGGGTCCACGCTGCGGGCGAATGGGCTGGTGGAGACCGAGGTGATCGCTCAGGTGACCAGCCGGTTGATCGTGAATCGCACGGCGTTGAAGACGCGGCCGGAGGTAATCGGCGGGTTCATCGCGCGGGTGCGGGCGGCGTTGGGCGGGGGGAAGTAGGCGGGGCGGACCTGTCGCGAGGATGGCCTCGGGTGCCAAGACGGTTGGACCGCCGTGCCGTTGCGAGGTCGCGTGGCTGGTTGCCGCGCGGGCTCGTTGTTCCGCGGATCGCCGTTTTTCGGCGAATATTCCGTAAAATAAATGGGTTGCGCTATTCGCGATAAGGCCCGTTGGACTAAACCGCTTCGCGGTAGTTCTGTGATTAATCTACGCTTTTCCAATTT
>CALFNB010000108.1 GCA_937902425.1 uncultured Acetobacteraceae bacterium | reverse complement strand
CACCAGCACGTCGGACATCCGGCCGCTGTCATATACGTTCATCTGGCAGCCCCAGGTGATCACGTGCAGCCGTTTGCGCGCGGCCCCGGGAATCGCAGAGGGAGGAATCGCCTGAACGGTTGTGACTGCCTGCTCCGTGCCGGTCATCGACCAAACTCCACCTCACCCAAGCGGAGAAGCCCGTTGGGGAAGGCGGGAGACATCGTTGGGGCCGGGCCCCTGGTCAAGCGCGTTGGTGCAATATGAACTCCGGATGGCGTGCGGAGTGTGCCAGGAACACCGGGCTCGTTGTCAATGGTTTGTGTGAGGCATCGAATTCAGGGAGCTCAGAGCGCACGCCGAGCCCGGCCACGATCGCACAGGCCGGCAACCAATGACATCAAGCCGCTGTTAACCTCTCATTCACCTTTCGCCGCTATTCTCCCTTGTGTACCGGTGACGATCGAGGCGCCGCTGATGCAGGCCGCCTCCCTACCCGCTCCCAAGGAGACGAGGGTCCATGCGCATCGACATCATCACCCCGGCGTACGACGTCGCGCCCTACGTCGGCGATGCGATCCGCTCGGTTCTGGCCCAGACGCATCGCTATTGGACCATGACGATCGTCGACGACGGATCCACCGACGAAACCGCTGCCATCGCCGCCACGTTCGACGACTCCCGCATCCGCCTGCTCCGCCAGCGCAACGCCGGCGTTTCGGCCGCGCGCAACCTCGGTCTGGTGGCGTCGAACGCGGAAGCGGTGCTGTTCCTCGACGCCGACGACTGGTTGAGCCCGGACGCGCTGGCTACCCTCGCCGAGACGCTGCGGACAGCCCCCAACGCGATAGCGGCGGTAGGCCCGTATCGGCGGGTGCCGAATGCGACACCAAAAGGCATGTCGGGAGGCAGCCGGGTCTGTCGCGCGGCATCTGGCGACCTCCTCAAATCACTGCTCGTTCGCAACCTGTTCGCCAATGGCGGCCACCTGCTGATCCGCCGGCACAAGGTGGAGACAGCCGGAACCTTCAACCTCGGCCTGACCTATGGTGAGGACTGGGAATACTGGACCCGCCTCGCGTGTTTTGGCTCGTTCGCCGCCACCCCGGGACGTGGCCCCCTGCTGTTCGTGCGAGAGCGTCAAAATGGCGCGTATCGCGGCATGGCGGCGCGGCCGGAATCGTTCGTCCCCTGCATGGATGCGATCTTCAACGCACCCGCGCTCAGGTCCCGGTTCAGCGCGGCGGACCTCGCCCGTCTACGGCGGCGCGCCGAGGCCGAAAATGATTGGATTGTCGGCCGCGAGTTGATCCGGCACGGCAAGGCGACCGAGGGACGGCATTACCTGCGCCGCTCGGTCGCCGCGGCGCCGAGCCTCAAACGCCTGGCGTTGCTGACCGCCGCATCGCTGCCAATGACGCGTGTCGGGCCGTTCCGGTCCTACCCGATGCCGGATACGGTCTGAGGCCAACCCGCCCGCCGCCCGGAATGGAAACGTTGCTTTCGTGCGCCATTGCCGCGCCACGCGGCCGGTTGGTTCGATACAGGCGGTAAACTTACGAAAACATTTGACCAGGATTGTGTATCTGTCCCATTTTATGAGGCAGACGTCGGTTCCCGAGCACACATTTTCTCAGGGACGACAATCAGGCTGACAAGCCATCGCGAGGGAAGGTGCGACCTTTGACCCAAGTCCGTTTCAGAACAGCCAGGACTGCCCCACTGCTTGCCGCGGCCCTTTGTTGCAGTCTTCTCGGCTGCCAGGCGCCCGTAACGGGACCCGGTGCGCAATTGGCCATGGACGCGACAGACCCCTGCCGGGCCGACCGCGCCGCGTTCGCCGGCTCCAAGACCTATTTCCAGGACCAGATCGTCAGCGGTGCCGTGACCGGCGCGGCGGTGGGCGCCGGAGTGGGCGCACTCACCGGACTGGCGGCCACCGGAAACCTGCGTGGCGCCCTGATCGGAGGTCTGGCCGGCGGAGCCTTCGGCGGCGTCGTGGGCGGAAGTTCCGCCTATTACAACACCCTGGCGGAACGCGCGCGTGACCAAAACGAACTGGCCTACGACATGAACCAGGACCTGGCGCGTGAATCGCAGGAGATCGATCACTCGGCGGCGACGTTCGGACGGCTGCGGGCCTGCCGGTTCGGCCAGGCACAGTTCGTGAAGAACCAGGCGCGGGCCGGTGTGCTCGACCGGCCGACGGCACTGGCGCGGATCGCCTACCATCGCGACAAATTCAACGAGGAACTGAACATCGCGCATGAGTTCGGACTGACAATGGCGCACCGTAGCCAGCAATTCCAGCAGGCCGCCAATGACCTGAAGACCCGGCCGCCTGTCGCGGCGCAAGGCGCGCCCGCGACCCGTGCGGAGCCGGCCCGGATCGCTCAGGTGGATCGCGCCGCGTCGGTCTCGGTGCCGGAGAAGCGCGCCAGCTTCGATAAGACCGTCGCCTCGGCCCAGAGCAGCAGCAAGGCCGCCTTCGACCTCGACAACAACGCCAAACTTGGCTGGCTGCTGCTCCACGGGCTCGATGCATAAACTCCTGGCGATACTACTGGCCGCGGCGCTGCTGGTGCCGCGGTTCGCGGTGGCGGCCGATACTGGACCGATCCTGGTTCTGGACACCGGGGGGCACGAAGCGGCGCTCAACGCCGTGACGCGGTTGGCGGACGGCGGGATCGTCACGGTCTCCGATGACAAAACCGCACGGATCTGGAGCGCGGACGGTACCGCGTCTCTGGGCGTGCTGCGTCCGCCGATCGGGGCGGGTGACGATGGAGCGCTGTACGCGGTCGCGGCCTCGGCCAAGGTGATCGCGGTCGCGGGCCGGATTCGCGCACAGCGGGGCGGCTTTGGGATCGCGTTCTATTCAGCCCAGGATTTTCGATCGCTGGCGTTGATTTCGGGAATGCCGAGCGCGGTGCTGACCATGAAAATGTCGCCGGCCGGGGATCGGCTGGCAGTCGGCCTGGACGGCGGCGGGTTGCGCGTCTTCGACCTGAAGAACCAGACCGCGGCTCTGGAGGATCCGGATTATCCGGGCAAGATCACCTCGTTGGATTTCGATCCTTCGGGGCGGCTGGCGGTGGCGGCCGACGACAATATGATCCGGCTATACGACGGCGCGCTGCATCGCCTGCCGCCGATGATGCTCCATGCGGGCGCCCGGGCATATGGCATCGCGTTCTCGCCGGATGGTTCGCGACTGGCCGCCGGTGATCGAACCCGGCCGGTGGTTCACCTGTTCGACATGCACACCGGACGGGCTGACCGGGACCTGGAAGGCACGCCGGGCAAGACCGGCAGTTTCAATGTCGTCGCGTTCTCATCCGATGGCGCCACCGTATTCGGAGCCGGTTCCTACCTCGATGCCGCCGGCACGGTGGAGATCCGGCGCTGGCTGCTCAACAAGGGCGTGGCGATCGACATTCCGGTCGCCAAAGACCTGGTAACCAGCCTGCTGCCCAATGGCAACGGTGTGGCGTTCGCCACCGCCGAGCCGGTACTGGGCTTCGTGGACGCGGATGGCCACCCCAATGTGGCGCAGGCTCCGCGCCATATCGATTTCCACGACCGGGCGAGAACATCGATCAGGCTGTCCCACTCGGGCGCGGGCATCGAGATCGTGCTGGCCCATGGCGCCGCGCTGGCCGTCGACGTCAGCACGCGCACGTTCCTGCGCTCCGGCGACGCCACAGGGGATTTCGCGCCGCCCGTGGCCAGCGCCTACGGCATGATCGTCACCGATTGGCGAGACAGCCACGCACCAAAAGTGAACGGCCAGAAACTGGGACTGGAGCCTGCGGAAACCGCGCGATCCGCCGCGGTCTCGCCGACCGGCGCGGTGGTCGGCACGGATTTCTTTGTCCGGTTCGTCGGCAAGGATGGCTCCGGTTGGAAGGTCTCCGCCGGTTTCCCGGCCTGGACCGTTGGAGCCAGCGCCGACGGACGGCTCGTCGTCGCCTGTTTCGGCGACGGGACGATCCACTGGTACAACGCCGCGGACGGCCGGGAGCTGATCGCGCTGTTCATCGACCCGGCGACCGAGCGTTTCGTGCAGTGGACTCCCGCCGGATATTTCGATCACGACCATCGCGCCGATGGTAAACCCGATGGCCGGACCCTGATCGGCTATCGCATCAACGAGGCATCCGGCCGCACCAGCGATTTCGTTTCCATCGGCCAACTCTACCCCACCTGGTTCCGGCCCGACCTGGTTGGCTTGTCGTTCCGCGATGACGGCAATGCGCGGCGCGTGGTGAACGAGCAGGAGTCGCACACCGAAAAAGTCGCCGATGTGTTGCGGAGCGGACTGCCGCCCAAGGTGACGCTGCTGGATGCGTGCGCGGTGGACTCGATGACCGCGACCGGCTGCGACAGTGCGCGTGCGATCGCGGTACCGCTCGGACGCGCCGGCGATCCGCCCGCCGTCACCGCGCCCGTCCTGCTCGTGCGCTACAAGGTCGATTTCCCGGGCGACGATCCTGGGCGGGTCGTGCCGCGCCTGAACGAGGCCGTGTTCAACACCGGCATCCAGGTCGAGTCCACCGCGGCTCACAGCAGAATCGAACACGCGCTGATCCCCCTCGCGCGCGGCCTGAACGTCGTCGAGCTATCACCGGTCAGCGGCTCCGGCGCGATCGAGGCGGGCAGCGGGGCAAGCCCGGTGATCCGATTGGTGCGATCGTTCGAGGCGAAGGAGAAGGCGCCAGACGCGACGGAACCGGTCGCATCAGGGCGGATGTTCGTGCTGACCGTCGGGGTCGCCAAACTGGTCAATCCGGACTGGAACCTGGCCAATCCGGGGAATGACGCCACGGCGCTCGCGGATTTGCTGCGGCAGGACAAGGCGCACTTGTTCGCCGGGATCATCGCGAAGACGCTGACCGACGCGGACGCGACCAAGGCGAATATCGTCGCCGCGCTTAAGGACATCGGCGGCGAAGCCACGCCGGACGATGTCGTGGTTATTTTCCTCGCGGGCCACGGCCGTACCGTGGATGCACATTACTATTTCGCGCCAAGTGACATGGGGCGGCACGATCCCGCGCTGATGGCGGCGATCGGGGAGGCGAAGACGGACGAGACATTCAACAAAGCGGTTGACGCGGTGTTCCGGACGGAAGGGCTCGGTCAGGATGACCTGCTGCCGTTGATCCAGGATATGCGTGCCACACGCATCGCGTTCATGCTGGACACTTGTTATTCCGCGACCGTCGCGGATGCCGATACGGTGCTGCGTCATGACGTGAACGACACGATTACCAATCGCATCGGTCATGCCTCCGGCCGGTTCGTGCTGTCCGGATCATTCACCGAAGCGTTCGACTCCGCCGCCGGCGCCGATGCGACGGTGGGCGAGGAAGGGCATGGGCTGTTCACCTCGTACTTGCTGCGCGCGTTGCAGGGCGACGCGGGGACCGATGACTCGGGGCGGATCGACATTTACAAGCTGGCGACATTCACCCGCGAACACGTCGCCGCCGCCAGCCGCCGGATACTGGAACAGGATGCGGCGAAGACCGGCGAGAAGGCACCCGACGTGCAGAAGCCGGCGTATTATTTCGCCGGCAACGACTTCTTCGCGGTGCGCAAGTTGACGTCGGCGTCAGTCGGAAAGTAGCGGCCAGGTCTCCGCCAGACCGAGTCCGCGCACGGTGATCCCGTTCGGCAGCGTGGCGGTGTAAGAGTCATGATGATGACCATGCACGATCAACCGCGCGCCGCCCGCCGCGGCGAGGTCGTCGATCACCGCGAAACCATGCCGGTGACAAGACGGCGCCTCGTGCGTCACCAACACATCGAACCGCTGCTCCGCGAGGTGGTCGACGTCATCGGGAAAGATCGAGTCGCGGTGCCATAGCGGCAGGCCGCCTCGCCACCATCGTGCCACTGGTTGCGTTGCGAGGAACGCCTCACGGTTTCGGTATCGTGGCGGGTCGATTGGCTGCGATTCGTCGTCTGACCGCGGATACCAGACCGAGGGCTTGAACACCCCAGGAAGGCCGGCGATCCGAACGCCGTCGATGTCGGTCACCCGAAAACCGAGGTCGCCCCCGGGATGATCGGTGACGAGGTTGTCGTATGCCGTTTCAGTCTCGCAATCGTGGTTGCCGAGGATCCAGCGCACTTGCCAGCCCGCCGCGAGGACCGCGGCGAACGTTTCGTTAAGCGGCCGCGAACAATCCAAATCGCCCAACAGAATGAGGATGCCAGGGGTCTGGGCCAGACAGGCGCGGATAATGGGGGTGAAGTCGCGGTGCGGATCACCGGCGAACAGGATCGTCATGGTGCTCGACTGCCGCGGTGATCGCGCGAAGAAAAGCTGATCATTGTTCCGACGGGCATTCGGCTGATCCTGCCCTTGGTCGCGCCGGAGGTGGCGGCAGATTGTCCGTCCGTGCGATGAAGTCCGCGACATTGTCGTGCAATTGCGCCAGAGCTTCCCGGGTCAAATACACCATGTGACCGGACCGATAGCAGCGATATTCGATATTGGCTCGTAGGTCCGGCGGAATTGGCAGATGCCGCATCTCGTACTTGCCCTGGAAATATGGTGTCAGCAGATCGAAATACCCCGCGTTGAGCTGCAGCTTCAGCAGCGGATTCTCGGTCATCGCCTGTGCGAGATCCGGCATCACATTCGCCGTTTGGTCGAACGGCGGCCCGTTCCCCGACCCGTCCGGCGGCTGATGCGAGTAGTCCCAACGATCGCCGATATCATCGATCGCCGGCCGATACGACTTACCTTCGCCGTACTTGAGCACACGGCGAGCGTAATCATTGAAACTCGAGACATAAGCCGAGCCGATGGCCGCGTCCGATGGATCATAATGCGCCTTCCGACTCATGCGATCCAACGAATGTCCGGCGAACCGCGTATCGGTCGCGCCGATGATCAGGTCGCGGCCGCGCAGCAGCTCCTGTCTGAATTCGTCAGGACTGACCCGCAGGTCCGCGCGGCGCAGATAGTCCTCCGACAGGCCGGTGAACTCATGCAGCTTCGCCACGATGGCCTCACGCGTGGTCTGATCCAGGCTCGTACCGGCCGCCAGGGCCGCCGCGTAATCGCCCATCGCGAAACGCTCCACCTCACGCAGCAGCGAAAGCGGCACGCCGGTGGATCGCTGATCGGGCGGCTGGCGGTGATACCACGCCGCCGCCGCGTAGGTGGGGAGCCCGAGCAGATACGGCAAATCGTTTCCTGGCGTCGTCTTCGGCTGGTCCGGATAGAAGTTGGCTGCCAGCAACGGCGACAGCATGATGACGCCGTTGAAATCCACACCCGGGTGGTTCTGCAACCTGCTGACCAACACCGCGGCGCGCGTCGTTCCGTAGCTTTCGCCGAACAGATATTTGGGCGAATTCCAGCGTTGGTATTTCGACAGGAACGCGGTGATGAACTCGGCGAAGGCGTGCGCGTCCTGGTCGACACCGTAGAACGATTTCTCCTTGTCCTGGCCCGAGACCCGACTAAACCCCGTGCCGGGTGCGTCGATGAAAACAAGGTCGCTCACATCCAGCAGACTTTGATCGTTGTTCACCAGGCGATACGGCGCGGCGGCGGAATGCATCGCATCCGCGGTCTCGACCCGTCTCGGTCCCAGCGCACCCATATGCAACCACACCGACGCCGATCCTGGACCTCCATTGAACAAGAACGTAATCGGCCGAGCGGCCGCGGCGCTATTCCGTTTTTGATAAGAAACATAGAACATCGACGCCGCGGCCGCCGGATTCTTCGCGCTGTCATCCGAATCATCCTTGGCGTTGTCGCCCGCCGGGGCTGCGTCATCCCAGTCTTTCGCATGCACGACCAACGTGCCCGCCACCGCGCAATAGTCGATATTCGCACTGCCGGCCGTGACCGAACCCTCGGTCCACGAGTCACTCAACCCGGCACGCGAAGGCGGGGTATCGCTGTCAGATTTCTCCGGCGGATGCTCGGCGGCCGGCGCGCTGCAATGGGGCACCGGAGGCGGCGCCGCCGGCGTCTGTTCAGCCGCGAGCGTCGGCAGCGCGACGGCAACGCCAAGGACCCAAGCCATCCAGACGGGCCGGTTGGGCGGCTTGGGTTCGAGGTTCTGCTCACGGATCGGCATGGTCCTTCCTGACGGGAGCGTGGTCCGTCAATATGGCGCGATCAAGGCCGAAGGAGGAAGCCGATGCCAGCTCGCACGGGTGCGGAGTTGCTGCGTGGATTGAAGGATGACCGCCAGATCTGGGTGGGCAACGAAAAGGTCACCGATGTCGTGTCACACCCGGCATTCTCGGGCGCGGCCAAGGGACTGGCCGCCGTGTTCGACCTGCAATGGGACGCTTCGGACGATTGCCTGTTTCCCGACCCGGAAACCGGTGAACTGATCAACGTCAGTCACATGATCCCGCGCTCGCCCGAGGACGTGAAACGGCGGCACCGCGGGTTGCGGCGTATCGCGGAGCACACCGTGGGCGTGATGGGGCGGACGCCGGATTATATGAACGTGACCTACGCGGGATTCGCCGGGTGCGCGCATGAATGGGCGGAATACGGCAATGAGGCAGGAGCCGCGCGGCAGGTCGAATATCAGAAATACCTGCGCCGCAACGACATTTGCCTGACCCACACGCTGATCCATCCGACGATCGACAAGGCGAAGGACGAAATTCCAGGCCAGGAAAACGACGTCATATTGCGCAAGGTCTGCGACACCGAGCATGGCATCATCGTGCGCGGCGCGCGTATCCTGGCGACTTTGGCGCCGTTCGCCGATGAGCTGGCGGTTTATCCGGCTCGCCCGCTGCCGGATGATGGCGACAAATTCGCGGTCTCGTTCTGCATTCCGATGGCGACGCCCGGCCTGAAATTCCTGTGCCGCGACAGTGTCGCCGGAACCGATAACGTGTTCGACCATCCGCTGTCGTCGCGGTTCGATGAACAGGATGCGTTTCTGATCTTCGACGATGTCGAGGTGCCGCGCGACCGTGTGTTCATCGACGCCAACGTCAAGGTCTACAATCAGACCAACACGCGCAGCTGGCATTCGAACGTCATGCAGCAGACGATGATCCGGGCCACGACCAAACTGGAGTTCGCCTGGGGTCTGGCGACCGCTCTGGCCGAGGCGATCAACGACAAAAGCGCCGCCGCGCAACAAATGCTGGGGGAGTTGTGGTGTTACGCGGAACTCGCCCGTTCCGCGGTGCAAGCGGCCGAAGATCATTGCAGCGAATGGGGCAACGGTGTGTGGTTTCCGGACGGGCCGCCGCTGATGGCGCTGAAGGCGATGATGCCGTTCTGGATGCCGCGCGCCAACGAGATCATCAAGCTTCTGGGTTCGCACAATCTGCTGGCGACGCCGACATGGCGGATGATGCGAGATCCCGAACTGCGGCCATTCATCGACAAATACATGCACGGCGCCAACGAAACGAGCGCGGAGAGGCGCATTCGGCTGTTCCGTTTGGCATGGGATTATGCCGGCACGGCGCTCGCGTCGCGGGTGGAGCTGTATGAGCGGTTTTACCTGACCTCGGGCGCGCGCAATCAACAGCGGGCGCAGACGTTGGCGAAGCGCGACAGTGCACTTGCGCTGGTGGAACGGTTTTTGACGGAGCCAGTGGATTAGCCGGACTTGATCAGCGGTGGCGGCTCGTCTACCGTCCAGTCAGCTTGGCTACCCGCCAGTTACCCTGGCCGGCGAACGCGCCACGACTTAAGCAAACTTAAGGAGGAACCTGCCATGACCCGCGTCTACAACGTGATCGATGCCGACGGCCATATCCTGGAACCCTTGTCGCTCTGGAACGACTATATGGATCCCGCGTTTCGGGATCGCGCGCCCAGGTTGATCAGGGATGATGATGGGAAGGAGAGATTGCTGATTGAGGAACAGGTGCTCGGCAGCAAGAAGGGCATGGGCGCGATAGGCGCGGTGGGGGCTCGGGACGGGGTCGTCGTCGACGACACCATGCAATATGAGCAGGGGCGCAAGGGCGGGTTCGATCCGCATGCGCGCATTCCCGACATGGATCTCGACGGTATCGATGCCGCGTTCCTGTTCCCCAGCATAGGTTTGTTTTGTGGAGCGGTGAAGGATCCCGCGCTCGCCGCCGCCGTTGCGCGTGCTTACAACCGGTGGTTGGCGGATTACTGCAAAGCCTATCCGGACCGCTTGTTCGGCGTGGCGATGATCCCGTTGCAATCCGTCGATCGCGCGATCGAGGAAATGACGTTCGCCCGAAAAACACTGGGGATGAAGGCCGCGTTCATTCGGCCCAATCCATACAGCGATAAGATGATCGACCAGCCGATGTACGAACCGTTCTGGGCTGCCGCCGAAGGTCTCGACATGTCGGTGTGCTTCCACGAGGGCGCCGGCGCGGGCATGCCGCAGGTCGGCACGGATCGTTTCGAAGGACGTGGCGCGCGGCACATCGTTTCGCACACGATGGAAATGATGATGGCCTGCCTCGCGGTGATCTGGGGTGGCGTGTGCGAGCGGCATCCGAAGATTCGGATTGGCTTCCTGGAATCCGGCGGCGGCTGGATCGCGCCTTGGCTGGACCGCATGAACCGGCATTTCGATGATCAGGGCTTCAATGATTCCGGATTGAAGACCAGGCCGAGCGAATTGTTCGAGCGTAACTGCTGGATCGCCTTCGAGCCGGTGGAGACCAGTTTGAAGGTGCTCGCCGAGCATATCGGGCCGCACAAGATTCTTTGGGCGACCGATTACCCGCATCCGGATGGGTTCTTCCCAGGCGCGCCCAACATGGTGCGCGGGCTGTTGGGCAATGCCTCGGCCGAGACGGTGCGCCAGATCATGGCCGGCAGCGCGATGGAGTTCTACGGGCTGCATTGAGACGGCGCCATCGTCCGTGAGGCGCCGGTCCGCGGACGACCCTTAACGTTGTCGCACAGCCAATTGCCAATCGTCACCCCCGGCTCGTCCGGACGAGCCGGGCGATGACGATGATCAACGAGTAAGGCCGCCGCTTGCCTGGCAACGAACAAGGTGGAATCCTCCGCGACCGAAACGCCGAGGAGACACGGCCATGATTGAGCAAACGCTGGACATCGCCACCAAAGATGGCGCCATGGAAACGTTCATCGTCCATCCCGACCACGGTGCTCATCCGCCCGTGTTGCTGCTGATGGATGCTCCCGGCATTCGTGAGGAGTTGCGCGACATGGCGCGCCGCCTGGGCACCGTCGGATATTTCGTGATGCTGCCCAATCTTTATTACCGCGCCGGCCGCGACACGATTTATGGACCGGACGTGCTGACCAAGGGCAGCGCCGAGCAAGCACGGATGCGCGCGGTGCGCACCAAGATGACCATTCCGCCGGTGATGGACGATGTCGCCGCGATGATCGCTTTCGCCGACCGTCAGTCCGCTGCGAAACCAGGCCCGGTCGGGACGCACGGTTATTGCATGAGCGGTCCGTATTCGCTCGCCGCCGCCGCACGGTATCCGGATCGCATCGCCGCCGCTGCCACCTTCTACGGTACCTGGCTGGTGTCGGAGAATGAGGAAAGCCCGCATTTAAATCTCGGCAAGGCCAAGGGCGAATTATACATCGCCTGCGCCGAGCACGATGAACTGGCACCGCTGCCGATGGTCGAAGAGCTCAAGGGCCTGTTTGAGAGATCCGGCAATCCCGGCAAGCTGGAAATGTATCCTGCCGTGCACCACGGTTTCGCGTTTCCGCAACGCTGGTGTTACGACAAGCCCGCCGCCGAACGCCACTGGGAACGCCTGATCGCCCTCTATCGCCGTCGACTGGGCTGACGTTGTGATGGAACTTTGGAACCACTGCGAGAATCCCTACCCATTCGTGCCGGCTGAAGTGCTCGACGCCGCTCCCGCGGTGCGCGCCAGCCTGCCGAACAAATACTGTGAGCCGGAGATCGCCGCCGGCCTCTATGATGAGGTGTTCGAGGAATACCAGCATTGCGACGACATTGGCCTGAATATCGTCACGAATGAGCACCATTCCGGCATCAACAATCTTTGGGCGGCAAGCCCGGTCATCACCGGGATCGTCGCGCGACTGACCAAGAAAGTGCGCATCCTGTCGCTTGGCACATTGATCACGGTGCGGCCCGATCCGGTTCGCGTGGCGACGGAATACGCCACCATCGATGTAATCTCCCGCGGACGGCTCGACATCGGTTTTGTAAAATCCGGCGCCACCGAAATGGTCTCGGGCGACGCCAACCCGATGCGCATCCGCGAACGCGAATGGGAGGCGATCGATCTGATCGAGAAATCACTCACCTCGCATGACGGGCCATTTAGTTGGGAGGGCAAGTTCTTTACTCACGCCCATGTCAACATTTGGCCACGCCCATACCAATCACCGCGCCCCGAATTCTGGGCCGCCACCTCCGACCTCCCCACCTGCGCCGAACTGGGCCGCCGCGGGATGATCAACACGCTGCTGTTCGGCGGTTATGACCGCACCCGTACGGCATTCGACACTTACAAAAAAGCGCGCGCCGTCGCCGGCCTGCCCGCGCCTGGTGAGGACCGATTTTCCTACATGGCATTCTGTTACGTCGGCGACACCGATGAAGAGGCACATCGCATCGGTCAGAAAATTCCTTGGTTTCTGACGGTCAGCATGAAAAGCGCGCCGCAAATGTCGAAATTCATGCCAGGTCAGATCGCGCCCGAGATGACCCCCGCGGCATGGCGCGCCGGCGTCTCCAAGCGGCCGACCGATCTCTCGGTTGAGAGCCTGATTCGGCAGGGCCAGATGTTTTGCGGCAACCCCGACTCCGTGGTCCGCCAGATCAAGGAATTTCGCCAGCGGGTTGGCGGCGTCGGCCGCATCATCATGATGACCCGGCAGGGCCTCGTCACGCACGCGGAGGCGATGAAGAGTTTTTCCCTCGCGGCCAAGGAAGTGTTGCCCCAGCTGCAGGGTCTGAACCCAGTGGATGCGGATATGCCGACGGCGGCGCAATGACGGCGATGCGCGTCGGACCGTTCGAGCTTGAAACACTTCGTATTGGCAACGGACGGACGGTGCTGCTGATCCATGGCATCAATCCGATCCATCCTGATTCGCCGTTTCTGCTGAAACTGGCGGCCGACGCCGAGGTGATCGCTCCCTCGCATCCCGGGTTCGGCGGCTCGCCGCTGCCCGCCGATTTCGATACGATGTATGATCTCGTGAATCTTTATCTGGCGGTTCTGGACTCGCTGCCTTCGGACGATGTCACGGTCATCGGGTTTTCCTTTGGTGGCTGGATCGCGGCCGAACTCGCGGTGGCGAACCCGAAACATCTCGGCCGCCTGATCCTGGTCGATCCGGTTGGCATCAAGCTCGGCGGCCGTGAGGATCGCGACATCGTGCATTTCTTCAACACCGACCCTGGGGAACTTGATCAGCGAAGCTGGCACGATCCGGCGCGGCGGCCGCCCGGAATTCATGGCCTCGGCTGGCAGGCGACGATCAGCGAGAAGATGACGGATCAAGAGATGATCCTGCTCGCGCGCAACTGGGACACGCTGTGCCTGTATGCCTGGCGACCGCACATGTTCAATCCACAGTTGAAACATTGGCTGCATCGGATCAGTGTGCCGACGAAGGTGATCTGGGGCGAGTCCGATCGGATCGTCACCCCGGATTATGGGCGTGCATACGCCGGCCTCATTCCGGGCGCGGAGTTCACCATCATCAAGCACGCCGGCCACCACCCTGAACTGGAACAACCGGAAGCGTTCGTGTCGGCGGTTACCTCATTCCCGGATCCACGCCGATGATGTTCATCATTCGTACCGCGGGCGAAACGCCGTCGGGAACCGGGTTCACCATCCGATCGATCCGCCGCACTCCTGCATTGGCGTCCGGCGGAACGCGGGATTTTTTCTGCGACGGCGACCCGGACGCCGCCAGGCAACAGCAACTCAATGTCGTGCCGCTGCACGATGGTTGGTACGCGGACGATACCGGCGGCGGTGTGGCGATCTGGGGTCAGGGCCGGTTCTGGGAACTCCGCGACACTCCGTTCACCGTTCGGGAAACCTCGGCCGAGGTCGCGATGCGGCCGGATGGCACCGCCGCGGACAGCGAAGTCGTGAACGTGCGTCAGGCGATTTTCGGTGTCTGACTACGGGCCGCAATCCACGATCAGCGGATCGTAACCCAACGCGCGCATGAACCGCACCAAATCCGCCGAACGCAACGTGGTCGAGGCAGCGTTGTGCAGCGGGTGGAAGTTGACCCATTCGCTTTTCGGCAGATCGTCGTCCACGACAACCGTAATGCGCCGCTGATGGTCGTTGATCAACCCAAATGGCGTGACGGAACCGGGTGTCAGGCCGAGTACCTCCAGCAGTAAGTCGGGCTTGCCGAAAGACAGCCGGGCGGCGTGCACGCGCTTTTCAAGCCGGTTGAGGTCGGCGCGTTTGTCGCCGGGCATCACCGCCAGCCAGATCTTGTCCTTCTTGTCCTTCAGGAACAGATTCTTGCAGTGCAGGCCGGGGATTTTATCGTGCCACGCGCGGCCTTCCTCGACGGTGAAGATTGGCGGGTGCGCCATCGTGCTGTGCTCGATGCCGAGCTGGTCAAAGAAGGCAAACAGGTCTTCTTGCGTCGCGGCCATCGTTTCACCTGAGTTCGTGCTGTTCGTATCAACCGGCGTGTGGTCGTTCAACCTTGTCCTCCTCTCGCGCGGCATCGTCGGGGGGATTCGAACCGCACGCCGGCGACATGAGCCGCGAAACGCCCCGACGCTTCCCATCATACGGGCCGCAATGCCCGGATGAACCAGGACGTGTTGTAGCGCAGCATCGTGAGGTAATCCGGCGCCGGTCCGTCCGGCTTCGACAGCGCGTCGGAATACAGCGGACCGGACACCTTCGCGCCGGTCTCGCGCGCCAGCATCCTGGTGATCCTGGGGTCGGTCATGTTCTCCAGAAACACGTCGCGCACCTTCTCGCGCCTGATCTGCGCGACCAGCGCGGCGATGCCTTTGGCTGACGGCTCGGCATCAGTGGAAATCCCCTCGGCGGCGAGGAACGACACCCCGTAACGATCTCCGTAGTAACCAAAGGCGTCATGCGTGGTGATGATCCGCCGCGCCGCCGGCGGGATGGGTGCGAATTGTTGGGCGATCCAGGCGTCGGTCCGCTCGATCTCGGCGATGAAGGCGGCGGCGTTGGCGCGCCAGGTCTCGGCGTGGGTTGGATCGGCTTTCGCCAGCCCCTCAGCGATGTCGCGGGCATAGATCACGCCGTTGCGCGGATCCTGCCAGGCGTGCGGGTCGAGCGAGGTTTCCGAACCCTCGCGCATCATGCGCGGCGTCACGCCGTTGGAGGCGACGACCAGCACCGCGCGAAAGTCGGCGGCCTCGCCAAGCCGCGCGATCCAGCCCTCAAGCCCGAGGCCGTTTTCGACCAGCAACGCGGCGGCGGTCAGGGCACGGGAATCCGCCCCGGTGGGCTGGTACATATGGACGTCGGCGTCGGGCGGCACCAGGCTGATGACGCTGACCAGGCCGTCACCGATGCGCCGCACCATATCGGCCAGGATCGAGAAGCTCGCGATGGCGCTGATCCCAGCCGCCCATCCATGGGTCGGCTGAAGTGCCAAAGGGGCGAGCATTCCGGTCAGCAGGGAGCGGCGGCGCATTCGGGTCCCTCCGAAAGACGCTTAAGGGCTAGCCGCCCTGTCCGCTTGGCGCAATGCTCCCGCCCATGTGCGCTTTCCGTGTTCACGTCATCGGCGCCTCCGGTCGATCCGGAGCGGCCTTGGCCCGTGTTTTGGGGTCTCGAACCGTCCCGGTGGTAAGGGACGCGGCGAAGTGGGCGGCGCTTGGGTTCGGCGTGCCGCCCGTGGTCGCCGATCTGACCGACAAGTCCGCACTGGTCCGGGCGTTGGACGGCGCGACGCACGTGGTGAGTTGCGCGCATGCTCGGCATACGGCCCGGTTGATCGCGGCGGCACCAGAGGGGGCTCGACTGGTGCTTCTGGGCAGCACGCGGAAATTCACGCGCTGGCCGGACGTGCATGGCAACGGGGTGCTGGCGGGGGAGGCGGCGTTCCTGGCCTCCGGGCGCTCCGGCGTCATGCTGCATCCGACCATGGTTTACGGAGCCCAGGGTGAGGATAATGTGAGACGGCTGGCGGCGCTGATGCGGCGGTTGCCGGTGCTGCCGTTACCGGCGGGCGGGCGGTCGCTGGTGCAGCCGATCCATCAGAGCGACGTGACCCGGGCGATCCTGGCCGCGTTGGAGCATCCATGTACTGGGCCGACGGCCATGGTCATCGGCGGGCCGGAGCCGGTGTCCTATCTTGAGTTCATTCGGGCGGTCGCGGAGGCGGCGGGCCTGGCGCGGCCTCGAACATTGGCGGTCCCGGCGGGTCCGTTGATCGCGCTGGCGGTTCTGACGCGAATCATTCCCGGGGTGCCGACCGTGCGGGGTGCGGAAATCCGCCGGCTGCTGGAGGACAAGGCGTTCGACATCGGGCCGATGCGTGCTGTACTGGGTTTGGCGCCGATCTCGCTGCGCGAGGGACTTGCGCTGACTTTTGCCGCCGATCATGGTACTTGAACCGCCGCATGCCTTAGAAAACCGGGAGTCCTGAATGCCCATCATCAACCGGATCGCCGAATTCCACACCGACATGACCGAGTGGCGCCGCGATCTGCACGCGCACCCGGAGCTGTCGATGCAAGAGTTCCGCACCTCGGCGATGGTCCAGGAGAGACTGAAATCGTTCGGCGTCGATGAGATCATCACGGGCATGGCGACCACTGGGGTGGTGGGCGTGATCCGGGCGGGTACCTCCGAGCGGGCGATCGGCCTGCGCGCCGACATGGACGCGTTGCCAATCCAGGAAGAAACCGGCCTGGACCATGCCAGCCAGAACTCTGGGGTGATGCACGCGTGCGGCCACGACGGCCACACGACGATGCTGTTGGGCGCGGCAAAATACCTCGCGGAGACGCGGAACTTCGACGGCACCGTGTATCTGGTGTTCCAACCGGCCGAGGAGTTTGAGGGCGGCGCGGACGCGATGGTCAAGGACGGGTTGTTCAGCCGTTGCCGGATGGAGATGATCTTCGGCCTGCACAACTGGCCGCAATCGCCGGAGGGAACGTTTCTCTGGCGCTCCGGCGATGTCATGGCGGCGGTGGGCTGGATCGACATCACGATCACCGGCAAGGGCAGCCATGGCGCGTTCCCGCATCAGGGCGTCGATCCGGTGGTGGTGGCGGCGACGATCGTAACCGCGCTGCAAACGATCGTGTCGCGCAACATGGAGCCGATCCAGGGCGGGGTGGTTTCAATCGGCCATATCTCGGGCGGTGATGCTTATAATATCCTGCCGGAGCGGGTGGTCATGAAGGGGACCGCTCGGTGGTTCCGTCCTCAGGTGGGGGAGATCATCGAGCAGGGCGTGCACCGGTTGGCGACCGGGATCGCCGCGAGTTTCGGTGCGAAGGCGGAGGTGAAGTTCAGCCGCCACGCGCCCGCGACGGTCAATGACGAGGACGCGACGACGATCGCCGTCGCGGCGGCGGAGACGATCGCGGGCATCGGCAAGGTGAAACATATGCCAATGCCGACGATGGGCGGGGAAGATTTCGCGTATATGCTGGAGGCGAAGCAGGGGGCGTATCTGATGCTCGGCGGCGGGCGGGGGAAGGATGAGCCGCTGCTGCATCATCCAAAGTATGATTTCAACGATGCGATCCTGCCGGTTGGGTCGTCTTGGTATTCGACGCTGGTGGAGCGGCATTTGGTTAGGAAGGGGTAGGGGGCGGTCATTGGCCCGGCGTTGGACGGCCCAGTTCATGGTCGATGGCGGCGAGGAGGTTCGGAATCTCGTCACGAATGATGGGCCACAGCCGCTCCTGATCCAGCCCGAAATATCCGTGGGTGATCACGTCGCGCAGCCTGGCGAAACCTCGCCAATCGATCGCTGGATGGCGAAGGGTGATTTCCGGCGGTGACATTTTGATGGCTTCGCCGATTTCCACGAGAGCGGTCTTGATCGCGCGGTGAGCCATGCGGTCCGTCGCGGGCAGCGCGTGAATCGCCTCACTTTCCATGGTCCCGACGAAGTCGAGCAAATCGCGAGCGGCGTCGCGGATATCCGTCAGGCGTTCGAGTGTCGTACGGCTCAAAACACCCGCACGGCATCGCGTTCGAATCCCTCTGACACGTGCGGACGCAAATCGTCGCGGATGCCGAGGTCGACTTGTGCGCCTAGGGCATCCTGGATGTCCTGTTTGAGTCGCGCGACGGTCAGCAGCGAGGCTTTGCGCACCGGGTCGAAATCCACCGCGAGGTCGATATCGCTGCCCGGCAGCGCGGCGTCTCGCGCGACTGAGCCAAAGAGCCAAAGCGAGACGACACCATCGCGGCGCAGGGTGGTCTCCATGGCTTTCAGTCGCGTCAGCACGGCCTGCCGAGATGGAGGTTCGCGCGCCTCGTCGGCCAGCAGGCGGGACACGGCGCGTGCGACGACCTGCTGCACGCTCTCTCCTCGGGAGGCAGCGAATCCCTTTAGCCGGTCGCGGACTGTGGCCGGAAGC
>CALFNB010000107.1 GCA_937902425.1 uncultured Acetobacteraceae bacterium | reverse complement strand
CTATTCTGATCTGCTTCCACCAATACCCCGCAGCTTGCTGCGGGGATTTTTTATTTACCAGAATTAAACTGAACAGCACCGGGCTTGTCCCGATGATGACGCGAAAGGCGAGAGCCGGGATTTAAGCGCGCTGGTATCGGAGGACCAACGCTTTATGCTCTGTCGTCGTCGGAACGCGGCCGGGTCGTCGCACAGCTCCCGCTGAGCTGACCAGGCCAGGTCGATAAGGCCGCGAACCAGGTGGACCAGTCCAGGACGGATCGCCGTGCCGCTTCGATGCATTGCAAAAACGATAACCGCATGGGACGCGAGCGGCCTGGACACACGCCCTGCTCCGCTTATCCGGCCGGCGGGACATGATCCTTCGGCGCTTCGTGCATCAGCGCGAACATGTTGCCGACGGGATCCTCAATGAACGCCATGCACGGATCGTGATCGTCCAGCCTGGCGATGCGATGTGGCGGGCTGGTGAATACTACGCCCCGCTGTCGCGATCCCTGGACCGCCAACGCGATGTCCGAGCGGGAGCAACAGATGCGAGAGCCGTGATTGATGGCGGCCGTGTCATGCGCTTTCTCCAACAGCGGACGGACACCGGCTCAGTCGATGAACTTAAGGTCACCGAAGCGGTACGGTTTTCGAAGCCCGCACGTGTCCTGGTAAAATGCCTCCGCGCGGTCCAGGTCGCGGACCGCGCGTGCGATCTGTCCAATGCGGTTCAGGTTGATATGCATGGTGCCTGACGCCGAGGGTCCGATCAGGATGCGCTCTCCGCCACATGCCAAAGCACACCGGACGGGTCAAACATGAATCCGACCCTCATTCCCCAACTTCGCGGCGCGGGAGCGCGGGGAGCGCTGACGCCGAATGTCGCCACCAGTCTGGCCGAACTGACGCGCCGCCAGCACCGGTCCACATGGTGAACCAACAGTTGGATCATGCGGTTTTCAGCGAATTCCTTCACGTGGAAATTTCGCGGGATGAAGCTGAACCCGTCCAGAGTCAGAATCGCGATCTGTGCGTCCTCAAACGATGACGCGAAGCCCGGTTCCTGATAAAAGCGCCGAGACAACGCGAAGTCCCTGGCTGGTACGAAAGGCCGAAGACCGAGCACCTTGGTCCATCAAACCGCTCCGCCGAAGATCATTGGGCAATCGCGTTCACGATGCATCGGCCACATGACAGCACCTTCACCACCACCCGTCAAAATTCAAAGGGTTACAGTCGGTAACGTCTGTCGCGATGATGCGCGGCCCCCGCCTGGAAAGCGTGGCCTCCGCGCACGCTGGCCAGATCGCCACTTTCGGTGTAGCCCTGATCGCATCGACGGCCAAACAAAAAGCGGGGGAACGTCATGTCCGTGCGTTTGATGATCGCGATGCTGTGCATCACCGGTCTGACCACCTCCGCGTTCGCGCAAAAGCACTACGACCCAGGTGTGACCGATACCGAAATCAAACTCGGCCAGACCATGCCGTACAGCGGTCCGCTGTCCGCGTTCGCCACTCTGGGACGCGCCGAGATCGCGTATTACCACATGATCAACGATCAGGGCGGGGTGAATGGCCGGAAGATCACCATGCTGTCGCTCGACGACGGCTTCAGCCCGCCAAAAACCGTCGAACAGACCCGCAAACTGGTGGAAGAAGACGGCGTGCTCGCGATCGTCGGTTCACTGGGGACCGCGACCAACGGCGCGGTGCAAAAATACCTCAACGGCAAGAAGATTCCGCAAATCTTCCTCGCCAGCGGGGCGACCAAATGGGCGGATCCAGAGCATTTCCCCTGGACCATGACGTTCACCTGGACCTACCAGGCCGAGGCACGGGTCTATGCCAGCTATGTGCTGAAACACATCCAGGACGCGAAGATCGCGATCCTTTATCAGAACGACGACTTCGGCAAAGATTTCCTCAAGGGTTTCCATCAGCGGTTCGGCGACAAGGCATCCAGCCTGATCGTCAAGGAGGCATCCTACGAAGTCACCGACGCGACGGTTGATTCACAAATGGTCGAACTCGCGAGCACCCACGCGAACGTGTTCTTCAATATCACCACGCCGAAATTCGCCGCGCAGGCGATCCGCAAGGCGTACGACCTCGGCTGGCATCCGTTACAGTTTATTGACAATCCCGCCGCGTCGGTCGGCACCGTGATGAAGCCGGCCGGGGCCGAGAAGGCAAAAGGCGTGATGTCGACGGGATTCGTCAAGGATCCGACCGATCCGCAATTCGAGAACGATGCCGATTTCAAGGAATGGCTCGCCTGGATGAAGCAGTACTTCCCGGAAGGCAGCCTGGAGGATCCGCAAAACGCGGTCGGCTATGCTCAGGCGCAAACGATGGTTCAGGTGTTGAAGCAGTGCGGCGATGATCTGACGCGGGAGAACGTCATGCGGCAGGCGGCCAACCTGAAGCACTTCCACCCCGCCATGCTGATCGACGGAGTCGACCTCGATACCGCGCCCGCCAACTACGAACCGATGCGCAAGCTGCGGATGGTTCGTTTCGATGGCGAGCGGTTCACCTATTTCGGCGAGATCATCGATGCCGGCTCGGACTGATCCTCGCGCGGCGGCGCGGACTGGTCCTCGCGCGGCGGCGCGGGTGATCCTCGCGCGGCGGCGCGGGTTGATCCTCGCGCGGCGGCGCGGGTTGATCAGTGAGCGGCGGCGGCCAGGTCCCGCGGAATCGTTCCGGACGGTGACAGGGTGCGGATCAGCTCCAGACAGCGGTCATCGATCGTGCCGCCGTTCAGCACCAACGCATCGGCGCAGGCGTCGAAATGCGCGCTCAGGCGCATAGCGCGACGCGCGACCGCCCCGGCGATCAGCGCCGCGAACAGCACATAGAGCGCGATGCCGACGCGATTGATGCTGGTAAGAAACATCAGGTCGTGGAACAGCGCCATATTTCCGGTTTCGACAACCGGCGCGGACACCGGCACGGGAACGGGGGCGGGCGCCATCGCGATCTCCGCCAGAGCAGCGCGATCCCGCTCCAACCGGTCCGCGCGCTGGGTCAGATCGGTGTCAGCGGCCGCGAAGTCGGTCATTGGCTGACCGATCGTCGTTTCGCTGACATCGATCGCGCGCAGGGCCGCCAGCATGGCCGGCCTATGTTCGGCCGCCAGGATCGCACCGGTATCGGGCACCGTGATCGCCACGACCGAGCCATCGCCGGTCGTGGCCCAGAGCCGTCCGGGATCAGCCGCGGTCAGGCTCAGTAAGCCGGACGCGGCGGTGGTGTCGCGCGGGTGCCAGGTGGTGCCGCCATCGCCGGTGATCAGCAGCGTGCCATGCCCGCCGACCACGTAGCCTCGGGCGGAGTCGGCGAACCAGACACCGTGCAAATCAAACGGAGTCGCGCTGTCCCGCCGCGCCCACGTGGCGCCACCGTCCGTGGTCGCGAGGATGGTGCCGTTGGCGCCCACCGCCCAACCCCTGCTCCCGCTGGCCCTGCTCCCATTGGCCGTGCTCCCACTGGCGGTCGCCGTGTCCGCGAACCAGACGCGATACAGGTCGTCGCGAACGCCGCTGTCGAGCGGCCGCCAGGTGGTGCCGCCGTCCGCCGTGGCCAAAATCGTGCCATTCTCGCCAACCGCCCAACCGGCGGATGGGGTGGTGAAATACACCGCTTGCAAATCATCCCGCGTGCCACTGTCCCGCGTCAGCCAGGTGGCGCCCGCGTCCGAGGTCGCGAGGATCGTCCCGCCCTCACCCACCGCGACTCCGGTCGTGTCATTCGCGAAAAACACGGCCGCGATCGTCTGCTGGATGCCGCTGGTCTGGCTGCTCCAGTGCGCGCCGCCGTCCTCGGTCGCCAGGATGGTGCCGCGCGCGCCGGAAGCCCAACCGCGCATGGGGCTGGCGAAGAACAGACCACGCAGGAAGGCCCGCGTGCCGCTGTCGACCTTGGTCCAGGAGGCACCCCCGTCCGCCGTCCGCATGATCGCGCCGGCGTGGCCGACCGCCCATCCGGCGTTCGGTTCCGGGAACGTCACGTTGGTGAGGACATTGGCCGCCCCGCTGTCCTGTGCGTACCAGGTCAGCCCGCCGTCGTCGGAGGCCACGATCGTCCCCCGCGATCCGGTCACCCTTGGATGCGTCGCGTCGGCGAAATTCGCGGCGTAGAGGTCGTTCGTGGTGCCGCCGCGTTGCTGCCGCCAGGTGAAGCCGCCATCGGCCGTCAGCAGGATCGTGCCATCGAGGCCGGCCGCCATGCCGTGTTTCGCGTCGGCGAAGCGCACCTCGGTGAGCGAGGTGGTGGTGCCGCTCTGGCGTTTCCACCAGCTGGCGCCGCCGTCCAGCGTGGCCAGGATGGTGCCGCCGCCGCCCGCCGCCCAACCGCGGCCGGGGTCGGTGAAATACACGCTGGTGAGTGAGGCGGTCACGCCGCTCTCGCGCTTTTGCCAGCTGGTGCCGCCATCCCGGGTCGCGAGAATTGTCCCGTTGAGGCCAACCGCCCAACCATGGGTCACGCTGGCGAAGTGCACGGCGGTGAGGGCTTTTTCGACACCGCTGACGCTTTGCCGCCAGCTGACGCCGGCATCGGTGCTGACCAGGATCGTGCCCGCGCCGCCCACAGCCCAGACGTGGTTCTGGTCCGCGAACGACACGCTGGTGAGGGTGACGGTCACCAGACTGTCGCGTGCCCGCCACGACACTCCGGCGTCCTCGGTGGTCAGGATGGTACCCTTGTCGCCGACGGCCCAACCATGCGCCGGGTCACTGAAACGCACGCAAAACAGATCGTTTCCGGTGCCGCTCGGGGTGGGCCGCCAGGTGGCCCCGCCATCCGTCGTCAGCAGGATCGTGCCGCCGACGCCGGCCGCCCAACCATGCGCCGGATCCGTGAAATACACACTGGTGATCGAGGTATCGGCGGCCAACGCACCCAGACGTCGCTGCTCCGATTTGACCTCCATCGCCGCGCGGGCGGCGATCTGGAGACGCGCGGTGGCGAGCGCCGCTTTGTCCTGGGCGAGTCGTGCCTCATCGGCGGCGAGCGCGGCCGATTTCCCGGGGTCGGGGATGTTGACCCGCGGCGGTGGGGCCGGCGGCATCAGATCCGGCGGCGCGCCCGGTTCCGTGAGCGCCCCCGGTTCGGTGAGCGCGCCCAGTTCGGTGAGCGCGATGGTTCGCGCATCGAGGAAGATCACGCCGCCTCCGGCCAGCAACACCGCGATGAGGACGACGCAAATCCGCGCCTGGATCCGAAACCAGGCAGCGCGCCGCCGCATCCGCCGTACGATCTGATCCTGATCGGCCGTGAGCGCCGCCGCGCGCGGAGCGGCCGAAGGCGGACGGTCGATGCGCCGGCGATCGATCGTCAACGTGGCGTCTTCGGCCGGGACTTCGTGTGGGCGATCGTTCAAGGCTCGGGATCCTCGATGAGGCGGCGGAGCGCAGCAGGCGATGCCGCCGGTAACTGATACGGGTTTGGCAGCGATTTCAAGTGGCTGACGATTCGGTCAGCGGCATCGATTCGGTCCACTGGTATCGACATCTGACAGCAGATGAAACTCCGGCGTCATGCGCCGCTCAATTTCGTGCCGCCGTTTGGCTCGTGTCGGTGTTTGGCTCGTGTCGGTGTTTGGCGCCGGATGACCAGGGATGCCGGCACCGGAGATCGTTCAATTCGCCTGATACAGGAGCCGAAGCTTGCAACAACCTGCCTGGACACGCCAAAACCGGCTTACCGCTTCACCCAGAACTGGTTGGTGCACACCGCCTGGAACCCCAGCCGCCGGTACAGCGCGATCGCGGGCTGGTTCCGCTGCACGACCTGCAGGCCGACGGTGTGAGCGCCCAGGGAAGCGGCCCATGCCATGAGGGCACGCATGGCGGCGTCGGCTCCGCGCTGGCCGCGGGCGGCTTCCCGCGTGGCGACGCATTCGGCGACGGCGTGGCCGTCATCGACGACGCAAAGCGCGGTGGAAATCACGCGCCCGTCACGCCGGACGGAGAAGTACACCCGCGGATCGGGGATCCGCCACAGGATCAGCCGATTGACCGCGCGGCGGCTTTCGGTGATCGCCGCCATGTAGACCTCAAGCCATTCCGCTGACGGATCGTCCGCGATCTCCACCTCGGATGGCGGTGTGCCCGGAGCAGCGGTCGCCAGCATGGTCACGGTCGTTTCGCCGGCGCCATAGCCGCGCGCGGTCAGCAGCTCCGGCAGTCCCGCCGGCTGACTGAGGTCGTACGTGTGCAGCTGACTGGGAGAATCCTTGGCGCGGTAGCGTGCCTCGACCCGGTCGAGCGCACCCGACACATCGTTTCCGATGAAATCAATGGTCGATACCGAGTTGGCGCGCTGCGAGCCGCCGCCGGACCAGCGCCAGAGCCAACCGTCGATGCGCGCGGTCTCGGTCGCCGGCCACGCGCGGACATGCAGTCGTTCAAGGCGGCACAAGGTCTCGTTACTGGTATGCATCGGCGAACCGTCGACTCCCGGTACTGAAGCTGGCTCCTGGTCCGCGACAGACATGCTGGTATGCGGGAGGGCCCGTCAAGCCGGTCGCGCGGGGTCGGCCCCAGGGAGGCCAACACGGGAGGTCGACACGGGAGGCCGACACGGGAGGTCGACACGGGCGGTCGATGCGGGAGGTCGATGCGGGAGGTCGATGCGGGAGGTCGACACGGGACGTTGACGCGGGATGCGATTGATCTTGCATCTGTCCGGTACCGCCCTTATATGTGTGCCCGTCGCCCTGCTGTTTGAGTCAGGTCCGTATTTCGTTTCGCTTCAGGCGTCGAACCCGGTTCCCTATCCCATCGCCGCGGTCAGACCCGTCACGCTCGTTGTGTGATGGAACGATGTTCATGGAGCTACGCAATGTCAAACGGTACAGTTAAATGGTTCAACGCGCAAAAGGGCTACGGTTTCATCCAGCCGGATGATGGCTCGAAGGACGTGTTCGTGCACATCTCGGCGGTCGAGCGGGCCGGTAAAACCACCCTGCCTGAAGGCCAGAAGGTGTCTTTCGAGATCGAGGAAGGCCAACGCGGCAAGACCTCCGCGGTCAATCTCGAACTTCGGTAACTTGCCTGAAATGGCGGGCGAGGCATGGTCTCGCCCGCCATCGCCACGCGCGATGGCGCTGATTTCGGTTCCTCCCACATCGCACCACTCCACCGAATCGCCGTGCCGTTTCCCGACACCGTCTCCCGACCGGGCCCGCACGGCCAGCCATGGACCGGAGCCACTTCGCTGCTGCCCCCCATCCCCAACCCTGATACCGTGCCCGCTGATGCCGACCCGGTCCAACCGGTAACGACGGCCGCCAGTTGGCGCGCTCTGGTGGCACCCTATCTGGTGCCGTCCGCCCGCCGCGCGCTGCTGCAATTGCTGACCACCGCGCTGCCGTACCTGGCCGTCATGACGGGCATGCTGATCGCGCTGAATTACGGGGTCCTGGCGGGTATGCTGCTGTTGCCCGTGGGCGCCTTCCTGCTGGTGCGCCTGTTCATCATTCAGCACGATTGCGGCCATGGCTCTTTCTTCAAATCCGACTGGGCGAACGGTCTGCTCGGCCGGGCATTGAGCCTGCTGACGCTGACCCCCTACGCGTTCTGGCGGCGCGATCACGCGATGCATCATGCCACCACCGGCAACCTCGACCGCCGCGGCGACGGCGACGTGACGCTGCTGACGTTGGCTGAATATCGTGCATTGCCGTTGGTTCGGCGTATCGCTTACCGGCTCTACCGCCATCCGTTGGTGATGTTCGGAGTCGGGCCCGCGTGGCTCATTCTGTGGTGCCTGCGGGTGCCGAAGGGCAGCCCGTGGCACCGGTGGCGCGATTGGCTGAGCATCGTCGGCACCGACGCCGCGCTCGCCGCGCTGATCACCACCCTCGTGCTTCTTCTGGGTCCGCTGCCGGTGCTGCTCGGCTGGCTGCCGGTGATGCTGCTGTCGGCCACGATCGGCGTCTGGCTGTTCTACGTTCAGCATCAGTTCGAGACGGCGTACTGGGAATCCCGGTCGCGCTGGGATTTCCAGGCGGCGGCGCTGCGTGGGTCATCGTTCTACGACCTGCCGCGCGTGCTGCACTGGATGACCGGCAATATCGGGTTCCATCACATCCATCACCTCGCCAGCCGGATCCCGAATTATCGGCTGCGGGAATGTCATGAGGCGAACCCGGCGTTCCAGGCGGCGCCACGATTGACGTTGCTGCAGAGCCTGCGATGCGCGCGGCTGGCACTGTGGGACGCGGAACACCGCAAGCTGGTGCCATTCGGAGCCGCCCGCCCTCCGGAACGCTGACCGGCCTGGCTGAACGCGATCAGGCGTTCTCGCACGCCTGACAGGCCAGCACTCGCGCCGGATCGCCGAATTGCCGCGACACGGTTTTACCGGCACAACCGGTCACGATGACCGGCATGCTCACCCTGGATGACCTGAAGTCCGAAGTCGATGCCGGCGCGCTCGATACCGTCGTCGTGGCGATGACCGACATGGCCGGACAGCTGATCGGCAAGCGGTTCCATGCACGGTATTTCCTCGACAGCGGCGCGGCGGAGACGCACGCCTGCGATTACCTGCTCGCCAACGACATCGACATGGAGCCGGTGCCGGGCTACGCCGCCGCCAGTTGGGACCGCGGCTACGGCGACTTCGCGCTAAAGCCCGATCTGGCCACAT
>CALFNB010000106.1 GCA_937902425.1 uncultured Acetobacteraceae bacterium | reverse complement strand
GCCTGGCAGATTGGAGACATAACGATTGCGGCCGAGATAGAGGGGAAATTTGCGGACGAAGTCGAGACGTCGATCCAGCACGCGGTGCTTCGACTGGGCGGCGCGGGCGATCAGGCGATCCGGATCGAACGCGTCACCCGGATGCGGGGTCGCCTCGGCCTCGTGTGGCGGGCGCAACAGAAACGTGCCCTCGTCGTTGATCATGAAGAAACTGGTCCCCTGGGAGTTGTCTGGACTGCTCGCCGCGCGGCCAAGGACCTCGACCATCGGCGAACCGACTAGGTCGTTCCCGGTTTCCGTCTTGAAGGGCATGTCGGGCATTGTGACGCCGGTGACGCCCGTCGCCGCGATCAGCACCGCCTCCTCGAGCGGGCTCAGCGGTTCCGCCGGCTGTGTCGAGGCGTAGCTGAGGTTGCCCGCCCGCACCTCTTTGATGCCCATGCTGATGCGGCGCGACCGGCGATGCAGCAACGCCTGGGTCAGCGGATAATCGCGAAAACTCTCCAGGCCGGTAAGGCCCGAGGCGGCGGATTGGCTTTCGGGCGCGCTCATCCGGCGCGCTCCAGAAGCTGATACATGGCACGGATGCTGCTCCGCGCCGTCGCCCACTCCAGCCGGTTCTGGTGGAACGACGGCAGGATCTGCAGGTCCCACTCTGTTAAGTCCACTGCGGCGAGTGTGGCCGCGAGCGACTTCCCCGCCGCGCGCGCCGCCGAAACCTGGCGCATCAGATCCTCGAGATACGCGGCCGTGCGCAGCAGTTCGGCGGCCCGTGCGATTGGGCCATGGCCGGGCATGAAGATCGCTTTCGGATGTTCGCCGGCGAAACGACGCAGCGCCTCGATCGTGCCAGGCACCGACATGCCCTCACGATGCAGGTCCATATAGCAGTAGTAGCCGTTGAAGATGATGTCGCTGGTGGCGATCACGCCGGCCGCCACGACGTTGACCGCGACATCCCCGACGGTATGGCCGTGGCCGAGAAAGATTAGCTCCACCTCTCGCGCGCCGACCATGATCGTCGTGCGCTCACCGTCAAACACGTGGGTCGGCTCGACCCCCCGATGGCGCGTCCACCAGGAGCCGTCGACACGGTCCATTGCCTGCCGGGTCAGCTCGTGGGCGATGCATTCGGCTTCCGGGAACAGTACGTTTCCCCGGCTGTGATCATAATGATAATGCGTGTTGATCATCTTGGTGACCGGCCCGATGCCTTCCTGGCGCAACCAGCGGCGCAGCAGCCAGGAACCCGGCGGAAATTTGGTGTCGGCGAGCAACGTGTCTTCGCCGTCCTCGACCACGAGTGTGTTGCCGCCGCCGCCGAGCAGCGCGTGCACACCGGGCGCGAGCCGCACCGGACGTAACTTCACATAGGCGGCGTAAAACCATAATGCGACCCCGATCGCCGCCTCGGCGACGGCCACCAGCAAGGCCCAGGCTCCCAACGCGGCGAAGGCGACGATAAGGGCGAGGAGTCCGGCGACGGCAGCCAAGAAGTTGAAGTAGGAGCGGGGTGGTATCCCGGTCGCATCGAGTTTTTCGCCGGTCAGATGGACGATTTCAAGCGCCCGCGCCCCTTCGAGCGAGCGGTTCCTGACAAAGGTGAAATGTTTCAGCCAGAAAAGGCGGGTGAGGCGGAAGCCCCATCCATAGGCCTTCTCCCAGGAAGTGAACCGGCTGCGCCCGTCGCCGAGATCGTCGATCGAATAGGTGTGATGCGCGTAGAAGCCAGGCAACGCGGTCACTTCCCAGGTAACCTTCTTGCCTTCCTCCAGTTCGATGATGTTCGCGATCGCGAACATTTTGTACAGATACCAAGGCCGAATCGGCTCGAAGCACCAGACCAGCTTGTCGCCCAGTCGCAACGTCTTGTTGCGACACCAGAAGAAGCAAGGGTTCCAGCGTGGCCAAAGGTTGGGCTTGTTGAAGCCGCGCCAGAGGATATCGGCGGGAACATCCACCTCGATCGAACCATGGATCGGTTCCATGTCGGTGGCGGCGGCGAGCAGCGCGCCTTTCTTCGCGTTGCCGGCCATGGTCATGCGGTCCGCTCAAGATGCGCACCGATCGGTGGATAAACAAGATTGACCGCGTTCTTGCCGAAGATGCAATCGATATGGCCAAAGCCGCCGATCACGTGGCGCTCGTACCAGTGCGCGCCGTTCACGCTGGTCATCCGGTCTATCGTGCGCTGCGTACCGACTGGCTGGAAGCAACGGTTCAGTTCGCCGTGGACGAAGGTGATCGGCAGCTCCAGTCGGTCGAGGTGCGGCAGATAGATATCGCCCCCGTCCGCCGAAACGATATGACCCTTGCGCGCGATCCGCGCCAGGTGGATGAAGCTGCCGATATTGGCCTCGCCGAACATTTCCGGCATCGCCTCGAGCGTCGCCTCGTTCAACTGCGCCAGCTCATACAACTGGCCGTAGAGAACTGTGATGCGGCGGCTGGTCAGATTATGGCTGCGATCGTCGAACCGAAACGGGTAGAGCAGGCCAATCGCGTCGTCGAGCAGCCGCGCGCCCCACTTCCGGTTCGTCGTCGCCCGCGCATTGACGGTCCGCATGCCGGTAGCGCCCAGCAGTACCGGCATTCGCGCGAAAGCCAGGAGGCGTTGCGGGAACCAGGGCACCACGGCGTCGGTGGCGATCTGCGACACGGCGGCCGAGCGAACGCCTTGCAGGCCGCGCAGCATCGCCATGAAAAACGTCATGGCGCCGAAACAATGCACCACCATCTGCACGCTCGGCGCGCCGGTCAGCGCCATGACCGTTGCCACCGCGCCCTGGTAGTCGTGCTCGGCGACGTCGTCGGCGGTCCAGATTTCCTCGCAATACGGCAGCTCGATGCTGGCGCGATAGTCCAGCAGCCAGCAATCGAAGCCGCGCGCGTAGACGTATTCGAGCAGGTTGGTGTCGATTGTGTCGATCGAGAAGATCAGACTCGAAACGCCGAGGCCGTGCGAGAAAATGACAGGCCCTTTGCCTCCCCCGCGATATCGCGTCAGGCGCAGCTTCTTCCCGTCAGTTGTGCTGAAGTAATGGACCTCCGGCGCGCCGACCCGCAGTTCGCGACGGCGGCGCACGGCATTGGGATCGAACGCGGTAGCCGGCGCCAGGGCGCCGCCAAAACTCCGGAACAGTTCGCCGGCGAAAAAACGGCCGAATTCCGCCAGTCCGCGCACGCGCGCGGCGAGGTTGGGGGCGTTGGTGATCTCCATCGTGCGGATCTGGCGCATGAAGTCCGGTATCGCGATCGTCAGCACACCGCGGCCTAGTACCGGCGCCTGCTCGTCGGCGCCGTCGTACAGCGTAATGAAGAGGGTCGTGGTCTCTCGCCAAATGTCAAAGCCATGCGTGTGATGGATGACCTTTTCGCCGCTCAGGAAGAAGCGACGGCCACCTTTCGCGATCAACGGCATGCGATAGGTCATCAGCTTCGTTTCGACAACTGTCGCGTCCGGCACGAACAGGTTGAACGTGCCGTTCTCGACCATCAGCGCCTCCGGCGACAGCGCGGGCGCTTCGACCTCACCACTCAACCGCGCCACGTGCGCTGGCTCGCGAACGAAACGATCCACGTCGGCGGCATCGACGGTGGCGATGAACGACAGTGCGCCGCCGGTCAGCTCGGTCGGTGCGGCCTTGCCACGGTCGGCCGCGCTCTCGAAGTCGCCGCTCGCGAGCGAGGGACCGAACCAGCCCGCCATGCGTTCGGTGAACCTGACGCCCATCGTCGAGGCATCGCCTCCGGCGATTTGCTGAGAGGGCACCGGCCGGTCGTCGAAAGTGCGCTGCTCGCGCTCCGCCAGTAGCATCATTGCGCGCTCACTGACCGCCGAGATGGTGATCAGCGGATTGACGCCGAGCGCGCGCGGTATGACGGAGCCGTCGCAAACCAGCAGCGTGTCGTAGACGCTGTCGTCGGCGCCGCTGAAGACTCGGCAGGCGTGGTCGACCGCGCCGCCGGCGCCGTGTTCAGCCATCGGGCAGCCGCCCAGCGGATGAACGGTGATCAGATGATGCTTCAAAAGAGAGGTCCAAAGCGGGTTGGGCACCAGCATGCCGCCGGTCGCTTCGACGATCGGCTTCAGCCGCGCTTCGATATTGGCGTAGAACGGACGCTCGCCCACGCCCGGCCAGACGACGCGCAACCTGTCGTCGCGCAATTCCAGTTTTCCGTCCGCTTCATCCTGCGCCATCACCAGGAGCGTTTGTGTGTGGTTGACGGCGCCACGGTATGGACCGCCCAAAAAGCTCGCGATTTCTCGTTCATGCCGCTCGACCCACTCACCGATGCCATCCGATGGCGCGTCGCCTGTCAGTGCTGCCGCGCCGGCCATGACGGGCGCCAGGACCGAGGCCAGCCCGCCCGGAATGACGCCTTCCTCGATGATCATGCCTTTTTCCAGGGGTCCGGCGCGCAGATCGATCAGACCCGCGATGGTCGGGCCAGGCGGGCGTTTGCCGTCGGCGCCAGCATGGTAGTTGACGGCGGCCACACCCAGACCCACGCCATCGATCGGCTGGTCGTTGTTGTAGCCGAAGGCCAGCACGTCGCCGTTGCCGCTGAAGCGGGTGCCGACCTTGTCGGACAGAGCGAGGCCGTTGGCCTTGGAGCGCAGCAGGATCTCGGAACTGCCCAATGCACCGGCCGCGACGATGACGATGGTCCCGGTGACGGCGAGGTCCTGTTCCTGAAACACGCGTTCGCCGGCGCCCATGCGGCGGTAATGCACCCGCCATTTCTGGCCATCGCGCTCCACCCGGCGGACCGCGACCTCGCAGAAGATCGTCGCGCCGTGATATTTCGCGTCCGGCAGGTAATTCATGATGACAGTATTCTTCGCCCCGACATTGCAGCCTGAACAGCAGTCGCCGCAGAGCGTGCAGGCTTTCTGGAACACGCCCGCCTGATTGATCCTGTCCTCGAACGTCACGTTAATCGGCGGCAGCACAGCCGGCTGGCCGATCGCTTCGCCGGCCTTGCGCATAGCCAGGACCTTGTTGAGCGGGATCTTGTCCGGATAGGGCACCGGCGACAGCATGCGGCGCGCTCTTTCGTAGCCTTCACGCAGGCGCCCGCGGAGATCGCCGCGCAGCGCGTTCGGCCAGCACGGATCATCGAAAACCCTTGCGTCCGGCTCCAGCGATACGTTTGCATTTAGCAATGAAGTTCCGCCGAGTCCGCAGGCGATCATCACGTTCATGTCGTCGTTGAGACGGATATCGAACAGCCCTGTCGGTGAGCCCATGGAGATATCGGGCCCATTGACTTGCGTTTCCCGTGTCGCCGCGGACAGCGTGTCGGGGTACTCGCCCGGTTGGAACTCCCGGCCGCGTTCCAGTACCGCGACGCTGTATCCGGCCCGCGCGAGGCGAGAGGCCGAGACGCCGCCGCCATATCCCGAACCGACGACGACGACATCGTAGGATTCCGCCATCTGATCGGATGGTGTCGAAAGCCGGCTCATGATTCTGCCTCCTTGTCTTTGTTTGCTGCGGCGAGCCGAACCAGTGTGCCGCGCTCCGCGGTCCAGCTCTCGCCGAACACACGGGTGCCGTTCAGATCGACATAATCCAGGGACATTTGATTCCCCCTTAACGTCATCTTCACAAATCCATTGAAGCCGACGTGCAGGTTCTCATCGTTGGGATAGACTCTGTCGTCGATGAATTCGATTTCATAATCATATTTCGCGGTGGCGGGCGGCAGATCGACGGGCATCCCGCCATGTCCGATGCATCGCCCGTAAGCTCTGATGCCGCCCTTCACGCCGGCCTCTCGGTAGACGGCCAGTCGATGTTCGTGTCCCCAAAACCAGAGAACCGGTCGCGAGAAGAATTCCGTCAGTTGCCGTGCCGGTTTGGCGTAGCAATGATCGAAACGAGAGTAATACTGATGATGACTCAGAATTACTATTCCGCGCGGATCGTCTTGCCGTGGCCGTACCACGGCTCGAAGCCATTCGATGAGCGGCGGGGGAAGCCTGCAGTCGGGCTGGAGGAAATATTCCAGGACCGGCAGTCCGATCGACTTATAGCCCGTGTCCAAGGCAATGATACGCCAATGGTCGTTCTCCAGACAGAAGAAGCTCGCGGCTTGACCCACCGTGCTGCCGCGAATGCCGAGCGTCGGCAGTATGCTGTCGAAATAACCGTAGCCACGCGCGTACATCTCGTGATTGCCATTCAGTGCAAAGCTACCTTCGGTTCCCTTAGGCCAAATGCAAGGCGCATAACCATTGCACGGATTTTTAATGCCGGGAAAATTCTCTCTCACTTCTGCCGGATCGCCAACAAAGTAAACGTCGCCGAGATGAATTGAGTAATCGGGCCTATATGCGTT
>CALFNB010000105.1 GCA_937902425.1 uncultured Acetobacteraceae bacterium | reverse complement strand
GCGACATTCGAAAAAGCGAGCGCCGACGCTCTCAGCTGTTTCATTTCGAAACATCAAAACAAAACCATCATCAGATTCCGGTAGCGGGCGAGTCGATCCAACTCAGGCGCGGTTTCCCGCGCACTCTGCGAACCGCGTCCATCCGATGATTGGCTTAACCGCGTCCACCGGGTAACTGTCAAGATGGAAACGAGCCTTGTCATGCCGGGCCGGGTCCGTGATGGCAGGACGCATCCTGTCGCCAGCCGGCTGGATGAACGCCCCGGTCATCCGGTCCGGCCGCCGCCTCATTTTCCACGCGGTCCAGCCCCCTCCGGAATTCACGATTATCCGGCATCAGCCGCCACCTCACGACCAATCCAAACAGCAACAGCGACGTCAGGCCGCTGATGTAGAAAAATCGCGTCGTCAGCGTCGTCACCGCCGGAGCCAGCAGGCCGAGCACGATGATCCCGGCCTCGATCAGGCCCACCGGTTGCCGCGTCCGATGACGATTCCGCACCAGCAGCAGGATGGCGTTCGCCAGCATCGGCATATCGTAACGAAACACGTAGGGCATCGCCAAAAATGTTCCCACCTGCAACGCCGCCACGGACAAATCGGTCGCCCCGCGGCGGAAGCACAGAAACACGGTCGCCGCCACCACGACGCCCACACACGCCTGGACCGTGTGCGCCACCGGCACAGCCACCCCGAACAGGACCAAATTCGCCATGATCGTGGGCTTGAGGTAGTTGTTGACGCTGCGGTCCAGATAAGCGGCGTGACCGGAAAGCGTGTCCAGCCATGCCGGCCATATGTCCCATCCAAAGGCCAGACCGCTCGCGACCACCAACAGCAGCGCGGTCACCGCGGCGGCGGCGAGTGTGCGCCAATACCCGGCGCCTATCAGCGCCAGCGGGATCAGCACGCCCAACTGCGGTTTGATCGTGGCCAGGCCCAGAAACACGCCGCCGAGTATGGGCCGCTCGCGCATCAGCCGCATCCCGCCGACGATCAGCGCCGATGTCAGCAGTCCGTTCTGGCCTTGAATCAACGTGAGGATCGTTACCGGCGCGAGCAGCACGAACCAAAACATCACTGTACGCACTCGGGTGCCAAACACCGCCCACAAGAACAGCGCGAAGGTGACGGTATCCCAGGCCAGATACGCTGTCCGGTACGGCAACCATGCAAGCGGCCAGATCGCGAACAGATAACCCGGGGGATACGGATACGGAAACGTCTGGCGCAGCGCGGGTTCCAGCGTGAGTTGGAACTGGTGCAAGGCATCGGCATCGTAAATCAGCGCCGCATTGCCCATCTGGGCGAAGCGGGCGAAGGACCATTGCGCGAAGAAATCGCTGAACGCGAGGAAGTTGCCCGAAGCACCCCGCACGACCGGGGGTATCTCGCGCCACGCGAACGCCGCGAACGCCAGCAATACAGCCGCGCCGAGCAACCGTGTGCTACGGGGGGTCAGCGTGACCCGGAGGCGAAGCAAGCGTCGCGAATGAGCGATGGCCAAACTCGTGGTCGAGTGGGTTGGGGGGATCCGGAACCAGTATTTGGAACCTGACTTCGCACATTATTCCGAAAGACGCGGCGCGAGTCGACTCAATTCACGCATCGCCGGTTCATTACACGCTCAGGTTGTTTTTTTATGGCCCGGCCAGCCAATCTCGATACGATGCCGCTCGATATTACTCGTAAACGAACGCGCGGTCGTCGAGGTTGATGGCCGGCAGTTCGTCCTTCTCGTTCCAGTAATCCTGGGTATGCTGCCATTCCGGTTTGTCGCCTCGTTTCGGCAGCAGATGCATTCCGCGCATGAGATAGCCGGGATTGAAGCTCTCCGGATCGATCCAGGGAAGCAACGGCATGTCCTTGTCCTCGGGTCGCAGCGCGGGCGTAACCTTGCGCGCACCCTTCCGCTTCATGTGATTGAGCAGCCGGCACACGAAGTCGGCGACCAGGTCGGACCGCAACGTCCAACTGGCGCGGAAATATCCGAACACCCACGCCATGTTCGGCACACCGGTGAACATCATGCCACGATACGTGACCGTGTCGGCGAAGATGAGCGGGTCGCCGTCGATCGTGAACGCGATGTCGCCGAGCGCGTTGAGATTGAAGCCGGTGGCCGTGACGATGATGTCAGCCTTGAGCAGCTTGCCCGACTTCAGCAGAATACCGGTCTCCACGAAGCGTTCGATCTCATCGGTGACGACCGACGCGCGCCCAGTGGCGATGCCTTGAAACAGATCGCCGTCCGGAATGAACGCGAGCCGTTGCCGCCATGGCCGATAGCGCGGCGTGAAGTGCGTGTCGACGTCGTAGTCCGAGCCCAGCCAGGCACGCACGCCGGCGAGGAGCTCCTGCTTCACTGTTTCGGGTTCGTTGAAGGTGCGCTCGGTGAACACGGCCTGATCATGCAGGATCTTACGGCGCACGATTTCGTGAATCCATGTCTCGTCGATGTCCAGCGCACGCAACTCGTCGGCGATCGCGATCGCGTTGCGGCCGGTCCGGAAATACGTCGGCGAACGCTGTAGCATCGTGATGTGCGCGCAGTCCGCCGCCATCGCCGGAACGATCGTCGCCGCCGTGGCGCCCGAACCGATGACAATGACGTTTTTCCCTTTGTAGTCCAGGTCCTCCGGCCAGCTTTGCGGATGCACGATCCGGCCTTTGAAGTTCGCCATTCCATCCCACTCGGGCGTGTAGCCTTCCGAGTGCCGGTAATACCCCTGGCACATCCACAGGAAATTCGTGGTGAAACGGACCGTTTCGCCGGTATCGCCGCGTGTGGCCTCGATCGTCCACAGGGCCACATCGCTTGACCAGGAAGCCCGCTCGATTTTGTGCCGGTAGCGGATATGCCGGCCGAGATCGTTCTCCTCGATGACTTCGCCCATGTATGACAGTATCTCGGCGGCGGTCGCGATCGGCGCACCGGTCCAGGGCTTGAAGCGATAGCCGAAGGTGTAGAGATCGCTGTCGGATCGAATGCCCGGAAAACGGTGGGTGATCCACGTACCGCCAAAACTCTCCTGCGTTTCCAGCACCACAAAGCTCATTCCTGTGCATTGCTTCGTGAGGTGATACGCCCCGCCGACCCCGGAGATTCCGGCCCCCACGATGAGAACGTCGAAGTGTTCGGTTTTCGTGGGGGCGGCGGGACGGGTGAGAGTGGCTGTGTCGTTCATGGGCTGGGTCTTCTTTGACGGTTGACGGCTGATCGGAGCCTGGGGCGGATGCGGGCGTTGCGCTGATCATAGGTCAATATGTGTTCCGGAGTCCGTGGCTTTGATCGAAATCAAGGTGGCGGCCATTCCTCGCGGATTCAGCCTGCTTCCGGGTGAGGTTTCACGAAAAGCCCATTTCCTTCGAGACGCGGGAGACGATGGTTCGGGTGCTGTCACCCAGACGGCGCGAGTTGCTCCGGCATGTCCATCAACATCCGGCGAAGAACATTCGCATGCTGGCACAGGCACTTCGCCGGGATTACCGCCGGGTGCATGAGGATGTCGCGGCACTGGAGGCCGCGGGGTTGTTGGATCGTGACAAAGCGGTTGGGCGCGCTGAATATGGTGCGTTCGATGTGCGGATGCGGCTCGCACCGTGAGTGAAGGAGTCGGTGGGAAAGAGGACGGACCAGGATACAGCTCGCGCTCTTCGCCGCGCCTGACGCCGCCGTGGTGCGCCAGGGATCCACTCTTCCAGCGCGACCGGGCCGGCGGGCGTTCGTTTTACAGACCATACCCCGACTCTTTGAATATCCGTGAGACTCCGCTTGCCAACCGGGGTTGCGGTGATTCTGCTGGATCCATGA
>CALFNB010000104.1 GCA_937902425.1 uncultured Acetobacteraceae bacterium | reverse complement strand
AGATGGATGCGATCAACATCATTCGGGCCGAATTCCATGCGGAATGGAATTATACGATCAAGCCAAACAATCGCTCAGATAGAGCGGTTGATTCCTGACGGGTCCTTAGTCTTCAGGCCGAACAGCACGCGTCGGCGAATTGTTTCAGGCGATGCCGGTCACGACCCACAACGGATCGCCTCGCGGCGGGGTCGAGACCCGGTGAGCGACATCGGTGAACCCGGCCTCCCGCATGTAGGCTCCGACCAGGCGCTGCTGATCCAGCCCAGAGAATGCCTGCCAGATCGCAACCGCTTTGGTGGGAAAGCATCGATTGGAGAACGACACCACGAACGGCGCGCCGGGTCGCAGCACGCGGCCAACCTCCCGAAACACATCGACCGGCCGCTGCAGGTACTGCACCGAAACGCACAAACAGGCTCCGTCAAACAGCTTGTCATCGAGCGGAAGTGTCGGCTCGATGTTCAGGTCCTGAACGAACCATCGCGAAAGGCGCGGATTCGCCGCGAGTTCCTCCTCGTTCATGCCGTGTCCGACGACCGGCGCGTAGGTGACGTCCTCCGGTAAATGGCTCACCCAACTGCTCATCAGATCCAGTAGCGCGCCGCCGGCTGGCAGCGTTTCACGATAGACCCGCGTCACGGCGGCGATCGCCCCGTCATCGATGTGTGTGACAAACCGCGGGAACGCGTAGAAATCCGCGTCCGGTGATGGATCGGCTTTCTCAAACGCCCCCGCGGGCAATCCCGGCAACTGGTCCATGGCCCAGGATATTGGGACATCCGGCTGTAATGACAAAATCAGCCAGGCCCTGGATCTGCCGCGGCGATCACATCTTATGTCGCGCGCACGTAATTCCGGCAAACGAGGCGCAACCGGTGGGTGATCTGGTCTCGCACCTTTTGCGGCATCGGCGTCGACCCACTCGCCCGCTTCCATGCCGCGGAATCAACGACCTCCGGCGCCTCGAGATGATACAGCGCGATATATTTCGTGCCGCTCGCGCCGGTCCGGAAACGACGCGCGCACAGTACACCGGGGACGCCGGCGAGGGCGGGAACGTGCTCCTTGTCGTACCACGCGTTGAACGCGGTCTCGACATCAGGACCAGGGGTCATGCCGACCAGCAGCAAGCCGCCGGCACGCGCGGGCGCGGCCGCATCGCCCGGCAGGATCTGCTCGCCTTCATAACGCAACAGGCGCTCTACCTTCGCGGTCACTCGTTTCGACCACGGCGACAGATTCTCGCCGCCGATCGCGCGGTAGCCTGGACCCCGCAGCACCTCAAGGTTGTCAAGGTCGTAGGTCGCGACCGACTGTCTCGGGTTCTCCGCGCCGATCCAGCGCTGAAGCGTCAGAAAGCCCGGCACGTTTCGGCGCTCGGGGATGTGTTCGGTATCGTACCAATCGTTGAACTCGTCGGCGGCGACGTTGGAAAAATCCATTGCCGCGATCAGCACACCTTTCGACATGACCGTTCCTCCTTATTTGGCGATCGGCGGATTTCGATGGCAGCGAACCCGCGCCAGCGCATCCTACCCCGTCACGTGCCGGCCCGCGCTCCCTGCTTCCGGTGCGGAGCCGATCTTGCCCAGATAAACGCGCGATGGCTACCCACGGGGAATCGTGGGCGTCTTTGATCTGGATCAAAGACGCCCACCACCGCCGCGCGAACACTTACGCTCACTGTGCCGCGGCATCCGGGCGGTCGGTTAACCGCGCGGCCAATCCGGTGAAGGAGGATATCCATGGACGTCAATCAAGGCGCCGTGACAGTCGACCGCCTGCGAGAAGAAATTCAAGGGGTGCGTTACCGTGACGCCACGACCACGTTCTGCCGCCTGGTGACCGAGGAGGCTCGGCCCCTCAAGGACATGATCAAGGCGGCGATCGCCTCGGCGGCCCCCTACGTCCAGGTCCCGTCGCACCTCATGCGCCTGCCGACCGGCGAGATGCGCGGCGTGAACTACGACCACACCATTCTGGGCTGGCGCGGCGCGATCTCGCTGATGGGTGAACTCGGTGGCTCCCGCGGCATTCTCCCGAACGTTCAGGCGATGTAGTACGTGCCGCAAGGCCTCAATGTGTGGGAGCAGGTGATCTGCGAATTCCCCGGCCACTACGCGCGCGACGGCGAGCAGTGCGGCCGGAAGTTCCCTGGACCCGACGAGCACGTCAATCGTTTCGACGGGCCGGCCTGGAACGTGCCGAAGATCTATTTCGCCGACCACGATCCGATCGAGGGCGGGTCGGTGGAGGGCCGCCTGGTTCGCATGAACTGGGCCATCGCCGAGGGCGACAAGGCCGAGGCGTACGGACTTTTCCTCGGACTGGCACGGGACCCGGCCAATCGCCAGCGTCTGAAGGACGCCATCCTGTTCGCCGGTATCACCGACCTGCAGGACACGATCATCAATCGGGGCGGCTATCAGAACATCGGCCACAAGGCGCTGCGGGCGCGAGCACTGATCGACATCGCCGATTACCTCGGGTGGGACAACGCCCATGAGTTGTTTTACACGGTGGTGCCGGATCTGGCCTGCTCCCCGCGCCTTTACGGTCTGTGGACGGAAATCAGCAATATCTGCCGGATGGAGTTTCCCGAACACGCCTCGATCCCAAAACGTTCGGACAAACCGCTGACCGAACGCGAACTCGACATCCTGACCGAGGCGATCGTCTGGGGCGGACCGTTCGACGTCAACGCCGCGATCATGGGCTTCTTCAAACGCGGTGCCGGCATCCTGGATGTCGGCGACGCCGTGATCGCCTGCTTCCAGCGCTATTTGATCGATGTGCTGGAGCATCCGAATGCATTTCTCCACCCGACCCATGCGCTGGACTACATGAATGTCGTCCAGTCCTGGACCAGGCATCATGACAACCCGCATCAGGTGAAAGCCGTGTTCATGGGCGCGCGCTTCATGAACGACACGATCCGCTCGAACGCCAACTTCCCACGCGACCCGACCTTCACCCTCGAACCCCGGCAAAACCATCGCGTCTGGGCTGACGGCATCGCGATCGGTCGTCTCTTGCCCGTTCTGAAGGAGCACGTGCTGGCGCAGGACGCGCCCCGTTCGTGCGCACTGGTCGACTCGTATCTGGAACGCACCAATGAGCGGCACGATCTGCTCGACACGATCACCTACGCCGCGTGCCACTGGCAGAACGATCCACATGTGATGCGCAACTGCGCCTCCTCGCTGGAGGAGTTCCGGCACAACCGCACATCCCGGCGCGACGACATCGTGCGTGGGTTCGTCAAGCATCAGGCACGCTACGTCAAGCGGGCGCCCACCCACGACTGCTACCAAGTGTACGTCGATTACTTCAAACCCGCCAACGCCTGAGGAAACATCATGAGCAACGAACAGGCGACCTTGATCGAATCCTGGCGGGTTCGCAACGCCGCGGCCACGACCCTCGCGCTCACCGAGGAGCAAATGCGCCGCGCCGTCCGTGACGCGAGCATCGAGGAACTTGTCACGCTGATCGAAACATTCGCACCGGCCCGCTCGGCCGGGCCCGAATGGACGCGGACCTTCGAGCCGTTGGTGGAGCGTCTGTGGACCTGGCGCGACGACGAGACGATCGCCACGCTCGCGGAGGTGTTCCGGTCGCGGGGTATGCCCTGGATGGCGGTGACGAACGCGCTGGCGCCGGAGCGAGGCGTGTTGACACGCACGACCTTGCGCCAACCCGCGTCGGCGCGGCTTCCGGCCTTCACGCTCGTCTGACGTCAGGCGGCCGCGCGGCAGCGCGTGCGATTGGCGAGGTCCTCCAGCGCCTCGATCAGAGCTTCGTCGGCTTCTGACCCGGCGATCGCCGTCCTTGGCGCGGTGACCCCATTCGCGAAGGCTGGCTGGCTCAGCAGCGTCGAGACGGCCGCGTGTCGAGACGGCCGCGTAGCGCCGCGACCGATTTCGAGAGAACGTGAGACACCGCTTTTGCTGATCACGCCGTCGCTGCGTAGGGTGCTGCCGGAGGGTGGCCGTAACGGAAAGCGGAACATCCGGCATCTCAATGGCGAACGGTCGTCCGCCGCGGCGAGGGTTGCAACGTCGCGTCGCGATTAAGAGGGGGCTGAGACGATATGCGGACTTATGACTACATCGTTGTCGGTGCCGGTTCCGCCGGCGCGGTCGTCGCGAACCGGCTGTCGGCGGATGCTCGCGACAAGGTGCTGCTTTTGGAAGCCGGCCCGGCCAGCCACCCGTGGGCCCGTATCCCGATCGGTTACGCCAAATTACTGAACAACCCCGCTGCCAACTGGCTCTACACGTCGGAGCCGGAGGCCAACACGAACGGCCGCCAGCTGCCGGTCCCGCGTGGCCGGTTGCTCGGCGGCTCCAGTTCGCTCAATGGCATGGCGTTCGTGCGCGGCCAGGCTCAGGATTTCGATACGTGGGCGCAAATGGGCAACCAGGGTTGGAGCTACGCGGACGTCCTGCCGATGTTCAAACGCATGGAAAGTTACGCGGGTGGCGATGACGAGTTTCGCGGCCGGGAGGGGCCGCTGCGGGTCACCAACCCCGAGCCGCGCGACCCGCTCTATGCCGCGCTGATCAAGGCGGCGGGCGAGGTCGGGATCGCGCACAACCCCGATTACAACGGCGCCAGTCAGGATGGGATCGCCATGAGCCAGGCGACGATCGCATCCGGCCGCCGGATGAGCACGGCCCGTTGTTATCTGGAACCGATCCGCGAACGCCGGAACCTGCATATCGAGACCGGCGCGTTGACCGAAGCTGTCGTGCTTGAAGGCAAGCGCTGCACGGGCGTGCGCTATTCCATTGGTGGCAACGCGTTTGAGGCGCGTGCCACGCGGGAAGTCGTCATGAGCGCCGGAACGATCAACTCCCCGCAGTTGCTGGAGTTGTCCGGCATCGGCCAACCCGAGCGCCTGCGCGATCTGGGGATTGAAGTGCGCCATGCCCTGCCGGGCGTTGGTGAGAACCTGCGCGATCATTACGCACCGAGGACGAGGTGGGCGATTGGTGCGAAAGGCATCACATTCAACGACCGAGGTCGTGGTCTTGGTCTGGTGTGGCAGGCGCTGCGCTATGCGACGTCGGGGCGCGGGATGCTCGGCATGGTGGCGGCGCCGATCCGCGCATTTGTTCGCTCCCGCGAAGGTCTCAGTGCGCCGGACGTACTTCTGGGCTGGGTGCCGATGCTGACCGAGCCAGGTCCGAAAGGCCCGAAGATCTCCCGCCAGTCCGGCGTGACCTGCTACGCGCATCCGATGCGTCCGGAGAGCAAGGGGCATATCCACATCGTCTCCGCCGATCCGCGCAAGGCACCCGCGATCAACTTCAATTTTCTGTCGTCCCCGATCGATGCCGAGATCACCGCGCGCGCGGTCCGCATTGCCCGCTCCGTGATGACCGCGCCGGCGATGGCTCCCATGCGCGTGTCGGAGATCGCACCCGGCGTGGCCCGGAACACCGACGACGAAATCCTGGAGTGGGTCAAACAGGCGGCGGAAACCACCTACCATCCCGTGGGGACGTGCAAAATGGGCTCGGACGCGATGGCGGTCGTCGACGCCCAGCTTCGCGTGCATGGGATTGAAGGGTTGCGGGTGGCCGATGCCTCGATCATGCCGACGCTGACGTCGGGCAACACCAACGCGCCGTCGATCATGATCGGTGAAAAGGCGGCGGACATGGTGCTGCGAGGGAGAGATTGTTGAAATCCCGTTACGGCCTGGAAATCCGTGCCGCGACCGGTGCCGAGGCGCCAGGCCTATGTGAACTGCTGAGTGCCTCTGGGCACGAAATCGCGCCGCGCATTCTGGCGGAGCGCCTGGACGCGATCCGTCAGGCACCGGGCGCGGCATTGATCGCGGTGGAGTGGGGACCTCCGAGCGGCCTGGTCATTCTGCACTGGTATCGGACATTGGAGGCCGATCAGCCGACCGCGCAGATCACGACGCTGCTCGTTGGTGCGGCTGAACGGCGACGGGGCATTGGCCGATTGCTGGTCAAGGCGGCGGCTCAGGCGGGGCGGGTCGCCGGCTGTGGCGCGCTGGAGTTATTGACCAGGCCAGACGATCAGGGCCTGCACCAGTTCTGCCGCGCCACCGGTTTCACCGAGGCTGGTCCATGCTTCGTACGACCGCTGCGCAAGAAGGCGTAGCGGGCTTGTTATAAGTCCAGTACCAGTCTGCTGCTCAAGGCGCCAGAGCAGCAGATCATCATGGTTCGGTTGCTGGCACGCTCTTTCGCCGACAGCACCGAGTCGCGATGGTCGGGAATGCCTTCCAGGATTTTCGTTTCACAGGTGCCACAGACACCTTCAAGGCAGGAGTGACCGGCATCGACACCCGCCGCCAGCAGGGCATCGAGGATCGTTGACTGCTCCGGAACAAACACGGTGCGGTTCGACCGCGCGAGGACGACCTCAAACCCGCCGCCGATCTCAATCGGTGCTTTCGCGGTGAAATATTCGACGTGGATATGTTCCGCTGGTAGCCCTGACGTGACGCTTTCGAATGAGGCCAGCATCGGCGTCGGCCCGCAGCAGTAAAATTGCGCATCCGGCGGTGCGGCGCGGACGATCGCATCGACATCGATCAGCATGCCGGCGTTTTCGTCGTCGAAATGGGTGTGAAGATGCACCTCCCTGTCCAGCGCGATCAGTTCTTCGAGAAACGCCGCCTTGCGGCGTGAGCGCGCGGCATAGAACAAATCCCACGTTCGGCCGAGTTCAATCAGCCGCCGCACCATGCACAAAATCGGCGTGATCCCGATGCCGCCAGCGATGAGGACGAAATGCTCCCCATCTTCCGCCAGCGCGAAGTTGTTGCGCGGCGGCGTGATTGTCAGAACATCCCCGACGCGGATCGCTTCATGAATGAAGCGAGAACCCCCGCGTGTCGCGGGATCTTTTTGCACCGCGACGAGATAGCGATGCCGCTCATTTTGATCATTCGCCAGCGAGTAGCTGCGTCGGATTCCGTTTGACAGCAGCAGGTCGATATGCGCACCGGCGGTGAACGCGGGCAAAGCCGTGGCATCGGCGGATCTCAGGTCCAGCGAAATCACATCGTCAGCTTCGTAAGTGACGGACTTCACGAAAACCCTGATCGTTTCCGCTTGTTCGTTCATGAGACCCGCCGCGGCTACGTTCCCTGACTGTTGAGAACGAAGTCCATCTCGACCTGAGCACCGCGCGTCAGCCAGGTCGCCCCAACCAGGCTGCGCGCGGGCAGCCTGTCCGCCCGAAAGAAGCCGTTGTACGCCGCATTCATTCGCTCCAACAGGCGCGGCGCCTCCACCAAATACACCCGCACCGCGACGACATTGTCTCGGGTCAATCCCGCGGCCCGCAGGATCGTTTCGAGATTAGACAGAATCTTCCTGGTCTGCGCCTCGACGCCCTCGGGCAACGGAGTGCGGTCGTTCTCCAGATCGACCGGACCCAGGGCGGAGGTGATCGCCCAACCGTTCACCAGGACGATATCGCTGGCGACCCTGGCGCGGGCGGACTTATCGTTGATCGTGATCGTGTTCATCATACGATCAGCCGGCGAGATTGTTGACAAGCAATTGGCGGATCCGGTCCGCCGCCGCCGTTTCCCGTTCCAAAGGCGGCAGCGCATCCGTATCGATGACTACCTGAGCCGCTCGGCGCCCGAAATCCGCCAACGTCCGCATATCCGTGATATTCGACTGACTGGGCAATGTCAGCACGACCTCGTGGTTGTAGGTCCGCACCGGTGCGTCGCGGTACAGTCTCGGCAGATCGGGCACCTCGCCAATCCGCACGGCTTCGATCGCCCGGCCGAGCATGCGCCGGAACATCACGATGCCACGGTCGGTAGTCCCCAGATGTTCCGACTTATGATTGGCGATCGAACCCTGACTGACCAGCGCATCGTAATCGCCCGGCTCCATTTGCCGCTCTTCATAGGGCCGATCAGCCGTCTGGCCAATGAAGCCCATCCGGTCAACGCCCAGTTCGGATGGGTCGGCCCGGCGCCATACATCGGTTCTTTCGCTATAGTGCGTGAGACCGGTGTAATAGGAATTATGATCATCGACCGGAACGACCCAGCGGGTCAGGCCGCATGAGATGTTCACGCACTCCTTGCTGGCATCATTATTGCCGCTCGCGAACTGCGCCACGTTGGGCAAGATGATGTCGCTGGCACGGATATAAACTTTGTCCTTAACGTGCCTCGTAGCCATCGACAGGAACCCAAGCGGCGTTTCCACGAAATCCAGTGCTGGCAGCACTTTGAAGGCCGCCGAAAACTGTTCGCCACTGACGATCGCATGAAGATACGCATTATGAATCGGATCGCATGCGTTCTCCACGATTTGTAGCCAATTGCAGGGGATCGTCATCTTGATCGGGTGCAGCGCGTTGTCGTCAGGATGTGAAAATGTGTCATAAAGCGGGAACTCCGGCATCAATTCCGGCGGTCCCATGTAAGCGAAGATCAGACCATGGGCTTCCCGCACCGGATAGGCGCCCTGGCCGAAATTGGTGGGGATACGACTGGTTTGCGGTTCCGCGCCGACACTCAGGATCCGTCCATTCGTATCGAATTGCCAGCCGTGATAGCAGCACATGATGCCGCGGTCCTGGGGAATGCCGAACTCCAGCGAGGCGCCGCGGTGAATGCAATGCTTGTGCAACAGACCAATGGTGCCGCTCCGGTCGCGGAAGATCACCAGATCTTCCCCGAGGATACGAATGGCCTTCGGCAGATCCTTGACCTCGGAGGCCAGCACGATCGGATGCCAGTAACGGCGCAAATACTCGCCGCCCGCGGTTCCAGGCCCGACCTGGGTCAAGGGGTTCGGCTCGATCGCCGCTGGCCGATGATGATAGCCACTGTAAAATCCGTCGCCTGGCGTTTGCGCGCTCATCGAAATGTCCCCCTTTATAATTTCGCTACGCCGGCCCGCGCGCAGTCCTCATCTTCCTGCGCCGTACCGCCGCCGACGCCACAGGCACCATCGACCACGCCACCGCGGATAACCGGCACGGCGCCCTGCCCCATGATCATGTGACCGCCCTCGGCGGCGGCGATTCCGGCGGGCGTCGGGTGATGGGCCCGCTCCGACAGTTCCCCACTGGGGCGGCCAAACGCGGCCGAGGCAACGGCTTTGCCCTGGCTGCCATAGGCGCTGGCCCAGATCGCGTTGTTCATGCGCTGAAACGCCACCGGCCGGCCGCCGGCGTCGCAAACCGCGATGCTGACCCGAATGTTGAGTTCGCGCGCCTTCGCCATCGCGCCTTCGATGATGCGATTGGCCTCTTCCAGCGTCAAAGCCATTGTTGGTTCCTCCACCTGGGACAAGCTTACGTTGCTTCGGCGTGACTGGCTACGTCTTCCCGATAAAGATGGCACGCAACCAGGTGACCAGGCGCGATCTCCTGTAGCGCGGGTTCGTCCCGCGAGCAGTGGGCCATCACGAATGGGCAACGTGTATGAAACCGGCAACCGCCCGGGGGATTGAGTGGCGAGGGCACCTCGCCGGTGAGTTCGATCTCCTCCTCCGCGCGATCGGGATGCGGTGGCAGCACGGCCGAGAACAATGCCTTGGTGTAAGGATGCCGCACCGTTTCGAATAACGTCCGCGTCGGCCCGCTCTCGACGATCTTGCCGAGGTACATGACGATGGTCTGGTCCGCCATGTGACGCACTGTCGCGAGGTCGTGCGCCACCAGCAGATAGGCGACGTTGTCTCGGGCCTGGATGTCCTTCAGCAGGTTCATCATCTGCGCGCGAATGGAAACATCCAACGCCGAGACCGGCTCATCCAGCACGATCAATCGCGGTTCCGAGGCAAGCGCGCCCGCCAGCGCGATGCGCTGACGCTGTCCACCGCTGAATTCGTGCGGATACTGTCCGGCCTGCTCGCCGCGCAGTCCGACCTGGACCAGCAAATCCCGCACGCGTTCGTCGATCTTCGCGCGCGTTCCCCACCGGTTGACGATCAGCGATTCGGCGATGGTGCGTCCGACCGTCATGCGCGGGTTAAGCGACGCCCATGGGTCCTGAAACACGGCCTGCACCTGGGTGCGGAATTCACGCAACGCCGCCCCTCGCAGTCCGCGGATCGATTTGCCTCGCAGCAGAACCTGGCCGTCGGTTGGTTCCTCGAGATTGAGCACAAGCCGCGACGTGGTGGTCTTCCCGCAACCGGACTCCCCGACCAGACCAAGCGTTTGCCCAGATTCGATGGAGAAGGAGATGTCATCCACCGCCTTAACGTGGCCCAGGGTTTTCGCGAGCAACACGCCCTTGGTGAAGGGGTAGTATTTGCGCAGCCGTTCGACCCGCAACAAGGGCTCACCGGTCATGCCAGCCGCCAGCAGTCCGCGGTGTGGCCGGGCCCGGCCAGGAACGAGTCAGGATAGGTGTCCAGGCAGCGCTCGTCCGCGTGTGGGCAGCGCGGCGCGAACCGGCAGCCGACGGGCAGATCCATCAACGATGGAGGCTGACCCTCGATCGTGTAAAGACGCTCCACCGTTCCGGTCATCTTCGGCACGGAGGCGATCAACGCCTGTGTGTACGGATGCGACGGATGCTCAAACACCTCCCGCACCGGCCCGCACTCCACGATGCGTCCGGCGTACATCACCGCGACCCGATCGCACATGCGGGCGACGACACCGAAGTCGTGCGTGATGAACAGAATCGCCATCCCGGTTTCCCGCTGCAACCGCTTCAGCAATTTGAGGTATTGCAGTTGGATGGTGACATCGAGCGCGGTGGTCGGTTCATCGGCGATCAGCATCTCGGGATGGCCGCTCATCGCGATGGCGCCGACGACACGTTGCTTCATGCCGCCGCTCAACTGATGCGGGTACTGGCCAATCCGTTGTTCCGGCGCAGCGATGTCGACGTGACGCAACGCCGCCACCGCCTCTCGCATCACGTCGCTTCGGTTCCCGCCGGTGCGACGGACGATCGCCTCGCGCAACTGATCGCCGATGGTGAACACCGGGTTGAGCGAGGTTTGCGGATCCTGCAGGATCATCGAGATCGTCTGGCCCCGAATGTCCCGCATTTCCCGCGGCGATTTGGTCAGCAGATCCGCACCATTCAGCAGCACCTGCCCGCTTACCGTACGCGCCCCTCCCCTTGGCAACAGACGCATCACGGACAGCGCGGTCATGCTTTTGCCGCAGCCGGACTCGCCGACCAGGCCCAGTACTTCACCGCGGCGCACCGAGAAGCTGACGCCATCGACCGCCTTCACGACGCCGCGGCGCAGAAAGAAATGCGTGTGCAGGTCGCGGACTTCCAGGACAGTCTCGTCGCTCATAGTTGGCGCAACCGCGGATCCATCCGGTCGCGCAACCAGTCGCCGAACAGGTTCACCGACAGCACCAGGAGTGTAATCGCGATGCCCGGAATGATCGACACCCACCAGGCGTCGGCGATCCGTCCGCGCCCCTCGGAGATCATCAGCCCCCAGGTCGGTGTTGGCGGCGGAATGCCAGCGCCCAGAAAACTGAGCGAGGCCTCGGCGATGACGACGACTCCGATGTTGAGGGTGACCAGCACCATGAACGTGTTCAACACGTTCGGCAGAATATGTGTCAACATGATCCGCGGCGACGAGCAACCCCGCACCTGGGCGAGCGCCACGAAATCGCGTTGCTTCAGCGCCAGCACTTCGCCGCGGATGACCCGCGCGAAACTGGCCCAAAGCAGCAGACTGATGGCAATGATGAGCGTGGACAGTCCCTGCCCCATCGTCACCGCCAGCAACAGCGCGAACAGGATGGCGGGAAACGTGAAAGCCGCGTCCACCAACCGCATCAGCAGATTGTCCACCGCGCCGCCGAGATATCCGGCCACGATCCCGATGACGAGGCCGGCACCGCCTCCGGCTGTCAACGCCAGCACCGCGACGATCAGGCTGACGCGGGCCCCGTAAATCAGCCGGCTGAGGATATCGCGTCCGAACGCGTCGGTGCCGAGGAGGTATTTCGTGCTGCCGCCATCGAGCCAAAACGGCGGCAGCAGCTTGTCCGGCAATGTCTGATCGATCGGCGACCACGGGGCGAGCAACGGCGCGAACACCGCCATGACGATCATGGTGGAGATGATGCAAATGGGGATCCAGGGCGCTCGGCGCATGACCGAATTCCTCACGCCAGCCGAATGCGTGGGTCGACGTAGGCATAGAGGATGTCGACCGCCAGGTTGATGCTCAGGATCAGCATCGATTTGAGAATGATCACAGCTTGCAACAAAGGAAAATCCCGATAGATCACCGCTTCATAGGTCAGGCGGCCGATGCCAGGCCACGCGAAGACGGTTTCCGTGATGATCGCGCCAGTGATCAGATTGCCAACGAAAACACCCCAAAGCGTGAGCACGGGGATCAACGCGTTGCGCAGGCAATGCTTCCAGATCACCACGAATTCGCTCAGGCCCTTGATGCGAGCGAGTTTGACATATTCGCTGTCCATGACTTCCAGCATGCTGGAGCGCACGAGGCGCATGAAGCCGGCGATCAGGAACGCGCCGAGGGTGATGACCGGCAGCACATAATGTTCCGGCCCGCCCATGCGGCCGGAGGGCAGCCAGCCGAGTTGCACGCTGAAAACAAAAATCAGCAGAATGCCCAGAAAGAAACCGGGGATCGCGATGCCGAGTACCGCGAAGATGCCGGCGATGCGGTCGATCATATTGCCGCGATTGAGTGAGGCCAACACACCAAGCGGAATGCCAACGCCCATCGCGAGCAATATCGCCCATGGGATCAGCGCCAAGGTGTTGGGAAGGCGGGAGAAGAACGCGTCGACCGCCGGTTCGCGCATGCGGATGGAGTCGCCAAGGTCGCCGTGCAGCGCCTTGCCAACGAAGATAAAGAACTGCTGATACAGCGGGCCGTCCAGGCCGAGCGCCTTGATCATCGCGACGCGATCTTCGGCGGTCGCATCCTCAGGCAGCATCAGGTCCACCGGATTACCGGTGAGCCGGCCGAGAAAGAACACGATCATCGCGACCATGCAGAGCAGGACGACGCCCTGTAGCAATCGATGCACGATATAGCGGGTCATTCCGGTGCTATTGCTTCCAGGGTTTTTCCTCGGGGCGCGGTATGCGCTCGAACACATCGCCCAGTTCGTGACGTCCTGGGATGGCGGCGAATTGCCCGACCTGATGGGAATTGATCGCGTAATAGCCCATGCCTTCGATGATCGGTACCGCGACCCAGGTATCAGACACGGTTTGCACCAGGCGGTCGGTCAGCAATGTGCGTTTCGCCGGATCGCGTTCCGAGAGCAGTTCACGATAAGTCGAGTCGAACGCCTGACAGTACGTGTCACAGTTCGTCTTGTCGCCGAGCAAATGCTGCTCGCTGTCGGAGGCGAAAGATCCTTCATAGCGCCATGGCATGTCCGGCCGTCCGACGGTGCGATACATTGAAACACCGCCCACCAGGTGCGCCTGATCGCCGCGGATCAATGGCGCGAATGAACCCCACTCGTAATTTTTAAGTTTCACCCGCACGCCGATTTTGGTCCACATGTCGGCGATCGCGGTGCCGATATCGACCATGAACTGGGTGCCAGGCAGTGCGGTGTTGGCGAAGTTCAATTCAAACCCGTTCGGGTAGCCCGCCTCGGCCAGAAGCTGTTTCGCCCGCGCGGGATCGTAACGGTACGCCTTATCCGCCCATTGCTTCCATTTAGGGGCATCAAAATAATCCGTGTAACCAAAGGCCGCGAACGGATACGGCAGACTGGCCTTGCCGTTCATGATATGGTCAATGATCTGCTGGCGGTCGATCGCCAGCGACAGCGCCTCTCGCACCCGCGGGTCGGCGACCGGGCTGGCCTTGAATTCGGGCCGGTAAACGCCCCAGAACTGGTACAGCGCCTGCATCGTTCCGGGAACGGACAGCACTTCCAATCCACCGCGGGAGGCACTCATCATCGTTTCCGGCCCAATCGAGGCGATCGCCGCCTCGCCGGTGCGCACCATCGCCACGCGCGTGCTTTCTTCCGGCACCAGAAGGATTTGCAGGTTTTTAAAGTGTGGCGTGCCACGCCAGTGCGGCCACGCCACCGCCTCATACTCGATCCGGTCACCCGGCACGCTGCGTACGAAACGCCACGGACCGCTACCTATCGGTTTGCGGCGGAACTCCTCCTCGCCAACCTTTTCGATGTAGTCCTTCGGCATGATCGCGCCTTCGGTCGCCACGGCGCGGCTGAGCGAGGCCGGCAGACCAATCTGCGGGGTGACCGTGTTCACCCGAAATGTGAGGTCATCGACGACGTCCATGCTCGTGATCGTCCGCCGCAGCGTCGCCGCCGCGGATGCCAGCGAGTTGGGCGCCATCTGACGTTGCAGACTGAACTTCGCGTCACGTGCCGTCAGCGGATCGCCGTTGTGAAATTTTTGGCCGGGCCGCAAATAGAATGTCCAGCTCAGCCCATCCTCCGACAACTCCCACCGCTCGGCCACTCCTGGGCCGGTGCCGCCTTTGTCGAGATCGAATCCGACCAGCGAATCATACATCGGCGCCTGATAAATCGCATTCCCCGGACGCGCTTCAAGAATCGGATCCATGGTCTGGCCGCTGAGCGACTCCACGGCGAATATCAGCGTGCTCTTCTGGGTCTGGGCTGCGACAGGATTCAACGCCGCGATCGTGAGCGCCATCGCGATGGCCCACAATAGCAGAACATGCCGCCTTCCCATGCTTCTCTCCCGTAGGTTTTGTCGATTGACGGAGCTTAGGCGATTCCTCGCCGGACTAAAACCTGTCACTCGCACTTCTTTGGCGAGACCGTCATGATGAGGTCGTCCCCATGAAGCCCGGAGTCCCAATGAGCGCGGATCGAATAACCATCATGGTCGATGATTCACAGACGGTCTCCGGACTGCTACGGGTCCCGAGCCATCCTTCCGCTTGTTATGTCATGGCGCATGGAGCCGGCGCCGGTATGACGCACCCGTTCATGGCGGCTGTCATTGATGGATTGTATGAACGCGGCGTCGCCACATTGCGGTATCAGTTCCCCTACATGGAACACGGATCGAGGCGGCCGGACCGGCCACCTCTGGCACACGCCACCGTGCGAGCGGCGGTCGCGACCGCCAATCGGCTGACCCCGGCAATCCCGCTCTTCGCCGGAGGCAAATCCTTCGGCGCGCGGATGACGTCACAGGCACAGGCCGAAGCGCCAATGGCGCGTGTCTCCGGTCTGGTATTCCTTGGCTTCCCGCTCCATCCCGCGGGCAAGCCGTCCGAAGACCGCGCACGGCATTTGTCTGACGTACGGGTGCCGATGCTGTTTCTGCAAGGCGATCGCGATGCCCTGGCGGACCTGAAAATTCTCGCGGGTGTTCTGGATCGGCTCTCCGCTGACGTGACATTGCACGTGATCGAGCATGCCGACCATTCGTTTCATGTTCCCATGCGGTCAGGAACCACGGACAAGCGGGTGTTGGAAGATCTGCTCGACACGCTGGCCGGCTGGATCACGAGCCGAAAATAGGTGCCGCTTTTCTTCGCCAGGCGTGACGCTATGCTCAACCCAACACCCCGTGGGAGACTTTGCCATGCCTCGCCTGAACTTCGGCGCTTTCCTCGCGCCGCATCATCCGATCGGCGAACATCCGATGTTGCAGTTCCGCCGCGATCTCGACCTCGTGGAGCATCTGGACAAGCTCGGCTACGAAGAATTCTGGTGCGGCGAGCATCATTCCAGCGGCTGGGAAATGATCGCGTCGCCGGAGATGTTCCTCGCCGCCGCGGGCGAACGGTCGAAGCGCATCAGGCTCGCCACCGGGGTTATTTCGTTGCCCTATCACCATCCGTTCCATGTCGCGCAACGCATGGTGCAGCTCGACCACATGACCGGCGGGCGGGCGATCTTCGGGTCTGGCCCAGGCGCGCTCGCGTCCGATGCCCACACGCTCGGGGTCGATCCGATGGTGTTGCGCGACCGGCAGGACGAGGCGATCAGCGTCATCCGCCGGCTGTTCAACGGCGAGCGGGTGACCGTGAAAAGCGAGTGGTTTCAGATGAACGACGCCGCCTTGCAACTGCTGCCGTTGCAGGAGGAGATGCCGTTCGCCGTCGCCTCGCAGATCAGTCCTTCGGGCATGACGCTCGCGGGCAAGCATGGGATCGGCATCATCTCGATCGGTTCGCTGTCGGACGAAGGTCTGAACGCGCTGCCGACGCAATGGAGCTTCGCGGAATCCGCCGCCGCCAAACATGGCAAGATCGCCGATCGAAAGAACTGGCGTGTGTTGTTGAGTTGGCACATCGCCGAGACCCGCGAAAAGGCGCGCGCCGAGGCCCGTGACGGTCTGTTGCGACATCATAACGAATACATCACCGCGACATTGCAGCGGCCGGGTGCGAAGCCGTTCAGAACGCCAGATGAGGCCGTGGACAAGACGGCGTTCTCCGATGGCGCGGCGGCGACGATCGGCACGCCGGACGACCTGGTGAAACGGATCAAGGACGTGCTCGCCATCAGCGGCGGTTTCGGCACCGTTGTTGGCTTCGTGCACGATTGGGCCAATCCGGAAAACACCATGCGCAGTTGGGACATGGTCGCGCGCTACGTCGTGCCAGAGATCAACGGCTACCTCGCCGGCCTGCGCAAATCGCGAGAGTTTGTCGCCACCAACCGGGAATACTTCAATCGCGCCCGCGAAGCCGTGATGTCGAAGATCCACGAGAACGAGGCAGCGGAAGCGGCACTGGCGGTGACGAAGTCGTCGATGCTGAGCGCGTCGGCCAGCAACGTGCCCGATCTGGACAAGGAACGCGCCAAGGTCGCCGCGAAATGAGTGACACCACGCAATCAGGCGCGGTGTTGTTCGAGGTTGTTGAACCGCACATCGCGCTGGTCACCATCAACCGGCCGGAGGCGCGCAACGCGGTCAACGGCGCCGTCGCCTCCGCGCTGGAAGCAGCCGTGGAGCGGGTGGAAGCCGATCCTGACCTTTGGGTCGCGATCCTGACCGGCGCCGGTCCACACGCGTTCTGCGCCGGCGCCGATCTGAAGGAGGTTTCGGCTGGCCGCGGCAGCACACTTTCGACGGCAAAGGGAGGCTTCGGTGGCTTCGTACGTGCCAGCCGGGGCAAGCTGTGGATCGCCGCGGCCCAGGGACATGCGCTGGCAGGGGGGTTGGAGCTGTTGTTGGCGTGCGACCTCGCGGTGGTGGCGGAGACGGCGAATTTCGGTCTGCCAGAGGTAAAGCGCAGTCTGGTCGCTGGCGCCGGTGGTGTATTCCGCCTGCCGCGCGCTCTACCAAAAGCGATCGCGCTGGAAATGATCGCGACCGGCGATCCGATCCCGGCCGCGCGCGCCGCGCAATTCGGGCTCGTCAACGCGGTGGTGCCGGCCTCCGAGGTGATCGCCGCCGCGCTGGCCCTCGCCCGCCGCGTCACCGTCAACGCCCCGATCGCCGTCCGCGAAGCACTGGGTGTGGCGCGCCAGGCGTACGACCGGACCGAGGCGGAGTTGTGGGAGATCTCCGGCGCCGCGAGCCGCCGCGTCATCGCGACCGAAGACTTCAAGGAAGGCCCACGTGCTTTCGTGGAAAAACGGCCGCCAAACTGGGTTGGACGCTGATCGCGTCCGGGGGGAACGAACATCATGTCGAGTTCATACAAACTCATCCTGTACAGCGTGACCGACCGCATCGCACGCATCACGCTGAACGCGCCCGAAAAGCGCAACGCTTTGTCCTTCCGAATGCGAGATGAAATCGTCCATGCGCTTCGAACGGCGGAAGCCGATGACGACGTTTCGGTTGTGTTGATCGACGGCGCCGGCCCGTCGTTTTGCTCCGGCTACGATATGTCGCCCGGCAACCGCGAGCATCCGAAGGAGGGCTGGGTCCATTCGGCGCATTTCGATGGTTGGACCGATCAGTTCGCGCGTAGTTGCCTGCGCGACTGGCTGACGATCTGGGACCTGCTGAAGCCGGTCGTGGTCAAGGCGCATGGCCATTGCGTCGCGGGCGGTACCGAGATTCTGTCGATGGCCGATATCGCCTTCGTCGCCGAGGACGCGCGGATCGGTTACCCGCCGATGCGCGGAATGACGACTCCGGACACGTTGTATTTCCCGTGGAAAATGTCGATGGCACGGGCAAAATATTTACAATTGACCGGCAACTCGGTGACCGGCCGGGAGGCCGCCGAAATGGGCTGGGTCGCGAAATGTTTCCCCGCCGACCAACTTGAGGAACAGGTAATGCGCGAGCTGCGGCCGATGACCCAGATCGCGCCGGATTTGCTCGCCGCGAACAAGCATTCCATCAATCAGGCTTACGAGATCATGGGATTCCGCACCGCGCTGTCGATGGGCTGGCAATGGCACGCGTTGTCGTCGCGGCTGCGGCCTGGCGCGGGACAATTCGCCGAGAAAATGCGCGAGGGTGGATTGAAGGAAGCGCTCGCCTGGCGTGACGGTGCGTTCAAACACGAAGGGTTCGATTGAAACAACTGGCGGAATGGATGACTTCAGGGCGTGACACTTCGGTCGAGCTCGACCCGAGGATCGGTCGACACCAAACTCGTGTGCGGCTTTCTGAGCACGGACCTCGCGGCACGCGATGCTCGCGTCAGGCCCGAGCATGACGGGATCGCGTGACGCCGGTGGCGTTCCCCTCGCGGGCTGGTATGACACGGCGAGGGATCGCGACGCATGAAGCCTCCGGATTTCCGCGACAACACCAAAGCCGCCATGTGCCCATCATGCCACCGAAAGAACCATCATGAGTGTGACGAAACTATTGATCGCCAACCGCGGCGAAATCGCCATCCGCGTCGCTCGCGCGGCGTCGGATATGGGTCTGCCCACAGTCGCGGTTTATTCCGAGGATGATTCGAAAAGTCTGCATCTTCGCATGGCCGATGAAGCCCATGCACTGCCCGGCGTGGGTGCGGCGGCGTATCTGAACGCGGAAGCGGTGATCGCGGCGGCCAGGACGACGGAATGTGATGCCGTGCACCCCGGTTATGGCTTCCTCGCCGAGCGCGCCGACTTCGCGCGCCAGTGCGCCGAGGCCGGTCTCACCTTCGTGGGGCCGGACGTGGCGCACCTGGAACTGTTCGGCGACAAGGCGCGCGCTCGGGTCGCGGCGACCGCGGCGTCCGTGCCGGTGATCCGCGGGCTCGATCGCGCGGTGACGTTGGAGGAGGCGCATGCGTTCTTCGCGGCGCTCGGCCGAGGCGGCGCGATGATCATCAAGGCGCTGGCCGGTGGCGGGGGACGAGGCACGCGCGCGGTCACCTCAATCGACGACCTGGAGTCCGCCTACCAGCGCTGCCGGTCCGAGGCCAAAGCGGCGTTCGGCCGGGACGATGTCTACGTCGAAGAATTCCTCACGCGCGCCCGCCATGTGGAGGTGCAGATCCTCGGCGACCGCACCGGCCAGATCGCGCATCTGGGGGAGCGGGAGTGCAGCATCCAGCGGCGCTTTCAGAAGCTGCTGGAAATTGCTCCGGCACCCGCGCTGCACGATGACCTGCGCCGGCAAATCATCGACGCGGCGGTCCGTTTCGCGCGAAGCGTCGAGTATAGCAATGTCGGGACATTCGAATTTCTCGTCGACGTCAGCGGACGGGCTCAGCCGTTCGTGTTCATCGAGGCGAACGCCCGGTTGCAAGTTGAACATACGGTGACCGAGGCGGTGACCGGCGTCGATCTGGTGCAAACGCAAATCCGGCTGGCCCAGGGGGCGACGCTGAAGGAACTTGGGTTGGATGCGGCCGGGGTGGCGAAGCCGCGCGGCTACGCGATCCAGGCGCGCGTCAACATGGAAACGATTGGCGCCGATGGGGCGGTCCGGCCGGCGGGCGGCACCATGACCGTGTATGAGGCGCCGAGCGGACCGGGCGTGCGGACTGATGGGTTTGGCTATGCCGGCTACCGCACCAGCAGTGCGTTCGACTCGTTACTTGCCAAGGTGATCGCCCACTCCCCATCGGCGGATTTCGCCGCCGCGGTCGGACGCGCCACACGCGCGCTCAGCGAGTTCCGGATCGACGGGGTCGGCACCAATATCCCGTTCCTGCGCGCGATCCTGGCGCATCCCGACTTCACGGCGGGCAGCGTTCATACGCGCTGGGTGGATGAGCACATGGCGGCACTCTCGGTCGCCGGCCCCGATCAGCGGCAACGGTTCGTCACGGCGACTTCGGCGGCCGGACCTAACAACAGCGGCTTCGCCGGTGCACGGATCAAAAGCCGTGATCCGCTCGCGTTGTTCGCGCACGACGCGCAGGTCAAATCCGAAGCCGCCACGGGGGAAACCGAGACCGCGCCTGAACTGACCGGTCCCGACGGATCGCTCGGCGTTGCCTCCCCGATCCAGGGCACCATCGCCGCCATCACCGTCGCCGTCGGAGACGCGGTTCGGCAAGGACAACAGGTCGCGATCGTCGAGGCGATGAAGATGGAACACGTCATCGCCGCGCCGCACAGCGGCATCGTGCGCGGCGTCACGATGGCGGCGGGCGACGTGGTTCGTGAAGGCTTTCCCATCGTGTTCATCCAGGAAGCCGAGGTCGAAGGCGGCGCCATCGCCGCGAGCGAAGCACTGGACCTGGACCACATCCGTGACGACCTACGCGAGAGTTACGATCGCCACGCATTGACGCTGGACGAAAACCGTCCAGACGCCGTGGCGCGCCGCCGCAAGACCGGCCATCGGATGCCGCGGGAAAATATCGAACGACTGGTCGATCCCGGCTCGTTCAACGAATACTGGCCACTGGTCGTCGCGCGCCAGCACCAGCGGCATTCCATCGAGGCATTGCGTAAGAATACCCCAGGCGATGGCGTGGTGGCCGGCATGTGCTCGATCAACGGCGATCTGTTCGATGAAACACGGTCTCGCGCGGCGCTGGTGCATTACGACTACACCGTGCTGGCGGGCACGCAGGGGCATCGCAACCATTACAAGCAGGATCGGATGTTCGAACTGTGTCAGCGCTTCCGCCTGCCTCTGGTGTTGTTCGGCGAGGGCGGCGGCGGGCGGCCGGGCGAGGATTACATCGGCCCGCGAGTCGCCATCGATACGCACACGTTCACGACGTATTCCCAGCTCAGCGGGCACGTGCCGCTGATCGCCGTCGTCAATGGCCGCACCTTCGCCGGCAACACCGCATTGGTGGCGTGCAGCGACGTGATCATCGCCACCGAGGGCTCGACCATCGGCATGGGCGGCCCCGCCATGATCGAGGGCGGCGGCCTGGGCATCTACACACCCGAGGAAGTCGGCCCGATGTCGTTTCAGGTGCCCAACGGCGTCGTCGACATCCTGGTGAAGGACGAATTCGCCGCCGTCGATACGGCGAAGAAATATCTGTCGTATTTTCAGGGCTCGATCGCGGCCTGGGATGCGCACGACCAACGGCGGCTGCGACATGCCGTGCCGGAGAACCGGCTGCGGCTGTACAACATGCGCGACATCGTCGAAACGATCGCCGACCGCGGCTCGGTGCTGGAAATCCGAGAAAAATTCGGCGTCGGCATCATCACCGCGTTCATCCGGGTCGAGGGCCGGCCGATGGGACTGATCGCCAACAATCCACATCACCTGGCGGGCGCGATCGATTCCGACGGCGCGGACAAGGGCGCGCGCTTCCTGCAACTGTGCGATGCGTTCGACATTCCGGTGGTGAACCTGATCGACTGTCCGGGCATCATGGTTGGTCCGGAAGTGGAACGGACTGCCCTGGTGCGGCATTGCACGCGCCTGTTCAACGCCGGAGCCAACATGACCGCGCCGTTGTTCACCGTGGTCGTTCGTAAGGCCTACGGTCTCGGCGCGCAGGCGATGCTCGGCGCGGGATCGTTGGTCGGATTCTTCTCGGTCGCCTGGCCCACCGCCGAGTTCGCCGGCATGAACATCGAAGGCGCCGTCAAACTGGGCTATCGCAAAGAACTGATGGCGATCGAAGACCCCGAGAAACGGCGGCTGGAATTCGAACGTCGGACGGCGATCGCCTATGACAACGCCAAGGCGGTCAACGCCGTGGCGGGCGGCGGCATCGACGATGTCATCGATCCGGCGGACACGCGAGGCTGGATCGCCAACAGCTTGCGGCGGTTGCCTCCGGTGCCGGTGCGGACCACGAAAAAGTACCCGTACATCGATCCGTGGTGAGGCCTCAGATCGCGGCTGCCAATGCCGCCCGGCGAGGCAACTCACGCGCCAGCGCATCAATGACACGATGCGCGACACCAGTCGCGGATAGCCGTCTGACCTCATCGGCGAGACGATCAGGCAGTTCGCCCGCCATGGCACGAATCCGGTCGATCAATGTGTCAGCATCGGTACGAAGATCAATCGCCAGTTTGCGCCATTCCGATAAGCCGATGCTTCGCAATCTGTATTCGCCGCCAATCTTCATCGCCAATTTCGCTTTGTCTGGATCGACGTTGGCATAAGCGAAAATACTGGCCAGGTCGTAGAGGGGCGCGAGCCGCACCAGGCCTTCGCCGCCAATCAAGATCGAATAATTCTTCGCATGGGCGTCGGTCCCTCCGATCAGCCAGTTCAGAATCAGAGCATCGAGGAAGGTCGCGGCGTCTTCGTCGTACGCTGTCAACGAACCGCGCTCCCCGGATCCCTGACGTCAGCCAGCCAAAAATTGACGTGCGCGGGAACAGGCCCGAAAACTCCCTCCATCGTCGGCGCTGGTCCGGCGCAATTCTGACAAGGAAACCAAACATGAGTCTTCTGCTTGCTGGCCGTGTCGCCATCGTCACCGGCTCCGGACGAGGCATTGGCCGCGAACACGCCCTGGCGCTCGCCAAACATGGTGCCAAGGTCGTGGTGAACGACCTCGGGACCAGCGGGGACGGCATCGGCTCCGACGAAACCCCGGCACAGGAGGTCGTGCGCACGATCAAGGCGGCCGGCGGCGAAGCAGTCGTCAACACCGACAGTTGCGCCGACTTCCTGGGTGCGAAACGGATGGTCGACCAGGCGATCGAGACGTTTGGCGGGCTCGACATTCTGGTGAACAACGCGGGCATTCTGCGCGACCGCGTGCTGGTGAACATGATGGAACCGGAATGGGACGCGGTGATCGAGGTGCACCTGAAGGGCACGTTCGCTCCCTCGCGCCACGCGGCGGCGTACTGGCGGAACAGGTCGAAGGAGATCGACGGACCGGTGCATGCGCGAATTATCAACACGTCGTCGGTGTCAGGGATTTACGGCAACACCGGCCAGACCAACTACGGCGCGGCCAAGGCCGGCATCGCCGCGTTCACCGTCATCGCGGCGCGTGAACTGAAACGTTACGGTGTGACGGTGAATGCCATCGCCCCGCAGGCGCTGACCCGCATGACCGAGGGGCTGCGCGAACGCACCGAGGAACAGAAGGCGGCGATGCATCCCGGCCGCGTCTCGCCCGCCGTGGTGTGGATCGCCAGCCTCGAGTCGTCCGACTTCACCGGGCGGATTGTCGAGGCGGGCAGCGGGTTGCTCGCCATCGCCGAGGGCTGGCATCGCGGGCTCACGGTCACGCCGGAGGAGGACCCGACGAAGCTTGGCCCGATCATGATGGAGTTGCAGGCGAAGGCGCGGAAAAACGCGGGGATG
>CALFNB010000103.1 GCA_937902425.1 uncultured Acetobacteraceae bacterium | reverse complement strand
ACGGCGATATATGGCCTCCGTCTCGATCCGGGCGATTCCCGTGAGACAGAGTCGATTCCATAAACAGTTGACGTACAAGCTTTTTTTAACCGGACAGCCGTGGGTACGAGCCTGGGGATGACGGTTGGGCCCCTGTGCAAAACCCGTACGGTAATTGGGTTTGTTGGTCGCCTCGGCGCCTGAACGCGATTGCCGAGGAGGATCTTCAAAGGGAAATTGCGATGATTTGTCACCCGGCCCGATCGGCCGCCCAAACGGCCAGCTTTAGAACCCGCTGACTTTGTCCGGATTACAATTTCGCGACTTCGTTCGGGTGGACCTGAGCGTTCGTATGAATTGACCAGGCTCCGGCGTTCTGAGTCCACCAGCGACGCCACGCTCCCGAAGCGGACCATGGTCGATCATTCGCCGCACCAGTTTCCGCCACTCCCGCATGGGCGGGGCGTCGTCGATCCAAAACGCGAAGGCCGGGAGACGTGGCAAGAGATAATCCGTCAGCCCGAAGTCGTTGGTAAGCATTTCGCTACTGTATCGGAATACCTCACCACGCACGTGGAAGTGGCGCAATGCGTGATGGACCCGCCGTTCTTCAGGCTTCCCTCCGTCAAGCAGGCGAATGAAATAAATCGGGCCCTCACTTGCGACTGAAAGCGCGGCGAGCTGAGCCAGAGCCGGCGGCGGAGAAGCCGATCTTGACCGGGCCGCACTGGTTTGCACCTGCCAGCCATGCCTGCGCGAAACAGACTGCCATCATTGAGCCTCGCCAGATGTTCGATCCGGCTGTCCGCGAGAAAGAAATCGGCACCACGGCCGGCCGGTAATTCAATAGGATCGAATCCTACTGCGTGCCAGGGTGAACCAAAGGAACCTGGGACATGAGAACCACACGGCAATTCAGCATCACGCTACCGCTGGAGATGGCGGAGGTCGAGGAACAGAAAATCAGGTCGGGCGGCTATGCCTCCGTAAGCGAAGTCCCGCGCGACGGCGTACGCGCCCTGATAGAACGTGACACCGCGGCAGAGCGCTGGCTGCGTGAGGAAATCGTGGCAGGTCATCAGGAATATCTGGCGGACCCGTCCAAAGGGGCTCCCGCCGACGCGGTGCTCAGCCGCGTCAAGGCCCGCCGTGCCAGGAAAAAGATACGGTAAACGTTCGTGAGGGTGATTTTCACCCCACTTGCCGAGCGCCATATTGACAAACTGTACGAGTATATCACGGTGCATTCGAGCGAAGAACGCGCGGACGGCTACATCAATCGGATTGTCAATTTTTGCAACGGACCCACGACGTTCCCGTTGCGTGGCAGGCAACGTGACGACATTCTACCCGGCTCGCGGGTGACCGGGTTCGAGCGCCGCGTCAACATCGCGTTCGTTGTGACGCGGATACCGTAATCATCGAGGGCGTTTTCCGCGGCGGGCGGGACTACGAAGCCATCTTGCGTGAGCAGAATTGACGGCGAAGGCGCCCGACCTGCCCGCTACTCCGCCGCCTTCGGCATGAACGTCGTCGGATCGGCGCCAACACGGCCGCTCTCGCCCGGCTCAGCTTTGGCCAGCCGGAAGTCGTAGCGCACCGCGCGATAGCCCTTCATCGGTGAACTGGGGTCGTCCTTCGCGGCCACCACCAGCGAACCGGACACGCCAAACACCGTGTCCGAGTCGATGTAATCGTCGTCCCCGAAATACAGCGCCGTGACCAGTTCGCGATGTCTCTCGGCCCCGATCAGCATATGAATATGCGAAGGCCGCATCCCGTGCCTTCTCTGAGCGTGCACCAGTTCCCCCACCGGACCGTCCATCGGGATCGAGTATCCCTTCGGCCGCACCGTCCGGAAGAAATAATGCCCCGTCGCGTCGGTGCGGAAATTGCCGCGCATGTCCATCGACTCGCCGTTGCGCTCCTGCAGGTCGTACAGCCCGCGCTCGCTGGTCTGCCAGACCTGGATCAGCGCGCCCGGCACCGGCGCGCCATGGGTGTCGGTGACCTGCCCATGCACGACAAGTTCCTCGACGGTCGGCTGCTCCACGATTTGTGCGCCCAGAGGCAGTTCCGGCGCGCCTTCGCGGAAGAACGGGCCGAGCAGGCTGCTCTGCGAGCCAAGCTCCTTCGCTTTGCGGTCGTGCAACGCGTTGACCACGGCGCTGACGCCGACCACGTCGGACAGCAGGATGAACTCTTGCCGCAGCGGCGTGCAGGCCTGACCCACCGCCGTCAGAAATCGCAGGCCCTGGATCCATTCAGCCGGGGTCAGTTCGACCTCCCGGACAAACGCATGCATGTGGCGCACGGCCGCATCCATGATTTGCTTCAGCCGAGGATTGGCCGTGCCGGCCATCTGTTCCAGCGTGGCATCGGTGACGGTGAATTCGTCGAGATCGACCATGGCGGGCTCCTGTGTTTGTTGATCAGTTTAGCAGATTTGGTTCGCCGCCGCACGCGCGGTGCAAATTCGGTACACCTCCCGCAGCATCCGGTCGCTCAAGCCCAGAGCGTCGAGGGATTCCAGGGTGCGATGCAGGTATTCCATGCAGGAACCCAGGGCGCCGGACGCGGTCGAAATATGCTGCGCGACGCGTTCCAGATCGAGACGGCGCACGTAGCGCGGCCCGTCCCGGTTGACGACGAACGTCACCGCGCGCACCGGGCCGTCCGGCGTCGCCACGGAAACCCAGCGTGCCTCGTAACTATAGGTGAACAACTCCCGCCGGAACGGCAGCAGCAGCTCGGTGCGGGCCTGGTCGGCGGGCACCCGAAACAGCGCCCCCGCCGCCGCGCCGCCACGGTCGAGCCCCAGCATCAAACCAGGATTTTCCTGGGAGCCCCGTCCCGCCTCCAGCCACAGGCAGTATTTCCGGTGCCAGCCAACCACCCGACCACCACGCTGCTCGGCGAAGTGCATCGCCGGGTTCCACATCAACGACCCGTAGCCAAACAGCCAGACGTCCTGCCTGGACGGGTGATCCTCCAGCATCGTGTGGAGACAGGCTTCGATTTCGGCATCCGAGCGGACCGGCATGCCCGGTGCCACCCGGCGGCGCGCGGCCTCGATCAGCGAGCCGTCGCGCAGGCTCTCCCGCGTGATGCGGATCGGTGGTTGTTCATCGGTCATGGTTTGTTGTGGCGTCAGAAGTGGCGGGTCGACAAGGGTGGTGCTGGCGCGAAACCGCGGCCGCCCCTAGAATGCCACTGACCAAAACCAACACGGAGGAAACGTGATGCTATCGAGACGGATGCTGCCCAGGGTATTGGGTTCCGCGTTGCTCACCGTCATGCTGCTGCTCACTGGACCGTTGACCGCGCGGGCGCAGAACCCGATCACGATTGGCTTCGGCATGGCATTAACGGGGGGGCTCGCGCCGATCGGTAAAGCGGCCTTGCTCGCGATGCAGATCTGGGAGAAGGAGACCAACGCCAAGGGCGGACTTCTCGGCCGTCAGGTGAAGCTGGTTTATTACGATGACCAGTCGAACCCGGCGACGATCCCTGGCCTCTATACCAAGCTGCTGGATGTCGACAAAGTCGACATCGTCGTCAGCGGCTATGCCACCAACATGATCGCGCCGGCGATGCCCGTCGTGATTGGGCATAACAGAACGTTTCTGGCGCTGTTTGGTTTGGCGACCAACTCAGAGTTCAACTATCCGAAGTATTTCGCTATCCAACCGGTCGGCGGACCGAAGCCCAAGGAGGCGTTCGCACGCGGCTTCTTCAGTGTGGCGATGGAGCAAAGTCCTAAGCCGACGACGGTTGCCATGGTCGGCGCGGACGCGGAGTTCCCGCGGAACGCGATGGATGGCGCGCGTATCGTGGCGAAAGAACTCGGTCTGAAGATCGTATACGATAAGACCTATCCGCCGACGACCAGCGATTACTCACCGATCGTGCGCGCGATTCAGGCGACCAGTCCGGACATCGTTCTGGTGTGTTCCTACCCGCCGGACAGCGTTGGCATGATCCGCGCCGCGAACGAGGTTGGCCTGAAGACGAAAATCTTCGGCGGCGGCATGGTCGGATTACAGGCAACCGCGATAAAGGTGCAGCTTGGTCCTTTGCTGAACGGCATTGTCGATTACGATTTCTGGTTGCCCTGGTCGAAGCTCGCGTCGCCAGCCAGCCTGGAGTTTCTGAAGACTTACCAGGCCGGCGCGAGCGCGGCGGGCGTCGACCCGCTTGGTTATTATCTGCCGCCCTTCGCGTATGCCTATATGCAAGTGCTGCAACAGGCGGTCGAGACCGCGAAGAGCCTGGATGACGAGAAATTCGCCGACGCGCTGCGCAAGGGGACGTTTCACACCATCGTCGGGGACATTAAATTTGGTTCGAATGGCGAATGGGTCGAACCGCGCGTGCTGGCGGTGCAGTTCCAGAACGTGAAGTCCAACGACATGGAGCAGTTCCGCGACCCCAGTGCCGAGGTAATCCTCTGGCCGCCGGCCCTGAAGACCGGCAACATTCAGTATCCGTATACCGAAGTGAAACATTAGCCGGCGCGCGCTGACCCGGCGGAGCCATGCGCCGGGTCAAGGGCCTCGTACACGACCTCGAAAAATCACCCGTTGTCGTCATAATCGGGCTCGACCCGAGCACCGCGTGCGGCACACGTTTGCTCACCAAATTCGGTACGGATCGTTTGTCGAAAGATGCTCGGGTCGGGCGCAAACAGGACGATGCGCTTTGGCTGAGTCACGGTCTGGGCATCCCGCGGTCGAACCCCGCGGCTCGCGAACATCTTGGTACGGCGGCATTGGTTCGCGGCCCGGTAAGCCAGTAAGGATTTTAACGCGGAAAAGCCGGGACAGCAGTGATTACACGGAAAGGCATTTTGGGCGCTTCGCGCGGGGACGGGATTGAACGTCCACGTGAAACACCGTGTTTCCCTTTCCGTGTAATCACTGCTTTTCTGTGTCGGAGTCTTACTTTTTTGATCGTACTTTGATCCGCTCAGGCGTCAATAATCATCCACCAATAAACGGGCACGCGATAGCAAAGGAAATGATGACGAAACGCGCTGAATGCGGTGACGCCAGTTCTTCGTCATCCCCAGGCTCCTCGCTACAGGTTTCACACATCCGGAGTTCGCCCTCACACCTGGCGCCAGCTGGCGGGAAAGTCATGATGACCCGGTCCGCGGCCGGACCTGGTTGCTGAGCTTCGAGCGTGACGCCCGTCTCGCTCAAAATGTGCGCATGCTGCAGGATCTCGCCGGGTCCGACAGCCGGCGTCGTTACCGTCCCGGATCGGACGTGGCGATGAATACGTCCCGGTTGGAGAATGACATCCAGATCCGCCGCCCGTCGATAAAATCCTCGCCCACCAGGGCATCGCCGACACCGGCGTCCACCGGCAGAACCGACAGCACGGGGTCATGCGCGACCGCTGGGCCGATGCGCAGCAAACCGAACCGATGCAGCCGCGCCACCTGCGTGCCGGGTCCCGCCCCATGATGCTGCACGACCAGATCGCCAGCCATGGCGAGCGGTGACAGACCAAGCCGGTTCGCCATGCTCACACCGATCGTCGTCGCCTGCGCGCCGGTATCCAGAATCCCCATTCCATGCACGCCATCCAGCTCCAGCGGGATCAGCAGCCGGTCGCGAAGCGCTTTGACACCGGGCACTTCCTCAAACGGTTCGTGCCACGGCGGCTGGACGTCCGGACAAACCCGCGGACGATAAAGCGTCAACGTTTTGCCAGGCACGTCGATATCGATATCGAACGCGAGCAAAACGTCCGAGCCCAGGAGACCATCGGCGGCGAGGCCGGGACCGAGCTGGAACTGACCCACCGAAACACGCTGGATCGGAAAGCGCACGCCACCGAGCATCAGACCCGGAACAATGGCATCCTTGGCCGTGTACGACCCGCCCATTCCGGTTGATCGAGTGACGATCTTTTCGTCCCGGGCAAGGCCCAGACGGGCGACGGTATCGGCGGCGAGGACGGTACGCTCCGCACCCGTGTCGACCAGCAACGTGACCCATTTGCCACCGATGCCGGCCGGCACGACCAACAGCCGGTTCCTCACCTCGAGCGGCATTTTCGCGACGACGACCAGATCGCAATTGATTGGATTGGGCGCGCAGGCACTGACCAGCGACAGCAGGAGGCAAGCGAGCCAAATTCGCCCGATGGTCATGCAAGACCCGTCCATTCACGATTCACAGCGTGCCGCCGCGCCGTCCCACCATCGCCCCCAGCCGCAACCGCAAAGCATTCAATTTGATGAAGCCCCGCGCGTCGAACTGATCATAGGCGCCCTGATCATCCTCGAACGTGACGACCCGTGTGTCATACAGGCTATGCGGCGATTCTCGGCCGACGCAGCTCACGTTACCCTTATACAATTTCAGGCGCACCCGGCCGGTGACACTGTTCTGACTTTCGTCAATCAGCGCCTGCAACATTCGCCGCTCCGGACTGAACCAGAAGCCGTTGTAGATCAACTCGGCGTAGCGTGGCATCAGACTGTCCTTGAGGTGCGCCGCCTCCCGGTCCAGCGTGATGCTTTCGATCGAACGATGCGCCGCCAAAAGGATCGTGCCGCCTGGGGTTTCATAGACGCCGCGCGACTTCATGCCGACGAACCGGTTCTCCACCAGATCGAGCCGGCCAATGCCGTTGGCGCGGCCGAGTTCATTCAGCCGGGTCAGCAGCCCGGCGGGCGACAAACGCACGCCGTCGATCGCGGTCGGATCGCCGTGCTCGAAATCGACCGAGATGATAGTGGCCCGGTCGGGCGCGTCCTCCGGCCGGATGGTGCGCTGGTAGACGATTTCGTCCGCCTCGACCGCCGGGTCTTCCAGGATCTTGCCCTCGGAGGACGAGTGCAACAGGTTGGCGTCGACACTGAACGGCGCCTCGCCGCGCTTGTCCTTGGCGATGGGGATCTGGTTCGCCTCGGCGAATTCCAACAGTTTCGTGCGGCTGGTCAGGTCCCATTCACGCCAGGGAGCGATGATCTTGATGTCGGGTTTCAGCGCGTAATACGACAGCTCGAACCGCACCTGATCGTTGCCCTTGCCGGTCGCGCCGTGCGCCACCGCGTCGGCGCCGGTCAGCTCGGCGATCTCGATCTGGCGTTGCGCGATCAGCGGGCGAGCGATCGAGGTGCCGAGCAGGTACTGCCCCTCATACAGCGCGTTGGCGCGGAACATCGGGAAGACGAAGTCGCGCACAAAGATCTCGCGCAGATCGTCGACGAAGATTTCCTTCACGCCGAAAAGTTCGGCCTTTTGCCGCGCGGGTCCGAGTTCCTCGCCCTGGCCGAGATCGGCGGTGAACGTCACGACCTCGCAGCGATAGGTGGTCTGCAGCCAGCGCAGGATCACGCTGGTGTCGAGGCCACCGGAATAGGCGAGTACGACTTTCTTCACATCCTTGACGCGCATTGGGACCCTTTCTGGCCGGTGGGCGGAGGTAACGCGGTTGGCGGGGATGGTGCAAGGTCGGGCGGCGCGGACCTGGCATTCCCGGTCCCCCGATCGAAGTAACTCCGTCTCCCACAACTGGTTTCCTTGAACTATGCAACCCATGGCCCATCTGTACCCCGGGCGAAACTGGCCAGACTTCGACGCTGAGGGTCAATCGTCTCCTCCACGGGCGCCTCCGCGGGACCCGTTCCCGGCAGGCACGCCGCTCCCATCACAATTGACCGAAGGAAATCAGGCATGGCGGCGAGTTTCAGCGGCAGCCTCGCGGGACCATCCACGCCGCTGCCGCATTTCTGGGAACACACGGTCGGCAGCGGACATGCCACGCTCGGCTTGCGCGCGGATTGGCAAGCGCAACTGAAACGCGCGCATGATGAACTCGGCATGGCGCATGTGCGCTTCCACGGCATTCTGTCGGACGATATGGGCACGCTGATTTGTCAGAACGGGCAGCTGTTATATTCGTTCGCCAACGCCGACAGTATTTTCGATTACCTGCTGTCGATCGGGATGAAGCCATTCGTGGAGTTGAGTTTCATGCCTGCCGCCCTGGCCTCGGGCGACCAGACCGTGTTCCATTATCGCGCGAATGTCAGCAAACCGCGAGACCTCGCGCAGTGGTCGGTATTGATCCGCGAACTGGTCAAACATTGGGTCGACCGTTACGGTCGTGACGAGGTCCGGCAATGGTTTTTCGAGGTCTGGAACGAGCCAAACCTGACCTCTTTCGGCAGTGGCCTGCCCGACGATTACTTCGAACTCTATCGCTATACCGCCGAGGCGATCAAAGGGGTCGACACCGAGCTGAAGATTGGCGGACCGGCGACCGCCGCGAACGCCTGGGTGGATGAGTTCATCGCCTTTTGCCATGCCAATGCGTTGCCTGTCGACTTCATCAGCACGCACCATTACCCGACCGACGCATTCGGTCAGCCGGGGGATGACACCGAGACGCAACTGGCGAAAAGTTCGCGGAGCATCTTGCGCGAACAAACCCGCGCCGTGCGTAAACAGGCAGGAGACCTGCCGGTTTACTATACGGAATGGTGCACGTCCTCGAATCCACGCGACCCCTTGCACGACGACCCGTATGCCGCGGCGTTCATCGTCAAAACGGTGCTGGAGGCGAACGGTTTGGTACAGGGATACAGCTACTGGACATTCTCCGACATTTTCGAGGAGAATTACTTTCCCTCGGTCCCGTTCCACGGCGGCTTCGGACTGCTGAATATCCACGGAATCGCCAAGCCTGCCTGGCGCGCATTTGAATTGTTGCATGGACTGGGCGGTGAAATGCTGCTTGTGGAAGGAACCCACGAAACCGTCGACGCGTGGCTGGTTCGCGGCGAGAAATCCTCGACGATCATGCTGACGAACTTTGCCCTGCCGCGCCATCCCATCGCGACGGAGCTCGTGCAATTCAGCCTGAAAGACGCGCGGCAGGTTGCCGCGGCCACGATCCAGCGTATCGATCTGGAGCACGCCAATGCGAAGCGACTCTGGGAACAAATGGGCAAACCCGAATACCCGAGTCCCGCGATGGTGGCGGAGCTGAACGAGGCTTCCCGTCTCCGGGAAGAAACGCAACCATTTGACGCCGACAGCCGCGTTCACGAGGTGACGATGCCGCCGCAATCGGTCGCGGCCGTCCGGTTGTTCCATTAATCGCGATATGCTCGCTCTGACCACGTTGCCAGACGATGCGCTGATCGACCGCCTGCAGCACGCGGCGTTTGCGTATTTCATCGAGTATGCCAATGCCGAAAACGGACTCGTCGCGGATACGTCCCGCGAGGGATCGCCATGCAGTATAGCGGTCGTCGGATTCGCGTTGTCCTGCTATCCGGTGGCGATCGCCAACGGATGGATAACGCGCGCGTTCGCGGTGTCGCGAACCCTGGCGACTTTGCGGTTCTTCTGGAACAGCGCGCAAAGCGACCGGCCCGACGCTACCGGCTACATGGGGTTCTACTATCATTTCATCGACATGACGACGGGCCGCCGCGTGTGGCAATGCGAGCTGTCGCTTATCGACACGACTTTACTGCTGGCCGGGATGCTCACTGCCGGCTGCTATTTCGATGGCGCCGGCGACGAAGCGGAAATTCGCTCGCTGGCGGACGCGTTGTACCGCCGGGTGGATTGGGATTGGGCACAGAACGGTGGCAAGACGGTCGCCCAGGGATGGAAACCGGAATGTGGTTTTCTGCATTATGGGTGGGAGGGATATAACGAGGCTACGGTACTTTACGTGTTGGGCCTCGGTTCGCCAACACATCCTTTGTCTGACGCCGGCTTCACGAACTGGACCTTTACTTATCAGTGGGAAAACCTGCTCAGCCGTGATGTGTTATACTCCGGCCCTCTGTTCACGCATTTATTTTCTCAGGCATGGCTGGACTTTCGTGGCATTCAGGATTGCTTCATGCGAGAAAAGGCCAGCGACTATTTTAAGAACACCCAGGACACGATCACCGTGCATCGCGATTATGCCGCCCGAAATCCACGGGGTTTCGCGGGATATAGCCGGAACTTCTGGGGAATTACGGCGGGCGATGGACCGGCCGACCACGAAATCCGTCAGGACCTGAGGGACCGAAGATGTTTCGGCTACATGGCGCGGGGCGTTCCTTACGGCCCCGATGACGGGACAATCGCTCCATGGGCCATGCTTGCGACTTTGCCTTTTGGGTCAGAACAGGCTCTCGAGGGAACGCGGCATCTCTTGCGTACTTACCCTGAAGTTTGCCGGCAGGACCGGTTTTGTAGCGGCTTCAATCCGACATTGACGAAACATGGAGCGGGCTGGCTTTCAGACGGCTGGTATGGCCTGGATCAGGGATTGTTGGTGATGATGATTGAGAATTATCGGACCGGAATGATCTGGAGCATTCTGCGGAAGTGCCCTTACGTTCGGACCGGCCTCGAGCGTGCCGGCTTTGATGGCGGCTGGCTTTCGTCGTGACGATAACTCCTCTGGTGGACAAATCGGACGACAGCGCGAGAAGAGAACTCCTTGACCGGGTTCGGCCGGCGAACTGGGAAAATCCGGCACCAAAACCCGTCTACGACCTCGTCATCGTGGGCGCGGGTCCGGCCGGCCTGGCGGCGGCGGAATCGGCGATCGCGCTCGGTTTGTCTGTTGCATTGTTGGAACGATATCGCCTGGGCGGCAATTCGCTGAATGCCGGCTCCATTCCGTCCAAGGCGATGATTGGCACCGCGCGGGTCGTTACCGGTGTGCGCGACGCGCGTGACTTTGGCGGGTTTGTCCGAGCGAAGCCACTGGTGGATTTCGCCGCGGTGATGACCCGAATGCGACGCGTTCGCGCGCGGATCGCCGAATATTGTTCGGTCGATCGTTTACACGCGGCGGGCGTCGATGTCTTTTTCGGCGACGCGCGGTTCGCCGGGGTAAAAGTCATTGCGGTAGGCGATTCCCGCCTGGCTTTCAAAAAGGCGCTGATCGCTACGGGCGCACGGCCCTGTCCGTGTGACATACCTGGGCTTGAGCGGATCGGTTATCAGACCAGCGAAACGATCTTTGACATCGAAACGTTGCCCGCGCGCCTCGCCATCATAGGGGGCGGTCCGCTCGGGTGTGAAATGGCGCAGGCGTTTTGCCGTCTGGGCGCGCATGTCATTCTGTTGCAGAACGATCCCAAATTCCTTCCTCGTGAAGAACGAGACGCGGCCGAGCTGCTGTCCCTCGCATTATCGCGAGACGGGGTGGAGACGCGTTTGAATACGACCGTGACAGGGGCGCGGATGGCGGGCGGCGTCAGGTTGCTCGATACCGTCAATAACGAAGTCCGGACTTCCGTGGAGGTTGATGAAGTTCTCCTCAGCGTAGGGCGCATTCCGAATATGGAGGGCTTGTGTGTCGAAGCCGCCCGCGTTCGCGCCGATCCCGCCCAGGGTATCAAGGTCGATGATTTCCTCCGCACATCAAATCGCGACATTTACGCGGCCGGCGACGTTTGCATGACTCACAAGTTCACCAACGTCGCGGAGACGAGCGGGAGAATGGCGGTGCGAAACGCATTCGCGGGACGCCGCAGGCGGCAAAGCCATTTGACGATTCCCTGGTGCACATTCTGCGATCCGGAAATCGCGCATGTCGGCATGTATATCTGGGAGGCGAAAGAACGCGGGATTTCCGTCAACACGGTCACGATCATGATGCAGGACAACGACCGCGCCATCGTGGATGGGCAAGACGATGGCTTCGTGAAGCTTCATCTCAAAGCGGGCACCGGCGTCATTCTGGGTGCCACGATTGTCGCGTCGCGGGCCAGCGAAATGATCAACGAAATGTCGGTCGTCATGAGCGCCGGAATCGGCATGCGTGACCTGGCCAACGTCTTGCACATTTACCCCGCGCAGTCCGACGCGATCCGTCAGGCCGCGCTCGCCTGGGCTCGGCCGAAGTGACCATCGGTCGAATGCCGGGACGCCGCCGCGGGACAGGACCAGGAACCCAGCCTGACGTACTTTATTGTACACGCGATCAATCAGGGAGCCACCTGGCATGAACGATCCTGTTCCGGGTTCCAAAGACCCAACGGCTCCGGCGTTGCCCGACAACAGCCGCCTTCCGGTCGAGGCCTGGCATCCGGTGTTGACCGGACAACCCGCGCTCGTTACGGGGGCGAACTCCGGCATCGGCCGCGCGGTGGCCCTCGGGTTGGCGCGATCGGGCGCCGATGTGGTGGTGAATTACGTCACCCACCCGGAAACCGCCGAGGAGGTCGTCCGCGAGATCGAGGGCATGGGCCGCCGCGCGATCGCCCTGCGCGCCGACGTCAGCAACGAGGCTGATGTGGAGCGCATGTTCGCCGACGCGATCGCGCACTTCGGTACGCTGCACATCGTTGTCAGCAATGCCGGCTTGCAACGCGACGCGGCGATCGACCTGATGACGCTGGAGCAATGGAACACCGTGATCGGCGTCAATCTGACCGGACAGTTCTTATGCGCCCGCGCCGCCACGCGTGAGTTCAAACGGCGAGGTGTCGTGCCGTCCGTCTCCCGTGCCGCCGGCAAACTGATTTGCATGAGTTCCGTTCACCAGCAAATTCCCTGGGCTGGTCACGCGAACTACGCCGCGTCGAAAGGCGGGGTCATGCTGCTGATGAAAAGCATCGCGCAGGAACTGGCACCGCATTTCATCAGAGTCAACAGCATCGCGCCCGGAGCGATTCGCACTCCGATCAATACGGCGGCGTGGGATACGCCGGAGGCTTATGCCGATCTCATGACTTTGGTGCCGTACAAGCGGATTGGCGAGCCGGACGATGTCGCCCAGGCGGCGGTGTGGCTGGCGTCGGAGGCGTCCGATTACGTGACGGGTGCTACGCTGTTCGTCGATGGTGGGATGACGCTGTATCCGGGGTTCGCGACCGGGGGATGAGACCCACCATGTGGCTGCGGAAACGTTACGGCTTCACACTTTCGCCACGACGAGCATGGACAGGGTCCGCAGTGGACAACGAGCCAGCCAAATCCACGCCAACCCCAACCTCGTGACCAGCGGCAACCGGCCTCGTTTCACCAATCGCGGCCATCCGTGACCCCACCGCCTTCCGCCACAGCCCGCTCAAAAACCCGCCCGCGCCCATCGGCAACAGGAACAGCATCGCGATCAGGATCACCCCGTACACCGCGCCCGGCGCCGCCTTCGACACCTTGTCCGCGAGGTTCGGCACGAACTCGATAAACACCGCCCCCACGATCGTTCCGGGGATCGAGGCCGCGCCACCCGCGCACAGCCCCACGAACAACGTGATCGACAGGAACACCGAGAAACTATCCGGCGCCACGAACGCCACCGCGATCGCGCCCAGGGAGCCCGCGACCCCGGTATACATCGCGCTGACCGCGAAGGTGCGCGTCTTGACCATCGCGAGATTGATGCCCATCGCCTCGGCCGCCGTCGCGTGATCGCGGATCGCCCGCATCGCGCGCCCGATCCGCCCGCGCACCAAATTCCAGGCCAGCACGTACATCACTACCGCCACACCCAGGCTGAACAAATACAGCCACTGATCCGACGACAGCGGCAATCCGAATGGTGCATCCGGCTTATCGATGACCAGGCCTTGCACGCCGCCAGTCCAGTCCTCGAACCATCTGTGCTTCAGGACCTGCGGCACGGCCACCGCCAATGCGAACGTCGTCAGCGCGAGGTAATGCCCCGCCAGCCGCAACGCCGGCAATCCGATCACGAACCCGAACCCCGCGCAAACCACCGCGGAGATCGGGATCGTGACCCAATACGGGACATCGAAAGTCGTCATCAGGATCGCGGTCGTATAGGCGCCGATCGCGTAAAACGCCCCATGACCCAGCGAAATCTGTCCGTTGAAGCCAACCAGGATCGCCATGCCGAGGATCGCGACCGCGTACACCACCACCATCGTCAACTGAAACAGGTGGTAGCCGCTGAACACCGCCGTGGGGACAATCGCCAGCAGCAGAACAAAAACCCAGGTCACCCAGGAATTCCGCATGGTTCTATACCCGGCTTTGCACGGTGCGGCCCAGAAGACCGGAGGGTCTGACGGTCAGCACCGACACGATGATCACCAGCGCCATGGTCAATTTCAATTCGGTCCCTACAAGGTAAGCGCCGCCGAGATTCTCGATGACGCCAACCGCGAAGCCGCCCAGCACGGCGCCCAGAGGACTGTCGATCCCACCCAGCAGCGCGCCCGCGAACGCGTAGAGCAGAATGCCGGCCATCATGTTGGGATCGAGAAACACCACCGGCGCCACCATGCAGCCCGCGACCGAACCGATCGCCGCCGCCAGTCCCCAGCCAAGCGCCAGCATCCAGCCGACCCGCACACCCACCAACCGCGCCGACACCGGGTTGAGTGCCGCCGCCCGCATCGCGAGCCCGAGACTGGTATGCCGAAAGAACAAATAAACCGCGACCAGCACGCCCAATGTCACGCCGGTCGAACCAAGCTGATGTCCCGAGATATAGCCGCCCAACAGCGCCTGGTCGGGGAACGGCGAAGGAAATTGCTTGATCGTATAATCGAAGAACCAGCCGCTCAGACTGTTGATGACCAGCAACAAACCGACGAACACGCCGACCGCCGACAAGATCGGTGCGTTGCCCATCGGCCGGATCAGGATGCGTTCGATCGCCACGCCAATGCCGAACGACACCGCGACACCCAGGAAGAACGCAGCCCAGTACGGCATTCCCATATTAATAAACGTCAACGTGATATACGTCGAAAATGTCGCCATCTCACCCTGGGCGAAATTAATGTGATGCGTGGCCTGGTAGATCATCACCAACGCGAGCGACACGCTGGCGTAAATCCCGCCCGTGGCGATTCCGGAAATGATCTGGTGAATCAGTCCTTCCACGGTGCGCTTCCTTCAATAACCAAGGTACGAACGGCGGATCGACTCGTCCTTTCCGATGTCGGCGGCCTTGCCTGACACCACGATCCGGCCGGTTTCCAGCAAATACGCATCCTCGGCGAATGCCAGAGCGAGACTGGCGTTTTGCTCGACCAGCAGCATACTGACTTTCTCCTCATCCCGGATGCGGCGCAGGATGTTGAAGATCTCCTTCACAATCAGCGGAGCGAGACCAAACGACGGCTCATCCAGCAGCAACAGCCGGGGACGCAGCAGCAGTGCCCGAGTGATTGCCAGCATTTGCTGCTCGCCGCCTGACAAGGTGCCCGCTTGCTGGCGAAACCGCTCCTTCAGGCGCGGAAAATAACCGAACAGCCAATCGAAATCTTTGTCGACCGCGCCGCGATCCCGACGGATATAGGCGCCGAGTCGCATGTTCTCCTCGACCGTCAGCTCCATGAACGTGCCGCGGCCGTCCGGGACGTGCGCGACACCGCGGCGGACCACGTCCTCGGTCGCCATGCCGCTGATCGACTCGCCGCCGAGGATCAGCTCCCCCTGCGTGCGCACCATGCCGCAAATCGCACGCAATGTGGTCGTTTTGCCGGCCCCGTTGGCGCCCAGAAGCGCGGTGACGCCACCTTCTTCGACAGAGAAGTCGATGCCATGCAGCACCTTCGTTTCGCCATACGCGGCGTGCAGGCCCTTGGCCTCAAGCAGCGCCGGCATGTTCGTCTTCCTCCTGCGTATCGCCAAGATAGGCGCGTATCACTTCCGGTTCGGCCCGCACCTCATCCGGCGTGCCATCGGCGATCTTCAAACCAAATTCCAGCGCCACGACTTTGTCGGACACGCGCATCACCAGGTTCATGTGGTGCTCGACCAGAAGAATACTGAGATTGAGCTGCCGCCGGATCCTTCGCATCAGATCCGCCAGTTCATCCACCTCACTGTGATTGAGGCCGCCGGCCGGTTCATCGAGCATCAGCAACTTCGGCCTGGTCATCAGTGCGCGCGCCAGTTCGACGCGCTTCTGCCAGCCGAACGGAATCGCTCCGGCCGGGGTATCCGTCACCTGGCGCAGGTCGAGCAGATCCAGCAATTCGTGCAGCCGGCGATCCGCGTCATTCTGCTCGCGCCGGACGACCGGCAGGCGCAACGCATTGGCGATATAGCCTGATGCCGCGGTGTTGTGGGCACCGACCAGGATATTGTCCCGCACACTCATGTTGCGGAACAACGCGACATTCTGAAAGGTGCGGCCAAGCCCGATACCGGCCATCTGGTGGCGGGGCAGGTTGGTCAGCGACCGGCCCTCAAACTGGATGTCGCCTTGGGAATAGCGGTAAATGCCGCTGATGCAATTGAACAATGTCGTCTTGCCGGACCCGTTCGGCCCGATCAATCCGCAAATCTGGCCATGGCCGACGTCGAACGACACACCGCCGAGGGCGATCACGCCCCCAAACCGCATCTGCACCCCAGAAATGCGGAGTAACGGCTGGGACTGATCCTGCGCCATCACTCGCTTCGTACAGGCGTGAACCAGTCGCTCATCGTCCGGCGGCTTCCCATGCGTTCCCTCATGTTCTGTTGTCGCTGACCCAGACAACCGGAAACTGGCGAAGCGCGCGATGCGTGTCAATCGCCGGGGTAAGGTCGCGACGCGCACGCCTGAAATCCCGACCGGGCCGACCCGGTCGGGGTGTACGATTTCAACTGATGCGTAGTGGGATGCGCGCTAAATTTGCGAGTTGATCCAGTCCTTCAACCGGCTCTTGGGCAGTGCGCCAACCTGCGTCGAGGCCGGCTTGCCGTCCTTGAACAAGATCAGTGTGGGAATGCCCCGCACCGCGTAGTTGGTCGGCGACATCGGGTTGCTGTCGATGTCGACCTTGGCCACCGTCAACTTATCGCCGAACTCGCCCGCGAGTTCTTCCAGCGCGGGTCCGATCATCTTGCAGGGTCCGCACCATTCCGCCCAGAAATCGACCAGAACGGGTCCGGTCTTGCTGGCCTCGATGACATCGGTCGCGAAGCTTTGGTCGGTAACTGGCTTGGTGTTCGTGCTCATCGGAATCCTCCGTGAAGTTGGTCAGCAAAGTGGTCGCGGCATGTGGCGCGGTCAAGAGTCGCGGGTCAGGGCTGCGCGGCACGCCCAGGCTCGTGGGGATCGAGCAGCGGATCCGGCAGGACGGCGACCCGCGCCTCGCGCGTCCAGATCAGCGCGCATCGCACCGGCCGGCCGGGGAAGATGGTCCGCAGCACCGCCCGGTAACTGGCCATCTGGCGCAGGTAGGCCACCGGCGTGGCCTCGACCGTCGTGGGCGGCCGGCGGTTGGTCTTGAAATCAGCCAGCAGCACGCGGTCCGGCAGCACCACCAGCCGGTCGATCAGCCCGCCCACCACGACGTCGCCCACCACGCCGGTCAGCGGCACCTCGGCGCGGCTGTCGGGGCCAAACAGCGGCGCGATTGTCGGATGCGCCAGGATCGCCATCACCTCGTCGGCGATCGCCGACGCGTCGTCCGCCGCGACGTCGTTGCCGGTCCGTCGCAGAAAGCGCACCGCCGCCGGTCGTCGGTCCGCCTCGGGCAACGCGGGCAAATGCTGCAACAGGCCGTGGATCAGTTGCCCGCGTTGGAAGCGGTCGGCGCCTTGCTCCACCCGGGCCAGCGGCGACGCGCTCGCGGGTACTGGGCCGAACGCCACTCCCTCTGGCCGGCTTGGCGCCAGCGGCATGGGCCGGGCGGGTTCCGGCTTCGGCGGTGTGCCCAGAAAAGCAGGCGGATGCGAGGCTTCGAATGCCGCCGGTTTGCGTTGTTCCGGTTCACAAGGCACGGTTTGCGGCGTTGCGAACCAGGTAGCCTCGCCCTCGGATACTTCGACCAGCCGAGCAAACCCGCGCGAGATCAGATTGTACCAGCACGCATCGTTCGCCGCGCCGAGCTTTGGTTTCGCACCACAAACGACCAGCCGGTCCTCGGCCCGCGTCAGTGCGACATACAGCAGCCGGTTGTATTCCTCGCGTCGCTTCTGTCGCGCCGCGTCGCGGAGGCGCCGTGTGCTCTCGCAGTGAAAATCGGCGCGCGGCGCCCAGATTGGCACCGGACGCAAGGTGACCGGGTCATTGCCCCACAGCAACTCATCATCATCCTTGGGCAGCGATGTCGTATCCGGCAGGATCACCAGCGGCGCCTGCAAGCCTTTCGCGCCGTGCACCGTCAGGATGCGCACCTGGTCGCCCGCCGCCTCCGCCTCACGCTTGATTTCCGCACCGGAGCGCCGCAGCCATTGCAGAAAACCTTGTAACGACGGCGGATGGATCTTGGTATGGCGCAGCGCGGCGTTGAGCAGCTCGTCGATCGGCTCGGCTGCCTCCGCGCCCAGACGCGCCAGCAATCGCGCCCGTGCGCCGAGTGCGCCCAGAGCCTCGGCGAACAAAGCGTGCGGCGACACGTAATCGACCCGGTTCAGCAACGTACTAAAGAACCGCCAGGCGCGTTCCCAGGCGGGCGTTTCATTGTGACGGTCGCGAAACACCTCCCACAGCGGACCGGTGCGGCCGATCGCCAGAGCCATCAGATCGTTGTCGTCCAGGCCGCCGAGCGGGCTGGTCAGCACGCAGGCGAAGCTCAGGTCGTCCTGAGGCAGCAACAAGGCATCGCCCAGTACCATGAGGTCCTGCACGGCGGGTTGTTCGGTAAGCACCATGCGGTCCAGACCGGCGACCGGCACACCGCGCGATTTCAATGACCGCACCAGCGCCGCCGGCAGCGCGTCCCGGTGGCGCACCAGAATCATGATGTCGCCGAATCGTAACGGACGCCCTTTGCTTTCCAGCATCACCGACCCGTCGGTCTGGTCGCTGATCCAGCCGGCGAGACCGTCGGCCAACAACTGGAGCGCGGAAGTGGCGCGCTGGTTTCGCTCGGGCGCGGCCCAGGGAGCGGGAGGTTCGGGAGGCGGAGCCTCGGCCAAAGGCCACAATTCCACCCGGCCCGCGTGGCCTTCGCGAACGGCGCGGTGCGACAAGACTTCATCGAGTACCACACCGGACGAAGCAGCCGGATCGGCGAAGACCGCATCCACCAGTGCCAGCACCGGCGTCGTTGAGCGAAACGAAACATTGAGCGGCTTCTGAAGCCATTCGCGCCCGGCCTGAATCACGCGCGCGCCGAGTTTGCCGCGGGCATCCTCGAAGCCGGCCACATCGGCGCCTTGAAACGAAAAGATCGACTGCTTGCGGTCACCAACGGCGAAGACGGTTCGCATCTCGTCGCGCGCGCCGGCGCCGGCGAAGAATTCCTGGGTCAGGCTGTGCGCGATCTCCCATTGTTCGGGCGCGGTATCCTGGACTTCATCCAGCAGCAGATGATCGAGGCCGCCGTCCAGTTTGTACAACACCCAGTCGGCGCCTGGATTGGTCAGCAATTCGGTGCTGCGTGCGATCAGGTCGTCGAATTCCAGCAGGCCGGAGGCGTCCTTCCGGTGTTCGTAACGTTCCAGCAGCGGATCGGCGAGGGTGCACAGCGCCTCCGACAACGCGGCGGTATCGGCGGCACTGCACTGGTCGTCGACCGCGAAAACCCGTTCCGCTTCCGCGAGCAGCGGCGGCAGCAGTTCGGGATCCGTCCGCGCGAGCGCGGCGTTCACCAAGGACGAAGCGGCGTAGGGCTGACCATCGGCTTTCAGGAATAACCTGCGCCAGGTAGCCCAATCAGCGATGCGCGCCGAAGGCGTCAGGCCCAACCATTGCAGGATCCCACTGGCCTTTTGTTTGACCGTGGCCGAGCCCTTGGTTGCAATCACCGAGGCCGCCGCGCGCAACGCGGCTTCGTCGGCGCCCCGCACCGCGTTGGCGATGACGGCCGCCCGATCGACCGCCGTCAGCCCCAGAAGGCGCCGCCGTGCCGCCGCCAGTTCCGCGCCGCCGTCCCGCGCCTGGCGCCACCGCTCACGGTCTCGTTTCAATGCGGTCACGAGTTTGCTGAACCGTTCCAGCGTGGCGGCGCCGGCCAGGGTCCGCAACGCGACCTCCAGATCGGACGGCGCATTCGACGCGCCGCGCGGACGCACCGATGCCAGCAGGTCCTCTCGCGCTTCGGTCATGGCCTCGTCGGCGTCGCGGTCCTCGGCGAGTTGGAAATGCGGGGATATCTCCGCTTCCAACGGAAACCGGCGCAGCAGAGACTGACAGAACGCATGAATCGTCCCGATCCGCATCCCGCCCGGCAAATCCAGCACCTGGGCGAACAGTGATCGCGCCCGCCGCATCGCCGTCTCGGACGGTTCGATGTCGAGCTTGCGCAGCTCCGTCCGCAACGCGGCGGCATCCATGGTGACCCATTGGCCGAGACTGCGTTGCAGCCGCAGCGCCATTTCGGCGGCGGCGGCTTTGGTGAACGTGAGGCACAGAATGCGCTCCGGCCTCGCCCCGCCCACCATCAGCCGCAACAACCGGTCGGTCAGTAGCCGCGTCTTGCCTGACCCGGCCGAGGCGGCGACGAACGCCGATACCGCCGGGTTCGACGCGGCGCGTTGATTGGCTTCCGCCTCGGCGCGCGGAGTGGTCAGATCAGCCACCGCGACCCGGCTTTCGACGCCTGCGCCCATCCGTCTTGATCCGAGGCTCTGGCGGTTCCCGGTCCACGCACGCACCGCGATCATTCGGCGGCGGCACGGGAAAATCGATACGCGGATGACCTCGCATCGTTTCGTGCTTCAGAACGACGTGGGGAGTCCTTGATTGGCTCTGCAAGCTTTTACCACGGAGAACCCGGAGGGCCACGGAGGGCCACGGAGAGACGGGACCAACAACCGGCCGCGACTTCGCTCCAGATCGAGGCGATCCACGCGCATGATGGGGAGAGACAGACGTCCCGCGTCGTCGCGACGTTCCTCGATGACCCGTACAACAACAGGAATAAGCATTACCACAGAGACACAGAGACACAGAGAAGAACAGTGGAAATGAATTCAAACTTTCTGTCTCTGTGTCTCTGTGTCGCTGTGGTAATGCTTTTGCTTCCAGTAAACCAACGGAGCCGCGGGTCATGCCACGCGAACGGCTTGATTCCGCGTGCGCATCCATTGCGATGACTCCGATTCCGAAGGCGCTCGTCATCACGTCTCGTCCTCTTCCGCCGCCAATGACCATTCCGCTACCCGGGCCAATTGCGCGTGATCGGAGAACCGCGGCGTCCAGGCCGGATTGGGTTGCGCCAGATAGCAACGTGCGGGTTCATCATACTGATCGATCAATCTTTCGAGGCCGCGGATCGCCTCGTCGATCGCCGCCAGAAGCTCGCTCTCCTTACCTTTGAACAGCAGCGTGGCCTTCCCGGGCTCAACGCCGCCGGTCAGTTGCCAATAGGTCAGCTCCGACGTGGCTACGCGCAACTCCGGGCCGAAGCCGCCCGCTTCCGCCATCGCCGCCTCCAGTGGCAACTGCGGCGCCAACCCAGCCGCGACCATTTTCTGCGATGGAACGAAACCGGTCTTGTAATCCAGAATCGCGAGGCGCCCGTCCGCCCAACGTTCGATCCGATCCACTCGCGCGGTCAGCCGGAATCTCCGCCCCGGCCGTTGAATGTCCACGGTGCCCGCGATTTCGGTCTCGATCCCGGACAACACGACACCGCCGCGCCGCTGCTGCTCGGTTTCCACGACCCAGTCGGCGATC
>CALFNB010000102.1 GCA_937902425.1 uncultured Acetobacteraceae bacterium | reverse complement strand
CCATGCCTTGAACTTGCTGGACGATTCCTTGGGGAGAAGCGGCAACAGGGCGATGCGTCCCGATGCCAGCGCGCGCATCAGGTGCGCGGTTCCGATTGATCCAGCCTGTTCGGTCAACGTGATGGTGCGGGCGAGGTCGGCCAGATCATCAACCTGACAGGTCCAACCCGAATTGAAATGAGACAAGTTTCGCGTCCTAAAAGACGCGGCTTGCAAGGGTGGCCCGGTTCGGCTAAATCATCGGTGTCCCGCCGACGGTTAGCCTACCAAGCAGCCCCACGCCCGCCGCGTGGGGTTTTGCTTAAGCGGCGGCCTTCGGCGCCTGATCGCGCTCTGCGGCCCGCGCTTCGATCCAGGCATCAACTTCCGACTCCAACCAGGCGATCCGGGAATCGCTAAGTGGAATGGGAGCCGGGAATTCACCCGCTTTCGCCTTGCGTCGCAAATGGTCCCTGCACCAGGGTACACCCTTTGCCTGAACCTGGGGGAATGTGAGAAGCCTCATGTCGCCTCCTACCGTTCGGTGGTGCGACAGGAATGGGAGCGAACGCCAATCCCGATAAAGTTCCCGAATTAGCTGTCTTGATTTCTTTTCGGGATACTCTTACCACCGAGGGCGCGCCATTGTTCGGCTAATGAATTTTGCAGTGTCTTCGGCTGCGGGACTGGCGCTCGTGGATGGTTTTTTCTCAGCCACTCAATGAGTGCCATTGCTTCCCCCTTCACAGTGTCGCGGATCATTTCTCCGGCCGTCGCGCGTCGCTCCATTTCTGACATGATCAGTTTCTTGGATGTTGGCCGCCCTGGCAGCCCGGTGGAATAAACGGCATCCGGTGGTGTCGCTGTCCGATGCCGACTGAGATCAATGACTCGCACATGCCAATACGCCACGCCCTCGCCGCGCACGACGTCTGGTTGTTCGGGGTCCAAACGCAGAAAACGCCATGCCTCCACTGGAATCCACTCCAGGCTCCCGGCGGGACTGTCTTTGCGGCCAAAGGCGACTAAACCAAGGCCATTATTTAGCTTCCTTTTCAGGTCTTTTTGTAAGCGGTTCCTCTCTTTCTGGTACTGTTCCCATGCGGCTCTTTGCTGGCCGGTAAGTCGCTCGATCAGTTCGGCCTCGCCGGCCTCGCCGGTAGTGTTGCAAGACAAGAACGATTCGACCGTCTCGCCGTCATCATTAAGTGCGCTGAATTTCTCCGCCGCTGTCTGACAATTCGCTGACCTGAAAGGGTCAGCGAATTCGGCCGCCGCCTGAGACAGCCACGTTCCCCAGGCTATCCATTCATGGGAAACCTCGCCGCTAAAGACGGTTCCTCCGCTCGGCGGCGGATTTCCTTCTACGGCGGCATAAGCGGCCATCACACTGCCTCCGCCATGGTAGTCTCTCGCGCGGCGTGCAGCGGCACCACGTTGTCCGGCGCCGGCTTCACGATTCCGCGCAAGCGCACCTCCCACAAAGTGAGGCATTCGCGCTTCTCGGCGAGATAAGTGTGACGGTCGTAAACCTTGTGCAGCGCTTTTTGGGCGTGGGCGATCACGGCCTCGCGCACCACGTCTTGTATTGGCAGGGCGGAAAAATGCGTCCGAACGGTCCGGCGCAAATCGTGAATCTTCCACCCGGTGACGCCGCTAACCTTGTCGATCCGCACCTTCGCCTTGGAGAAGCCGTTGACCGGCTTTTCCCCGTCTGTCGTGGTGAATACGTGATCGCCTGCGGTGAACCGAGGCAAGGACCGCAGCAACGCCAGCGCGTCTGGTGCGAGGGGAACCACGTGGGTCGCGCCGCCCTTCATTCGGGCGCTGGGGATAGTCCAAATCGCCTGGTCGAAATCGACCTCCGACCACACCATGTCCGCGACCTCGCGCTCCCGCTGGCCGGTCAGCATCAACATGCGGAACAAAGGACCGTATGGGTAACCAATCGGTTCGCCGTCGCCGTCGCCCTTTGGGCGGTCCCTGCGTCGCCGATCGGCGACAGCCCCGGCGTCCATCAGGCCACCCGCCGCACGCCACACTGCCCGCAGGTCGGCGTCATTCAGCGTATGCTCGCGTGCCACCCGATCGCCGATCAGCTTGACCGGGGAAAGGTTCCGCATGGGTGAAGCATCCAGGCCGAACTCGCCGGTCCCGATCGCCCAGTTGAAGAATTGCCGAAGGTATCCGAAGGCGTTGTGAGCCTGATACGGCGATCCGCGTTTGACGATGGCCCGGATCGCGGCCGAACATTCCTCGGGATAGATTTCGGTGATTGGGCGAATGCCCCACCGTTGCACGAATTCAGTTTTGATCGTGTGTTCCGCGTCCGCCTTCTTGGCGAGCCCCTGGGCGGCGGATTGCTGAACAAGAGCCCGGTTCTTCGCGTCGCCACGAACCTGGGCGAGCGCATCGCTCGCGGACAGGTCGGGTTGTTCCTTGCGCTTCTCGGCCGCCAACCTCTCCAACTCCACCAGCGCCGGTCCCTTGACATGCCGATCAATGAACTCGGCCGCCACCGCGCCAAAGTTGTTGGCCTGCTTGCGCAGCGTGGCGGCCCGCTGGCGGTCTTCCTCGATCTTAGGGTCGATCCCCCTCTCGATCAGGGCAAGCCATTCACTCGCCTTCGCGCGGGCGGCCTCCAGGGTGATCGTTCTGCCGGATTCGCCCTTCGCGCCAGGAACGCGAGAGTCTCGCCACTCGCCCAGGGTGCGAGGCACCGGATGTTTGGGGTTGAGCGGATAGCGCGCGATGACCGCGAAGCTGCGGTGCCCGGTGTCGGTCACCACCAGATACATGCCCGGCGTGTGCGAGTCCGCCACCTTCCCGCGTTTCCCTTTTGGGGGCACCCGCTTGGGTGACGCGATGAAACGATCTGTCAGTCGAATTTTCGCCATAAACCGATTGCTCCGTGCCGGGACAACACCGGGACAACACTTGTGTCCGTCTGGCCATGTTGTCCCATGTGGCGCGGTGTCGCATAAAAACTGCCTAAAAGCAAGGTCTTCTGCGGGAGCAACCGGTGTTTTGTCGTTTCACGTCGCCCCATGTAGGGGGTCGGCAATCGGCTGTTAACCGATTGGTCGTAGGTTCGAATCCTACCGCCCGAGCCAGTTTCCCGGATGCGTTCGCGCAATCGCGGTGCGCCGCTTGCCTAGCGAAACGGCGGTTCGTCGAAACTACGCAATTTCCGCGAGTGGAGCGCACCGAGTTGCCCGCGCAGGATGTCCAGCGCGGCCAGACCGATCGTCAGATGTTCGCCCACGGCCCGCTGGTAGAACGCGCTCGCCGGACCGGGCAATTTGATCTCGCCATGTAATGGCTTGTCGGATACGCAAAGCAGCGTCCCGTACGGCACGCGCAGCCGGTAGCCCTGCGCCGCGAGCGTCCCGCTTTCCATATCGACCGCGATGGCGCGTGACAGGTTGATCCGCCGGCGCTCATGCGACCAGCGCAACTCCCAGTTCCGGTCATCGTATGTCACCACCGTCCCGGTGCGCAGCCGCCGTTTCAGGGCGTCACCGCGCTCGCCGGTCACCTGAGCGACCGCCTCCTGCAACGCCACCTGGACCTCGGCGAGCGCCGGGATCGGGACGTCAGTCGGCACCAGGTCGTCCAGAATGCGATCGCGGCGCAAGTATGCATGAGCCAGGACGTAGTCGCCAATGACCTGTGACTGCCGGAGCCCGCCGCAATGCCCGACCATCAGCCAGCAGTGCGGACGCAGCACCGCGAGGTGATCGGTGATGGTCTTGGCGTTCGACGGCCCCACGCCGATGTTGACGATGGTAACCCCATCCTCGCCGTCGCGGCGAAGCAGGTGGTAGGCCGGCATCTGGAACCGGTGCCAGGGCGCGGCGGCGATCTGGGCTTCGGCCTTTCGCGTATCGTCGCCGCGCCGCACGCCGCCACCGCCGGGCAGCACGAGCTGTTGGTACGGACTGTCCGGTTTCGCCAGCTCGCCAAGCGCCCACCGGACGAACTGATCGACATAGCGCTGGTAATTGGTGAGCAGGATCCAGCGCTGCGCCGCGCGCCAATCGGTCCCGGTGTAGTGCACCAGCCGTTGCAGCGAGTAATCGACCCGCACGGCGTCAAACAAGGCCAGCGGTCTGGGCCGCTCCTGACCAAAAACCCACAGGTCATCGGCGATCTCATCGCCCACGGCGGCCAGCATCGGGGTCGGAAAATAACGCGCGAGGTCGGCCGCGGACGCCGAGCCTGAGACGAGGTCCTCCCCAGGTTCCAGAACGTACGGATACGGCACTTCCTGGTCGCTGACGGAAACCTCGATGGTGGCGCCGTACTCCTGGACCAGCGGACGCAGTTGCTCCAGCAAATAGCGGCGGAAGAAGCCCGGTTGCGTCACCGTGGTGGCGTAGGTGCCGGGCGCCTGGAACTTGCCCCAGGCGCGCCAGGTGAATGGGATTGGCCCATCCGGCTCCCAGATCAGCTTCAGTTCCGGATAACGGAATGCCGCCCGTTCCGCGGCCGTTGGCGGAATGCCGGTGCCGGCGAACCGCCGCAATGCGTCACGGGCGGACTTCGTGGCCGCCGCGTGCAACATCTCAAGCCGGTCCACCGCCTGCTCAGGCGTGAGGCCCCGATTGGATTGGCCCCGCTTGGTTTCGCCAGGAATAGTCGAGGCAGCCTCCCGCATCAATCGTTCGAACCGGCTTGCATCCGGGCCGACGGCCGGCGGCGAGGCCCGCCCAGGGTCGGGGGGCCCGCTGCTCAGGCCATCGCCAGCAGGTCCACTTTCCATCTAGTGGCGGTCATCGCCTTTTGCAGCTCGGCGAGGAACCGCCGCGTGACATCCATGCCGCCCGAGCCAGGCCATGGCCGTCCGGTGTAATGCCTCGCGACCACGTCGAACAGCGCCTTCCGTTCGGCCGTTTCCAGGCCGCCGTCGGCCGCCGCGTCCGCATAGTACGCGTTCAGCGTCCGCACGAGGGCGGGATCCTCCTCGACGATGATCCGCAGGATGAAGTTCGACGGCGGGATCATATGCCGCCGTTCAAGCTCCCACCGGCAGCACGCCAGCGGGCCAGGGAGCAAGGTGGCCAAGATTTCCTCAGGGGTGGGTGTTCCACGGACAAGGCCATATGGGGACGGGCCTGGTTTTGTTCCAGTCCCAGCCGGGCGTTCCGCCCGGGCAGGAGCGATTGCCGCTGTTCGCTGGCGGTTTGCCTCGGGGCATGGCGCGCGATCTCGCCACCGCGGCTCGGCGCAAGCAGGCCGCGCTCGACTCGGCCGAGCACCTGGAGGACCTTCGGATCCCACCGGGAAACCGCTTCGAAGCGCCGCGAGGCGCCCGCCGGTCAGCATTCGGTCCGGATCAACGGACAGTGGCGCCTGAATGAATTGGCCGAGGAAGTCGGCAATTCCCGCTACGGCAAGACGGCGCGGGCGGTGGAAAGGTACCGCACGATCGCCGGCGACGGCGGCCACGCGCCGCGGGACAAACGGGTGACCAATAGGTTCACCGGCGGGAACTCGCGAGGCCATCCTGTTCCGCGTTCATTGCCCGGACCTCGGCCAGGGTCGAGGACGCGTTGTCCGGGCGCGAGAACGCCGCCCATGGCACCGCGAAGTTGGCGCACAAGCCGCGGAAATCTCTCCACCGCATCGGGCCGGTCAGCGGGCGGCGAGGTCCCGGTCCGGGCGCCGCCAATCCGCGCGCTGAAGTGGCAGATCCGGGTCGTCGCAGACGAGATCGGCCGGATCGGGGTCGGCATCAGGTGCCTCCTCCGGGCTGACGGCATGGTACACGACGGGCCGAGGCCGCGCCATGACCTGAAGCGTCGAGGGGCAGCCTGGCTTCAGGGGGCGATAGACCGCCTGGGTCACCACGGCCGCTGGAGGCGGCCCCAGGCGCCGCCACGCTTCCGTTGTGGGATCGTCACAGGGATGGGGCGACGGACAGGGGTCGTCCGACATGGAGGTGTTCGTCTGACACCCAAATAGTGCAAGGCAGGCCAGAACCAGGATTGGCGAACGGTTCATGACAGCTCCTGGTTTCCCCAGGTCAGCGACGGCGGGGATCGCCGCGCCGGGCCATTATACCAGACTCCGCGGCGCCGCCGGAACGGTCGAGGTCCAACCCCTGCTCGGCAGCTCATCCATGCCGTCGCCCCGGACCCGTGATGATCTCAACGATCCGTTCCGCCATGCCTGCCCAGTACCTTTGTGTTGACCTCAAGGTGACCTTTGAGTTGACCTCAAGGTGACCTTTGAGTTGACCTCAAGGTGTTACCCCGCCGGAAAACGGTCCATGGCGGGCGTATCAGGCCGGACGGTTCGACACGAAGAGCGTCCCGCTCTCACTCAACGCTGTTCATTTCGCGCTTGAGTTCGTCGATTTCCTCGCCACGATCTCGGATCTGGTCGCGGAACATTCCGTTCCGCCGCGTTGATGAACCTGGATTACCGCGAAGCCTGATCAGTCCGTCAGCCTGAACGCGAGCCAGGATCATCAATCCACCTGTCCAGTCTTCGATACCCGCACGGGTGAAGGCAAACTTAAGACCGTGCCTGTCCGGTTTACCCAGACAGGCACCATGGGTAGCGTGTTCATGAGCAGTGTTTGAGCGCCCGCTGCTCGGGAGGTCCTTGTTTGAAAGGCCGATGCGGTAAACGGTAATGAGTGCGCCCACGCCTGTCCCGGTGGACATCGACCGGCACGCCACGTTACCGTTTCCGCGGTCGCCGCCGGAGTTTCGGCGCCTCTTCCCGGATGATGCCTCCTGCGCTGAATACCTCGAAAAGCCGCGCTGGGGAGACGGCTTCGTCTGTCCGCACAGTGGTGTGACTGGCGAGCCGTTCCGCGTTGCGACCCGCCCGGGCGTGCTGACGTGCCGCGAATGCCGACGTCAGACAGGGCTGACTGTCGGCACGGTCATGGAGCGCAGCCACACGCCGTTGTCCACCTGGTTTTGGGCCGCCTACCTGGTCGCCAGCCAGACCCCCGGCATGTCGGCCGTCCAGTTCCAACGGCAACTCGGGCTCTC
>CALFNB010000101.1 GCA_937902425.1 uncultured Acetobacteraceae bacterium | reverse complement strand
CACCCAGCACGATCTCAGCATGCTCGAAGCCGGAAAAGGCGAGTGCGAAGTGGTAAAGCCGGTGTTAGAGTCTTGTGTGGACGGCTCCTTGGATTCAAGCGTGAAAGTGAGAATTCTGACGGGCGGATCGATTGCGATCATGTGTCCGGCCTGTTGACGCGGCATCATGACCGCTGGCCCAGATGGGGTCCGCGATCCAGCCACAAACAGTCCGGCGGCCTCGAAGGCCGAGACTCTAAACGGGTTCTCTGGATCGTCGGTTCGACCGATCGTCATCTCATTCAGCTCTTTCACCCCGGCACCAACGCACGCGCGCGGCGTTCACCGGCCGAGGCCAGGGAAGCACCACGCGCGTCATCGTGGCCCATGCCGTCTGGGCCATCCCGTTGCTCAATCACGGCCGAAGCCCCGTGGCGGCTCGACCGCCTGGAGTTCGGAGAGATCGAGATCGACAATCGCGCGCAACGCGTCGGCGAGCGCACTGTCCTGTTGATTGTCCGGCAGCGCGTCCAGCCAGCCGGTATACTCGGCTTGCAATTCCACGGCCGCGGCGATGGTGTCGTTCCACCGTTGGATCCGGGAACGCCGATCGGCGGGGCGACGTGTGCGAACAACCGGTGCACCAGCCGCGCGCGTGGCGCGAGCGTGCCTGGCGTTCGGCGCCGGTCATGGACGTTTCACCAGTCGATGGGCAGGGCATGGTTCCACTCCATGGCGTTACGTGACGGAACCCGGGTCATGCCGGAACCACCTCACCAGCGTTGGACGGGCGGCGGTAAACCTCGCCGCTCACCATCATCGCCCAGACCGTGCGGGCCATCTTGTTGGCGAGGGCGACGGCGACGAGTTTGCGCGGTTTGCGGAGCAGCAGAGCCCGCAACCACTCCGTCATCTGCCGGCTGCCGGGTTTCATGGCGGCGTTGATGACCGAGGTGGCGCCAGAGACGAACAACGCGCGCAGGCGTTCATTGCCCGCCCGGCTGATTTTGCCCCATGCGTTGCTTTCCACCGGTGGAATGTTCCTTCGGTGTTAAACCAACCCAGGCGGCGAGATGGCGGCCGGATTCGAACGCCGCCGGGTTGATCTCGGTCGCCAGCGTCAGTGCGATGACCGGACCGACTCCCGGTATGGTCGCCAGACGTGTGCTGACCGCGCTGGCCTTGTGCGCGGCATTCAGTTTGACATCGATTTCTTTGATCCGGGTGCCGATCTCTTCGATCTGTTGACCCAGCAGGGCAAACACCTCTTTGGCCTCCGGCGGAACGGTGGCGTCTTGTTCAATAGCAGATAGCAACGGAGCGATCGTGCTGATGCCTTTGCCGGCGACGATGCCGAATTCCGCGGCATGACCACGCACTGTATTGCCCAAAGCGGTGCGTTGACCGATCAGGGTTTCGCGCACCTTCATGACCATGCCCTGAGCTTGTTGCGCGAGGGATTTCGCCGGCACGAAATGCATGCCGGGACGCCCGCTGGCCTCGCAAATCGCCGCGGCGTCGTTGCGGTCGTTCTTGCCGCGTTTGACATCGGGTTTGACGTATTGCGGCGGGATCAGACGCACCGTGTGGCCGAGCGCGCTCAGTTCGCGTGTCCAGTGGTGCGAGCCGCCACAGGATTCAATGGCGATTTCGGTGGCGAGAAGCTTCTTGAAGAACGGCAGCAACTGCCCACGGCGGAGGTTGGTCCGCAAGACCGGCCGGTCCCGGGCGTCGATACAATGGATGGTGAAGACGGCTTTGGACGTGTCGATGGCGATGCGTTTATATTGGGTCATGGACGGCTCCGGTCTTGGTGAGTCACAGCCCCAATTCTGGCACTTGGTGCCGTGGGGCCGTCCACCCCAACAGTCCGGGATCATTCCTTTGCCCTGCCTGGCCTTCGGAGCATGAACCGGATCGATGCCAACAACAGAAATGCGCGCGCTTTTTTGTTGAGGCACTCCCAGTCCTTGGCGAGGCGGCGACACCGATTGAGCCAGGCGAAGGTGCGTTCGACCACCCAACGTTTGGGTAGAAGGACGAACCCCTTTGCCGAATCGGATCGTTTGACGATCTCCACCTCGACCTTCGAAAGGATGGTCTTTACCGATTGCCTGAAAACCGGCCCCTGATAGCCGCCATCCGCGAATATCTTCAGTAGAGACGGACAGAGATCAAACAGGTTGGCCAACAGCATCGCGCCACCGTCGCGGTCCTGGATGTCGGCCGAGTGAACGATCGCCTGGAGCATCAAACCCTGGGTATCGACGAGGATATGGCGCTTCTTGCCCTTGATTTTCTTGCCCGCGTCATACCCATGCGGATCGATGCAGGCCCCCCTTTTCAGCGCTTTTTACGCTCTGGCTGTCGATCACCGCGGCGGTTGGGCTGGCCTCCCGGTCAGCCTGTTCGCGACATTTCACGTAAAGCGCGTGTTGCATCCGCTCCCACGTCCGATCGTCAGTCCAGCGGGCGAAATAATCATGAATCGTGCTCTTCGGCGGCAGGTCTCTGGGGATTGCCCCCCACTGGCAGCCAGTACCGAGGATATACATCAACCCGTTGATCACCTCACGCATGTCCACCGTACGCTTATTACCGCCGGGTTTGGCGGGAGGGATTTCCGGTAGGACCTCGGCCCATTCTTCATCTGTCAGGTCGGTGTCGTAGCGCAAATGGCTGCGATCGTAGTGGCCGCGGTTCTCTTTCGTCCACATGGGGCACCTCGCGAATCGGTGCCACGCATAGAGTCACAGGCGATTCGAGCCGGGCAAGCCCCCTTGGCTAACCGACTCTGAAGACTCATGAAGTTCCCGAACAGACACTCAGGCGTCATCGTCCTTCGTTACGTAACGCTGTACAAGGGGACAAAGCGGAGAGGTCAACCTCGATCCTGGCATCGGTCGTGCGGCCGACGCTCACGGGCATCGCGGGGCGGAAGCGCATCTCACGCCCGGCGTCGTTCATTGTCCTTCGCCGATCGATTTGCGCGGCCTGGATCCATCGCGGAGCGTTGGACGGAACCAGGGCCGCGAGAACAATCAAGATGTCGAGACGGGCAATGCTTCCTCATGCCCCTCGTCGGCGACTTCGCCCCCGAACACCAATTTGTGCGCCTGCTTGCTTCGCCATTCCTTCAACCGGCGCTGTAGGGTGCGCAGTTGCCTGTCGGGGAAGACGCCAGGCCGCTCCTCTTGCAGCCGCTCGAGCAATTCGCGCGATGTGCGCCACGGTTCGACTTCGAACCATTCCCGCACCATCGCCGTCACCGTCACGAATGGGTCGGCACGCGTCCGGCCGCGTCGCGGGACCTTTGTCTTCGGCTTATTGGTCGGACGCACCTCGCCCTCCTTCCACGCGGTCCTCAGCCCCATGAGGAATTGCTCGAAGGTCGGCGCGGTTGGAGGGTCCGCTTCGCCCGTGACCGGACGGTCGGCGATCTCGACGAGATGTGCCTGAGCCGCGCGGATCTCCCGCAGCAGAAGAACCGGGTCCAGGTCCGCATAAATCGCGTTCACCCG
>CALFNB010000100.1 GCA_937902425.1 uncultured Acetobacteraceae bacterium | reverse complement strand
AGCATGCCGCTCATCAGGGAGACCGTGACCGCCGCTTTCTGAGTGTATGGAGCGGCTGCCTGTTGTTACACCGAAAAACTCATCGCCGCCCTGGAGAGGATCGGGTTCACGGTGCACCACGTCCGGGGGAGCCACCATTTCCTCAAGCATCCCGATGATCCGACTATTCGAGTTACCGTCGCGCTCCACAGCAAGACCCTGAAACGCGGCACGGTCCGTGCCATCCTCCGACAAGCCAATCTGACCGTTGAGGAGTTGCGGGAGTATCTATGACCGATGGGGACAACCAGTACCGCGTCATTCGCGTAAAATGAGCCCAGGTGAGGCGCTAGAAGGCCGAGACGATACACCTACCGCAAAAGGGGTCGCCGCCTTCCTGGGGCATTTTTGAGCGTTACAGATGACATCGCGGAAAATGGACGGCAGCACCGTATTGCGAGGTCCGCGAATTGTGCTGTGTGATATAGTTGCACTTGTGATCAGATGTGATATATTAAACATATGCAACAAAATAATTCAAATTTGTCAAAAAATACTACCATGACCGTTCGAATTCCCTTGGAGATCAGCAGCAAGCTTGATGGTCTTGCGCGCGACACCAAACGCAGCAAGGCGTATCTCGCGGGCGAAGCCATTAGCTCGTACGTCGAGCGCAATGCGTGGCAGATTGCCCGGATCAAGGAGTCCCTTGAAGACGCCAAATCCGGCACAGCCGGCATCCCGCACGCGGAGATGGAGCGTTGGGTGAAATCGTGGGGCACTAATAACGAACTTCCGCCTCCGGAACCAGTCCATCGTGTATGAATGTAACTTGGCGTCGCCGGGCGCGTGAAGACCTTGAGATGGCGCAGCGCTACATTGCGCAGCACGACCCTGGAGCAGCTGCCCGGATTGGGAAGCACATCCTTGCCGCAGCTTCCTCTCTGGCAACCGCACCCGAAATCGGTCGCCCAGGGAGAGTGCACGAAACGAGGGAACTGGTCGTGTCTGGCACCCCATACATCCTGGCCTATGCGGTCATTGCCGGGGAGATCGTCATCCTTGACGTGGTCCATGGCGCTCAGGAGTGGCCGGATACGTTTTGACCTTTGGCAATATTTCGATTGCCGCCAGCCCCCAACGCGCTTGGGTGTGCACGGCAGCGCCACGCAGATGGCGGCTGTCGCGACACTTCACGCTCCGGCTGTTCTCGGTGCGTTCGCCAGAGACTGGGTTGTGGGTTGAGCCCAATAGATCCCGACGGCGCGCCGTGATGAGCGCCGGCTGGCCTGGGCCGTCGTTGAGCACGCGTTCTACGATGCGGTAAAGTAAGCGATCGACAAGGGCCAGATGGATACCGTAATAGACGAGCTTCGGGCCAAGCGTTCCGCGTCGGTCAAAGGGTTAAGGACACGGCTGCCTAGACAGTTTTCGCCCGCTACGCTACATGAGCCGCCTTCCGGGGCGGCTTTCTTTTGAGACTAACCGGAGACTAGGAGCGAGGCAGGATATCGCTAAGGCTTTGAAAACATTGGAATAGGGGTGTAGCTCAATTGGCTAGAGCGCCGGTCTCCAAAACCGGAGGTTGGGGGTTCGAGACCCTCCACCCCTGCCAGCGGGCCCACTCTCGCCAGCAGGTACGGCGTGGCGCGAAACCGGGACCTTGCGACGACGGGACGGGTTTGCTGTTTTTGGGAGTGCCCTGATTGTGGCGTTTGAACCGCTGAAATTCGCGCGGGAAGTGCGGATCGAGGTAACCAAGGTCACCTGGCCGTCGCGCAAGGAGACGATGGTCACCACCGCGCTGGTGTTCGGCATGGCGGCGGTGACGGCGATATTTTTTTTCGTGGTCGATCAGGTGATCGGCCTGAGCGTGCGCGCGTTGTTCGGCGGGCACCTCTAAAAGGATACAGGGACATGGCCAAGCGCTGGTACGTCGTACACGTCTACTCCGGTTTTGAGAAGAAGATCGCCCAGCAGATCAAGGAGCAGGCGGCGCAGAGCGGATTGGGTGAACAGTTCGAGGAAGTGCTCGTCCCGACCGAACAGGTCATGGAGGTGCGCCGCGGGCAGAAGATCAATACCGAGCACAAGTTCTTCCCCGGCTATGTGCTGGTGAAGATGGACCTGACCGACGACGCCTGGCATCTGGTCAAGAACACGCCCAAGGTCACCGGTTTCCTGGGCTCCAAGACCAAACCGAGTCCGATCAGCGAGGCCGAGGCACAGCGGATCCTGAAGCAGAACCAGGAGGGCGTGGAGCGCGCGCGTCCGGCGGTGCTGTTCGAAATCGGCGAGCAGGTGCGCGTGGCCGACGGCCCGTTCACCAGCTTCAACGGCACGGTCGAGGAAGTGGACGAAGACAAGGGCCGCCTGAAGGTCAGCGTCTCGATCTTCGGGCGCTCCACGCCGGTCGAACTGGAGTACGGGCAGGTCGAGAAGGTCTGACCTGCCCTTGCGTCCGAACCGCATGAAAGAGTTGATCCGGAGCGGCCGCCCGGCGTTGGGCTGCTCGTTGATGTTCCCATCGCCGCAACTGGTGGAAATGCTCGGCCACGCCGGCTTCGACTGGGTGCTGCTGGATTGCGAGCACGGCTCGCTGTCCGGCGCCGATGTCGAGATGATGGCGATGGCGGCGGATGCCGTGGGGATCACGGCGATTGCGCGGCCGCGGAGCAACAGTGCCGCCGATATTCAGTCCGTGCTCGATCGTGGTGTGGCGGGCGTGCAGATCCCGCACATCGACACCGCCGAGGACGCGGTCCGTGCCGTCGCCGCGGTGAAATACGGTCCCGGCTCCGGGCGAGGACTGGCGGCCGGCACGCGGCCGGACCGCTGGGGTCTGGGTGGCAAAATGCCGGATTTCGTCGCGCGGGCGAATGCTGAGTCGCTGGTTTGCGCGCAACTGGAATCGGCGGCGGCGATCGACAACGCGCGCGAGATTCTGACGGTGCCCGGCATCGATGTGTTCTTCATCGGGCCATCGGATTTGTCGCAATCGATGGGGTGGCCCGGCAATCCCAAGGCACCCCCGGTCGCGCGAGCCATCATGGATACGTTGGCGCTGATCCGCGAGGCGGGCCAGGCGCCCGGCATGCCGGCGACCGCGGAGACGCTGGCCGAGGTGCTCGCGAGCGGGTGTTTGTACATTTACACGCATCTGCCGCGATTACTCGGTAACGGCGCCAGCGCATTCCTGGCGGGCCGGCCGCTCGCCTGATCGCCATAAGGCACCGTTGACAGGCTCATTGCCGACCGTCAATGGCGATCGTGCCATGTCGGTACCGTCGGCCGAGCAAACGAGGCGGCGGATGCCATCCGTCAGCCTGATCACATTGAAATAGCCGACCAGGTTGAAATCCACTGAGTCGGAGACACGTCAAAAGCTGGGACTCATGCAGCGCATGGATCTGGTGTACTGCTTTGATCTCCAGGACAAGAGTTTCCGCGACAATAATGTCCATCTGAAAATATTGGTCGAGTTCACGGTTCTTGTAGCGAACCGGAAGCGAGCGCTGCCGGACGACGGACAACCCGGCCACCGCCAGTTCTTCGCACCGGCAGGTTTCATACACGCTCTCCAGCAGGCCTGGGCCGAGATGACGATGCACCTCGATCGCGCAACCGATGACGCGACGGCTGAGCGCGCTATCCGGGGGGTTGGTCATGAACGATCCTTTCTGACGGGATCCTATCGGTCCGGTATTAAAAATCGCTGAAGACGAGGTCACGGGTTAATCGGAATTATCTGGGGGGCGTTTTGGGGCCAGCAAGAAGAATATTTCTGGGAGGACGCAGAGGCGCGGAGGACGCAGAGAAACCACGTGGCCGGCTGTATTACTTTTGGAGTCTGTCGCCGCTGAGTGAACGCATGATCATCTCGAGGTCCGGAACCCCTCTGCGTCCTCTGCGCCTCTGCGTCCTCCCAAAAATATTCTTGCTTTGATAACGGAGATCCCAGGTCCTCTGATGAGTCTCAAACGATCAGCGGCAGGAGACCAAATGATGCAACGTGTGTTATGAGGCCATTGAAGCGTGCCGGCCGATTCCAGCCAGGCCGTTGTCAAATCCCGCGATTGTGATCAACCTGCCGCCGAAGATCATCCATTCCACCGGGAACCGCGACAACCATGCCCCCATCATCCGTGCTGATCACCGAGGAAGGCCCGCGCGAGGGCTTCCAGATTGAAAAAGGCCCCATCCCCACCGCGCGCAAGGTCGAACTGATCGATGCGTTGTCGGAAACCGGCCTCACGCGCATCCAGGTCGCCTCATTCGTCAGCCGCAAGCAGGTGCCCGGCATGGCGGACGCCGACGACATCGCACGGCGAATCCGCATTAAACCGGGAGTGGAATATACCGCGCTGTGGTTCAACGATGCCGGACTGGAACGGGCGCGCGCCAGCGGGCGCCTGACGCTGGAGGGCAAGGTCCGCATCTATCCCTCCGATGCGTTCCTGAAACGTAACATCAACCGCACGCCCGAGCAGCATCTGGCACACACGCACGGTGAGATCGCGCGGTTCAAGGAGCTTGGGATCCCGGTGCGTGACGCGTCGGTTTCGAACGCGTTCGGATGCAACTTTCAGGGCGACATCCCACTTGCCCGCGTGATAGAATGTGTTGGCCAGTTGCTCGATCTGGCGCGCGAGCACGACGTCCATTTCGAAAAAATCTCCCTCGCCGACACCATGGCATGGGCCACACCGCACACGGTCAAGCGCATGATCGGCGCGGTGCGGGAGGCGTTTCCGGACGCCCAGCTCAGTCTGCATCTGCACGACACGCGCGGCATGGGGATCGCCAACGCCTGTGCCGGGCTGGAGATGGGGATCAGCAAATTCGATGCGGCGGTCGGTGGTCTCGGCGGTTGTCCGTTCGCCGCGCACAAGGGCGCCGCCGGCAACGTCTGCACCGAAGACCTGGCGTTCCTGTGCCAGGAAATGGGCATTGAAACCGGGATCAATCTGGATGCGCTGATCGCCTGTGGCCAATTGGCCGAGGACATCGTCGGTCATGCGCTGCCCGGCTCCATCAAGCAGGGTGGCAATCTGGCGCGGCTGCGCGAAGCGGCGCGAGAAGGCGCACTGGCATGAGTGATGAGGGCATTTGACATGGCACTGCCACTCGCCGGCATTCGTGTGCTGGATTTGACCAATGTCATCGCCGGGCCTCTGGCGTCGTATCAGCTCGCGCTGATGGGGGCGGAGGTGATCAAGGTCGAGGTGCCCGGCGTCGGCGATCTGTCGCGCAAGATGGGTGCCGATCTCGCGGCCGGGCAAAGGCGAATGGGCACGTCGTACCTCGCGTTTAATTCCAACAAGAAATCGATCGCGCTGAATTTGAAGAGCGCGCGAGGCAAGGAGGTGTTCCGCCGGCTGGCGAAACAATCCGATGTCGTGCTGGAAAATTTCCGCCCCGGCGCGATGGATCGCCTTGGGTTGTCATCCGCATCGTTGCGCGAACTGAATCCGCGGCTGATCTATTGCGCGGTGTCCGGCTTCGGCCAGACCGGCTCGCTGTCGGAACGCGCGAGTTACGATCAGATCATCCAGGGCTATTGCGGCCTGATGGCGCTGACCGGTGAGCCGGATACGGCCCCGATGAAGGCAGGCCTTGTCGTCTGTGATACGACTGCGGCGATCACCGCCGCCTTCGCCATCGCCGCCGCTCTGGTGCGCCGCAACGCCACCGGCGAGGGTGAGACGATCGACGTCTCCATGCTGGATTGCGCGCTGTCGAGCATGACGTCGTGGGTGATCTCCAATTACCTCAACGGCGGGTATGAGGCGCGCCCGATCGGCAATCACAGCCAGACCTCGGCGCCATCCGGAACGTTCCGGACCAAGGACGGGCCGTTGAACATCGTCAACAATGAGCAGAAGCAGTTTCAGGCGACGTGCGATGCGCTTGGGTTGCCCGAACTGAAGACGGATCCGCGGTTCGCCGAACGCGACGATCGAATGCGCAACCAGGCTGTACTGCGGGATATTCTGGAGGACCATCTGGCGACCGATACCTCGGCCGCGTGGGAGGCGAAGCTGGCGGCCGCCGGCGTTCTCTGCGGGCCGGTGCTGACCGCGGCGCAAATCGCCGCGCATCCGCAGATGCGGGAACGCGGACAGTTGCAGACGGTGCACGTGCCGGCACTGGAACGGGATGTGCAGGTTGTCGGGGCGGGATATCAGTTGGGCGGCAGGCCAGTGCCGATCACCGCGCCGCCGCCGGCATTGGGGCAGGATACGGATGCGGTGCTGCGGGAAGCCGGGTTCAGTGAAGACGAAATTGCTGGGTTGCGGGCGGAGGGTGTATTGTAAGGCATGGACAGTGGTAATTCAGCAGGCGATGAGCAGAAGATAACGGCGGTGGAGGTCGCGGGTTTCAAATCGGCGATCGCGCCGGTTCGAGTGAACCTGCGCGATATCACAGTCCTTGCTGGAGCCAATAGTACTGGGAAAAGCACGATTATGCAGCCGCTTCTGCTAATCAAGCAAACAATGGAAAAGCCTTTCGATCCCGGAGGTCTGGCGATTGATGGTCCGTTGGTAAAGTTTACCCATGCCGACCAGTATTTGTCGCATGTCAGGTTCAAGGTTGTGAATCAAACGTTTTCCGTAATGGTCGGCCAATCCCGACGGCAAATTCGACTCTGGTACGGTCGATCCGAGTCGGGCGGCATTGACGTCACGAAGATGACGTTCCGCGACGGAGACCGCGGCCACACCTGGGTAAATGACCAGCACTTGAACAGAGATGACGCCTCATTTCTGGATGCATTTGGACGTGAGGCCATCAATACGCTACTCTTTTCTGGAATTAGTGATCGTGTCGAGATTCGTGTCGAGCGGAACCGAGGTGTCTTGGTAGCTGGATTAATTGAGCATATTAGTCCGATATTGCAGATATCACAAGGTCCGATAGTTTCACCCGCTGGCGAAATCGCTAATCATATCCAGAGTCTGATTTATCTTCCTGGTCTTCGTGGGAATCCAGAGCGACATTACGTTGTTAGTTCGTCTGGCCCACACTTCCCGGGCAGCTTCAATGACTACGTGGCCAGCGTAATTCATCGTTGGGGAACGTCCAAGGACGATAGAATTGGGCTCCTTGAAAATAATCTCAGATTGCTCGGTTTAACCTCTGGTGTGGCCACTGAAGCTATCGACGATACGCGTGTGGAATTGCGTGTCGACCGACTCCCCGTGGCGGCCAAAGGCGGCGCGCGCGATACCGTCAACATCGCTGACGTTGGGTTTGGCGTGTCACAGGCCTTGCCCGTTCTTGTTTCATTTCTGACAGCGAACAGGGGACAGATTGTCTTCATCGAACAGCCGGAACTTCACCTGCACCCGCGGGCACAGGTGGCATTGGCCAACATTATCCTCCAGGCGGCGGATCGCGGCGTCCGGGTCGTCATCGAGACCCATAGCAGCCTTCTGATCCTTGCGTTGCAAGGCCTGATCGCGGAAGGTCGGATCGCCCCTGATCGCGTATCCATGAACTGGTTCACTCGAGATAATACCGGTCAAACCCATGTCGCCGAAGCCGCCCTTGAGAAGGACGGCAGCTACGGCGACTGGCCGGTAGACTTCGATGATGTTGAAGCCGACTTACAAAATCGCTACCTGAACCTGGTGGACCGCCTTCGTGCCGAAGGCTGAATCGCGGTCGAAGCGATCCAGGTCGAAGCGCCTGGTGGTCGACGCCTCTGTCCTCCGCGCCGCGAGCCCGGAGGATTCGGTTCATCCAACAGGCTCGAAATGTCGCGATATATTGGAGACGATCCTCCACGGAAACCACGAGGCAGCCGTCACCGATGATATCGTGGAAGAATGGAACCATCATAACTCCAGGTCCGCGAGGCGGTGGCGGTCTCGTATGAGCGCCCGGCGCAAAATGATCAGGGTGAAGCCCGCCGACTGTAAGGACGTTCACAATACCCTTCGTCAGTCGCGGCAGATGTCTGAGTCTGAAGTCGCGGCGGTTGAGAAGGATATGCATCTCATAGCCGCGGCAAGATCCGAGGATAGTTCGTTTCCGATCGCCAATCGTGCAATTCTGTCCATGGATGAAGCCATGCGTCACAT
>CALFNB010000099.1 GCA_937902425.1 uncultured Acetobacteraceae bacterium | reverse complement strand
TGTCTGAGAGCGTGATTCACGCTTTCCGGCCAATCAGCCTCAAGCGATCACGCTTGTCTTATGACTCTCCCCAGGTTTTCGAGGAATATGGTTCACCATCGGCGGGTAGCCGCCCGCCGATGGTGAAAGGGGACGGATCGTGATCACGCTGGTCTGACAGGACCGGGTTAGAGTTTGATCGCCCCTTTCTTTTCCTTAAGGCCCGAACGGATACCTGGGGGACCAACGCCCCGCATGACAAGCAAGGGACAGGAAAAGATGAGCCACCAAATAGCACATGCGTCTGATGAAATCACCATCGGCATCGATATCTCGAAAGAGCGGCTCGATGCCTATCTCCACCCCGCCGGAATTGCCCGTCAGTTCCCCAACGATCGCAAAGGTCACGCCCAACGGATCGCCTGGGCCACGCCGCACCAGCCCACGCGCCTCGTCTTCGAGGCCACCGGCCGGTATCACCGGGCGCTCGAAATGACCCTCGGCAAAGCCGAACTGCCGGCGGTGAAGATCAACCCGCTACAAGCTCGCCGTTTCGCCGAGGCAACGGGAAAACGCGTCAAAACCGATCCGATCGACGCCGCCATGCTGGCCCGCTTCGGCGTCACCATGCGCCCGGAGGTGCCGCCAGCGAAAGACGAGACAATTGACATGCTCGCGGAGCTGCTCGCCGCGCGCCGGGGGCTGGTCAAAGACCGGACGGCGGCGAGCAATCGCGGCAAAAGCCTGACGCTGGCCCTGCTGAAACGGCAGTCCGAGCAGCATCGGAAGCAGATCGACAGCCAGATCGAGGCCATCGACCGGGAATGGATGTCTGTCCTGGCCGGCAATCAGACACTCAAGGCCCGGCTCGACATCTTGTTGAGCATTCCCGGCATCGGCGCCGCCACCGCGATCGCTTTGCTGGTCGATATGCCGGAACTCGGCACCATGGACGCGAAGCAGGCGGCCAGCCTCGCCGGTCTGGCGCCGGTGACCCGCCAATCCGGTACGTGGAAAGGCAAGAGTTTCATTCAGGGCGGACGGGCGTCCATCCGCCAGGCCATCTATATGCCCGCGCTCGTCGCCATTCGGTTCAACCCGCCACTCAAGGAGAAATACGAAGCGTTACGTCAGGCGGGAAAGCCCGCGAAAGTCGCGATCGTCGCCATCATGCGAAGGATCGTCATCATCGCCAACGCGTTGATCCGGGACAATCGTCACTGGACGCCAGACATGGCGGCGGTTGGCGCGAAATAAAAAGCGGCCCGGCCGACTTCCAGGTGACGGCCGCCCCTGGAGCTTAAGACAAGAAGAGCCGTCGACGGCACCTGTGCCACATTCTCGGGCCGGGACCGGGGTCAAGCCCCGCAGCCGCGTAGCGGGGCGTCGAAGACGCCGGGCTTGAGGCCGGTCCCGGCCCGAGGGAAGATCACGGTAGCCGTCCTTAACCTTCACTCAGCCTGTGCTGGATGTGGGGACATACGATCGCGACCAAATCCGGCGCTGAAAATCAGGCTCGGAATTCGTTAAAAAAGTGGTTGACCAAGACGGATACTCTGAGCTTCCCCGCGACCGGTCACTGGCGCTTTGCCCGCGTCACGATCTGCGTCGGATTGACGAAGCGCAGCGCGATCAGCAGCCAGACCAGCGTGGTGATCATATACACCACCGCCATCGCGTCGATCGACTGGCCCGGCCGCACGCCGGCGGCGAACACCGCGTAGTACAGCGCCACCACCAACGTCTGGCTGGTCGGCCCCGAGGTCAGGAACGTCAACTCGAACATCGCGATCGTGCGCACCAGTACCAGCAGCAGCGCGGCGAGGATGCCCGGCGTCAGCAATGGCACAAGAACCTGCAGGAACAAGCGTGCCAGGCCCGCCCCGAACACCCGCGCCGCCGCCTCCACCCGCGGATCGATTTGCTCGACGAACGGGATCATGATCAGGATCACGAACGGCACTGTCGGCACCAGGTTGGCCAGGATCACGCCCCAGATCGTTCCCGCCAGATGCGCCTGGTACAGCACCGTCGCCATCGGAATGCCGTAGGTGATCGGTGGCACCAGCAACGGCAGCAGGAACAAGAACATCACCGCCTGCTTGCCGGGAAAGTTCCGCCGCGCCATCGCGTAGGCCGCCGGCACGCCGATCGCGCCGGAAATCAGCACCACCGCGCCGACCACCTCGGCCGTCACCAGCAGGATGTCGGGCAGCTGGAATTCGTTCCATGCCAGCGTGTACCATTGCGACGTATAGCCCGCCGGCAGCCAGGTATTGAACCAGCGCGTGCCGAACGAGTTCACCACCACGCTGCCGATCATCGCCAGCAGATTGAGCACGAAGAACCCGACGAGCGTCCACACCGCCCAGGCCCACAACCGTTCGCCGATGCGAGGCCGCATGGCGCTCAGCCCTTGCCGGTACTGACCGGGCCGCGGAACACCAGGGTCCGCGCCGCCAGCAGCAGGGTGATGATCAGCAACTGCACCGCCGCCATCAACATGGCGATCGCCGAGGCCATCGAGTAGTCGTACTGCTCAAACGCCGCCTGATACGCGACGATCGAGATCACCCGCGTTGGCCCCGCCGGCGCACCCAGCAGGATCGCCGAGGGAAACACGGTGAACGCCTGAACGAAGGCCAGCGCCAGCGTGATGGCGAGGCCGGGCGCCAGCAGCGGCAGCAGAATGCGCCGGAAGCGTTCGCGCGGCCGCGCCCCCAGGACCGCACCGGCTTGTTCCAGAGCCGGATCGATGCCGGTGACGTAGGACAGCGTGAGCAGAAAGGTGAATGGAAAACCGGTGATCACCAGCGACAGCATGACGCCCCAGTAGTTGTGCACCAGCCGCACCGGGCTATCGACCAGACCGAACTCCAACAGCGTGCGGTTGAGCCAGCCGCGCGGGCCGAGATAGGTCAGCAACCCCTCCGCCACCATGACGGTGCCGAGGGTGATCGGAATCACCAGGATCGTGGTCAGCAGGCGTTGGTTCCGCAGCAGTCGCACGCGGAGCGCGACCGGCACCGACAGGACGACGTTCAGCACGGTGACCGGCACGGCGATGACCAGCGTGATCCGGATCGTGTCGTAAAGGAAAGGATCGGCGAAGAACTTCGTGTAGTTGGCCAGCCAGCCGCCGGCTTTCGGGTGGAACGACAGCACCAGGCCGTAGAGGAACGGGTAAATGAACAGCGCCAACACAAACAGCGCGGCCGGGATGATCAGCAGGGTCACCGAATCCAGCCCGTACTCGCGCAGGCGGCGGCGCAGCGGCAGGCGCGCGGCACTCACGCGGCGTACACCAGGACGCGGGCCGGCGCCGCGTCGAGCCGCACCGCGTCGCCCGAGGCGATCCGCGTATCGGAGCGGAAGTAAAGTTCGGTGCCGTCAGCCATACGTGCCACCGCGTAGAAGTCGCGCCCGTGATATTCGGCGATCTCCACCGTCGCGGCGATCGGGCCGTCGCCGGTGAGCCGCAGATCGTCGGGGCGGATCGCCACGGTGGCGCGCGCAGCCACCGCGCCGACCGGAGTGCCGATCAGACGCGCGCCGCCGATGGAAACCGCGATGCCGCCGTCCGCCGCTTCGGTGGCCGAGGAGAACAAATTGCGGTAGCCCATGAATTCCGCGACGTCCGCGCTGGCCGGGCGGGCGTAGAGTTCCTCGGGCGTGCCGATCTGCCGCGTCTGGCCGTCGATCATCACCAGAATGCGGTCGGCGAGCGACAGCGCCTCCTCCTGGTCGTGCGTGACATAGATCGTGGAACACCCGAGCATGGTGTGGATGCGGCGGATCTCGGCCCGCATTTCAAGCCGAAGCTTGGCATCCAGATTGGACAGCGGCTCGTCCATCAGCACCAGGGGCGGCGCCACCACGATGGCGCGCGCGATCGCCACGCGCTGCTGCTGCCCGCCGGAGAGCTGTCCGGGCAATTTGTCGGCCTGCGTCTCCAGCCGCACCAGTGCCAGCGCCTCATCCACACGGCGGGTGATCTCCGGCTTCGGCCGGCGCTGGGTCACCAGCCCGAAGCCGACGTTGCGGCGCACCGACATGTGCGGGAACAAAGCGTAGTTCTGAAACACCATGCCGAAGCCGCGATCTTCCGGCCCCAGCTCGTCGAGCCGCTGATCATCCAGGTAAATCGCTCCGCCGGTCACCTGGAGCAGGCCGGCGATACAGTTGAGCGCGGTGGACTTGCCGCAGCCGGACGGGCCGAGCAGGGCGACGAATTCGCCCCGCTTCACCGTCAGGCTCACGTCGCGCAGCGCATGAAACTGGCCAAAATCGCGGCTGATTTGCTCCAGCCGCAACTCGCGGAAGTCACGTGAGGCGACCGCCATGCGGCGCTACTTGCCTACCTGGGCGCCGACCTGTTGGTCCCAGCGCTGGAATGCGTAGACCAGCTTGTCCGCGGGCAGCGGTACCTCCGAGGGCACCTCGGCGATCAGCTTGTCGTAGAACGATCGCGTGTATTCCTTGACCACCGCCTGGCTGTCCGGCGGCGCCATCGACAACGGCACGTCTTTGACCGCCGGTCCCGGATAGAAATAACCCTTATCCCAGGTCATCGCCTGCGCCGGCTTGCTGAGCATGTATTTCGTCATCTCCAGCAGCACCGCCAGCTTGTCGTTCGACACGCCCTTCGGGATGGCCCAGTACTGCGCGTCGGTCACCCAGTGGAAGCCGGCCAGGGTGCCGACCTGGGCTTCCTTCGGCACCACGCCAAGAATGCGCGGGTTCAGGTCCCAGCCGAGATGCGAGGCGATCATGTCGCGCGAGCCCTCGGCCAGTTCCTTCATCACCGCTCCGGTGCCGGTCGGGTAATACTCGATGTTCTTGCCCAGTTCGACGAGGTACGCCCAGGTCTTGTCCCAGCCCTTGTCGGGGTCCATCGGGTCCTTGTCGCCGAGGATATAGGGCAGGCCCTGCAAGAAGGTGCGGCCGGGGCCGGAATTCGCCGGGCGGGCATACATGAAGCGCTTCGGGTGCGCCTTCGTCCAGTCGAGCAACTCCTGGGCAGTCTTCGGCGGCTGCTTCACCGCGTCGGGCATGTATTCGATGATCGGCCCGGCCGGGCAGAACACGACGCATACCGCCTGGTTCTGCGCGAGGCCCTGCATCTTCAGCGCGCCCGGCAGATAGATGTCCTTCAGGTTGGGCAGCGCGGAGGCATAGTCCGTCACCACGGGAATCCACAGATTTTGGTCGATGCCGGCGGACAGCCCGTCGGTGCCGGTCAGCACCAGATCGATATCGACGCGACCGGCGGACTGCTGCGCTTTGATTTTGCCAGGCAGCTCCGGCGCCGGAGCCTGCGAGTACATTATTTTCGATACCAGCTTTGGATTGGCCTTGGCGAACTCATCCATCGCGCGCTGGGTCAATTGCAATTGGCCGGCCACGTCGATCACGTTCAGGGCCACCGGAGAGGACGGTAACGCGGGGACCGACGCCGACCGCGCGCCACGCGGTCCCAGGCCGGCGCCCAATGCGGCGATACCGGCCGCACCGCCAAGCAAGTGGCGGCGGGTTGGTTGAAGCTTTGTCATGCGTCGTGTCCCCCCTGGACATGGGTGACATACGACTTCCGGCCGTCGGCCGTAGCCGGGTACCACCTCAGGTTACATCATATCAAAGGCTAATGCATTGCCAGGCTTCGGCATTGATGCAGGTCAAACCGACCGGACCGCGCAACCCGCGGCGAAACCGCCATGGCGGCGCTTTCTCACCCGACGATGCGAGGGCGGCAGATGGCGAACCACTGAATTCACCTGGCGCGAAACCGGGCGGGCGGGATAAGCGCGGAAGAAGAATTCAGGAGTGTTCCGTTGAGCAGAACGAGCAGCAAGCGTCGCTCGCTCGACGATCGCCAGAAAGGACCCCAGATGAGCCTGGTGAACGACCGAGCGGCCACGGCGAGAATGACGAACGATCGTCGCGTCGCTGGGTTTGGTTACGGGAATTCGGGTTATGGGCAGCAACGCACCGTTGCGCTCCGGCGGCGTGCTCTCAGGTGTACGTTGCCGCGCCGATGGGAGTTCCGAGGCCAGGCGGCCGTGTCAAGTGACACATTGAGGTGTACGACCCCAGTATCCGCCTCAGGTGATCGGCACGGCGCCGACGCTGGAGACTGTTCGGCCTGGTATATTCGGAAAATCGAAGCCTTGATTGGTTGTCAATGCTTCAGAGGCGAAAGCCGTACAGGGCCTGGACGACGCGCACCGCGGCGGCGATGGCCCTGAGCGGATCCTCCGCCTGTTCGCGCATCTCGATCGCCACCCAACGGTCATAGCCGCTCGCATGCAAAGCTCGAGCGGCAGGCGCGTGGTTTGCCGCCGGCCTGGCGAAGTCTGTCAGATCGCGTTGGGCAGCGTGGAAATGCGCCAGCCAGGGCTTCGCGGCCATCACCGCGTCCTCAACGGCGTCGCCACTCAATAAGACGCATCCTGTGTCCAGATGCACGCGGATCGCGGGATGATCCACGTCCTGAACCATACGCAGGACTTCTGCCCAGCGGGTGAGGAAATCGCCACCGTAGAAGGATGGCACCGGCTCAATCCCGATCGCGACCTCGGCGGCCGCGGCGATCTTTCCCAACGCGTGCCAGCGTTCGCGGGCCAAAGCCCATGCGTCGTCAGCCGGCATGTCGCCTCGCAGCCGGTTTCGTGGCGAACCAAACACGAGAACGCCCGCCCCCAGCGCGGCCGCGATATCGGTGACTCTTCGTATATGCTCAAGCAAGGCGTCGAAGCTCGACCGGGTGCCTAAAAGCGTCAGGTCTTTCGTGCCGAACAGGATCGCTTGCAGGGAACTGATGACCAGCCCGGCGTCTGCCACCTGCCGCCGATACGACGACAGCCGAGCGAAGGTGATATCGTCCCACGGGGCGAGACGAGTAGGAGCGACCTCGATTCCGTGCACACCCAGGCCTGCCAGCATGGCGAACGCCGGACTATCGTCCTCTGCCGGCCAGGCCAGGTTGGAAACGGCAAGCCGCATCATGTCGCGGCACGCGGCTCGGCGAGGAACGAGCCGAGTTCCAGGAGCACCTGGCCTGCCGAAAAATGATAGCCGCCGTGCCCCCCCAAAACGGTATCATGAACACTGCGCACGTCGTAGCGCGGCGGATCGGGAACCACCGCGCCGAGCGGAACATGGGGGAAAAAGCGATCGCGAATCTCGCCCGTCGCTATCGGCTCGGCTGTGACATTGATGAGCTCGATATCAGCGGCGACGATCCGATCGAGATCGTCCGCGAGGCGTCGCGTGTGATACCATTGGAAGGCCGCGTTGGACGCCACGTTCTCCGGCGAATTCAAATGGATCATGTCGTGGATAATGTTCTTTTTCAGACCGCTGCCAAATAATCCGGGCAGGCGCGCGATCGTGCTGACCGGGAACCGCCGCCGGACGAAATCCTCCAGCTCCAGGCGGTGGAGGCCGTAGGGATGAAGACCGTCCGTCGACGGCTCGTCGCGCTCGGTTTGACCCCAGGGATCGCGATAAACGTCGATCGTCGAGATCAGTACGAACCGCGCGGCTGTCACCCCAACCAGGCAATCCATCAGCCGATTGATCGCCGCCCTGTCGTTCTCCGGCTGCTTGTTCGCGAGCCACTTTACCGCCGAGACGCCCGCGCATACGACAGTCGCGAACCGCCGCCCCCGGATCATCTCAATATTCTGAGAATTGAACCTGGCGGCGAAGCGTCGATCCCGCGACAATGTTCCTCCGACGAATCCTGTATGGCCAATCAGTGCGGCTCCTTGCATGGCTCAGGCCGCGCTCCGTTGATAGGCGGCGGCGTCGAGGATTTCCGCACGCAGGCCACCGGTTTCTCTGGGCACGGACTCCTGCTCCATCGCTTCGATCATCGACAGGATGCGCTCCACCGAGTAGAAGATCGTATCGATCTTGCCGGACATCACTGAGAAGACGCGCCCGGTCTGGAAGACGTAGCAACTGCGGTCATCGAACCGTCCCGTGGGCTTGGTCTTGATCGCGAGTTGTGGGCCAACAAAGCGGAAGACGTCGCGAAAACCAGGCAAGTACCGCATGATGTGCTCCTCCATCCGCGCCACCTTGGTTACGATCAGTTCAGGGTCAATGGTATCTATCAGCGCCGTTGCCTCCCGCGCCGAAGCAAACCGCCCAAGTGGTGTGTGCAAAACGCTGGAGAGCGTGTAGAGTGTTGGATCTTCCGTCGGGTAAATCGAGCAGAGCGGGCCGTCGACCAGGGTCACCGCGGGAAACGCCGTGTTGGCCTCGTAATACAGAAGCATGGTCGGTTCGTAGAACAGATCGATTGGCGGCCTGGTGAAGTGACCCCAGGACGCATCGACGACGAAGTCGAACCGCCGCCCATCGACATAGACGCTTTGGCCGCGCTCCTCGATGGACTCAACGCGGTGCCCGGACACCAGGAATGGGCTGAGACGCTCGGTGAAATAACGACGGGCCTTGTCGAGCAGTAGCACACGCTCCGCCGTCTGGATACAGCCTTCGATGTTGGCCAGCCAATCCGGCAATGTCGCAAGCTCGGTGAATTCGATCCCGGAAGCAGTCATGATCAGCTTGTAAGTCAGATAGTCGATTATCGACTCGCCCTTTGACACGGCATACAGGTTCTGTGGAACCGGGATGCTGAGCCCAGGATATCGTTCCACGAAACGCGAAAAGCCCTCGCGAGATTGCATTCGTGTACCGTAATGACGAGGATAATGGAACCCCTGATGCAGACGGAACTGATTGTTTCCAGAGGACGCGTGGAGGAGTCTATGGCTCTGCTCGAAGACCGTGACGCTGAAGCCGAGAGCACGAAATGACGTGGCGATATGACAGCCGTACCAGCCACCACCGATGATCGCGAATGACAGAGACATACCATCTCCTCGGATGCGTTCGCCAATAAGCGTTGCATCACGGTGTGTGCCGTTGAAGATACCGCGTTGCTTCACGGTGTGCACAGTCGAAGATACCGCGTTGCACGCGGCTGCCCGCTACGTTGTGGCACATTGCTTCTTACCTTACCACCTTATATGATGGCGATTGCCCGAACCGCACGATTTTCCGCCCGTTGGCCTCCATTCAATCGCCTGGGACGCGGTTAGCCGACAGATGGATTGTGAATTGCCGCATCAGGCCTTCCGGACGGCCATACTGGCAGTGGATGTCGGTGTTCCGGGCGTGGGCTTGCTTGTTGAGCGACCTCCAACTTCTGCTTCCCGCATGCTGAGAGATCGTGAGCGCGGCCGAAGGTATTCGTCAGACGCGGCGCACCCGCTGGCGATAATCGCCGATCGCCAGGTGTCCGGCCGGGTCAGCGACCTACGGGGTGGCGATTCCGAAACGAAGCCTGGCTTGCCCGTCGCCTCCAAGGGGTGACGGCGGTTAATTTTCAAGCAAACCTTTGTCGTGAAAACAGAATCGCCGCCTAAGTACCACGATCCGCATTTATGGTGACGTATTCCGGAAACGTATCTTCTTGCACAACGTTGAATATCTGGCTTCTGAAGATGGTTTTCGCGTACACGAGATTGTCCTTTGCCAGCCATCGATGTCACCGTATCCATGAAACGGATTACCAGGTGAGCCACTAGCAAAACTCGAAAATCAGCCAGAGATAACGCAACATATAGCGTGATCGGCGAACTTTAGCGCTATATGTGGGGTCAGACGATAAACATTCCGGAGTTTTGCAAGTAGCTCAAGTGTGATTAATTAGTCAATAAGTGTATTTGCTCAACCCCCTTGCAGCACCGAACCCCCGGGCGGGACCTGGTTAATTGCCTGACAGGTGTCCGTCGCACGACACGTGGCGATGCCGATGACTGATCTGACATTGGGGTCACCACACGATATGGTCAAAATCGTACGCCTGGCCCCAGACGAGGTCTCCATGATGGAGGCGGCCTGGCGGTCGCGATCAAATCCATCGCTGATGCACGCCAGCATTCGTCCGTGCCGCCTGTTGTTTTCGGTTCAGCCAATCCACCTTGACGTGCTGTCAGACAATAAGTTGTAAAAATGAGCAGGGTAACGGGTGAGCCGGGAGGACCACGGACGGCGAGACCATGGGTGGTTCGGTAGCGGCGAGGGGCCGGAAAAATCCGAGGATACATCGGGCACTGAAAGAGTGGTGCCGCGCTCCTGGAACTCCCCGTCCCGAATGCGCGACCGTGATGGGGACGTCGTCCCGCCGAACGTGAGGTTCGCGGGAACGCGCCCTGCCGTGGCGAGACCGCCACCTTGGACGAAGACTGAAACGCATCACGCCACTCAGGCATGCGGGAGACGCCGATGAAAGAACCTGCCGAAGACGCCCTCATGTGAGGCCGGACATACGAGTCCAGACCTTGTCGTGGGTGGCGCCGCGTCCGGACAGTGGCCGAGCATCGAACCAGTCCAGCAGTTTGCGGGCGAGCAGGCCGGGTTCGCTGTTGAAATCGGCGCGGCTGGCATCGATCGCGACCGGACCCGCACTACAATCCGTTACCTCATGGGGGCGAAACCAGATGTCCGGACGGCCATTCTCCACGAAGGCAGGCGATTCGTAGATGAAGCGGTCGTCCCTGTCGGCGAGTGTCAGCCGGCTGGAGGCAACGATGCCCTGTGCGCGTGCGGCCCATTTGTATTTCGCCAGTGCGGCCCCCCAGGGACACACAAACAAGTCGCATGACGCGGCAACCAGGACCGATCGCTCGACCGGACCGCCGAAATTGTCGAGCACCGTCGCGATGCCGCGCAGGCGCTCCATGATCTGGGCGCCCCATTCGAGTTCACGGTCGAGTAACGCCCGCCCGGTCTCCTCCATATGGCTACGGTAATGGCTTCCGCCGCGGTTGCTGTTGTGCCCGTCCAGCACCACGGCGATGCCCTTCGAGCACGGCGCCAGGCGGGTAACGGCATCGATGAACTCGGAGGCGAGATTGCACCAGCCGCGGTTCTCGAACCGTGGCGAGACCAGGAGGACAAGCTCGTGGTTGTTCCGAAGCTCCAGCAGTTTCTGGGCGAAGGCGGGCTCGGCGCGGTGGGCGTGGGCGTCGATCCTGTCGGTGAGGCGACAGGTGACGAACCATCGGCCGGAGCGGACGAGAAGCTCCGACCTCGCGTAAATTTGGTGCGGAAATATCCCTGGCTCGCCAACACGCTGCACACGCTCCGCCGGCAGGCCGAACAGATCTTCGATTTCGCCGAAATGCTCGCTCGTCTCGGCGTGGCAGACATAGACCCGACTGGCCCAGAGGGGCGTCTCGTCCATTGCCTGGTCGAGCCCGGAAAGCTCGTTCCAGAGATGGTGGCCGATGTGGCTGATGAAGGTCATCGTGGCGACACCGGTGGACGGCGACCGCAGATACATGGCGACGGCATCGAAGTGCTCGCTCAGTGCGCGAAGCAGGAGCCCAAACGCCTGTTCCCAACCATACTGCCGCAGAAGGCCATGAGAAGAAGTGAGCAGAATGTCAGCGTCGGGCCACCAAAGTGCCAGAGGGTACATCACGGCCGACCCGCATGCGAAAAGCAGGCAGGATCCGCGCTCCGTCTCGAAGACGTAGGCGATACAAAAATTTTGCAGGTAAATGCAGTGGGTCGCGCTCAGTTCCCGGTCGCCGAACGGCGAGGGCATGCGGAGCTCCGATTGGGTGAACGCGGCTGAAAGCAGGGGCTGCGATCCCAGGATCCGTCGCACGTTCTCAAGTAGCAGACCGCGCGGCAGCGGGGCCGATGGTTCAGCAGCGGGAGCGGGGCCAAAAAGCTTGTCGAATTCCGTGTCGAAACGATGCCCCACTTGTATTGCCACGGTCGCCGCCAAAAGGGTCTGGCCGAGACGTTCGGCGTCGGCGGCGGAGAGGCCGCGGACGAGGCCGCGCAGTGGAGCCGCCAGGTCGATCCGCCCAATGAAGGCCGCGATGATCCCGCGGAGCAGCAATGCCAGCTCGACGAGAGTGCCGGGCGCCATCACATCAAGGGAGTTGCCGCGGAAGCCGCCGTCCGCGTCAAACACCCAGAGCGCGTCGTCAGAGCCGTTCGTCAGCAGCCCGACGAAGCACCCCGTCAGAGCCAGGCTATAATCCAGATGCCAACCCGGGTGGAACACACCAGCGGAAAGCGGAACCTCGCCGAAAAAGCGCAGCACCACGTCCCCGTCCAGCCCGCTGGCCGTGTAGCCTGACGGGGTCACTCTGACCGGGTCGATGCGCCAGCGAGGTCCCGAGAAGAAGATCTCCGTCGCGCCATCATCCGGGACAGTTCGAAAGCTCGATGGCATGGCTGGAACCTCTTTTCAGTATCCGCTCGGCGATGCTCCGCCGACCGAGCCGTCAGCCGGGAAACGAGATCACCTTGATACTCCGATGTTCGCCATTTCCAGTCGCGGGCACGAAAATTCATCGCTTGCTCGCCAGGCTGTTCAGCGCGGCCTCCACTGAACAAGGCACGAGGCACGATCATGAACCGACGGTTGATCATGCGCTGATGCGCGGGTTGGTTACCGCCTGACCGGTTATGCGTTGCGGGGCTTCCTCTGTCCAGCCGATGTCGATCTGGCCGCGGGCGATGTCGTATTCGCGCCCATCGAGCGACAATGACCGGGTCGGCCCGGTCATCGCGTGCCGGGTCGCGGCGCAGGGGGTCGAGTTCCGCCGCGGCACATGGGTGGAGACCGAGCCGTTGTCGATGATGCGCCCACCCGCGCGGCTCCTGGCTTTTCATCATGTGGAAGGCGTGCTCAATCGGCGGCTTCACCACCGTCGCGGGTGAATAAGCGTTCCGGCCGCCGTGACGACCCACTCGCACCGTGCGAACCGCCGCGGTCGACCCTGTGCCGACCTAGCGGGTGGATCTGCCGCGCCGCATCGCTTGACCGATCGCATTCAATCGGTTTCGGTGTTGAGGTGGCGGAGCGGCACGATGTCGGCTCCGCGTTTCCACCGGCAAGACACCCGCATTCAGCCAGCGGACCGGTTATTTCATTGCATCTTTCCTGGATCGCTTGTCGGTTGGCGCGCTGAGGATCTCGTCGAGAATACGCCGCAGCAGACTCGCCTGGTCGTGGTTAAACCGGATTGCCGGCGCTCGGTCCATCATGAATTGACCGGCATTTTCGTTGAGTACCCAGTTCATCGGAGCCGCATCGCCGGTCCCCGGCTCGGGCAGTGCGATGTGGACCAGACGGCTCTTGTTCGGATTGGTCGGGTCGCAAAGCCGCCGCCGCGGGATTTGCAGTCCGTCGACGCCATGCGCGCCTCTCGTCGCGATCAGGCCAGGCACCGGGGCGCCGCCCTCGATCGTCGGTGATCTTCCTGATTCTCCGCGTGCCGCCAACGCCTGATGGGCCTGCAGCGCGCTGCCGCTCCGGCCGCCATTCCGCGCCGCCGCCGACCGATCATCTCTTCCGTCGATGGAGTGGCGCCGGCCCAGGCCGCCCGCACGT
>CALFNB010000098.1 GCA_937902425.1 uncultured Acetobacteraceae bacterium | reverse complement strand
AAGTCGTGCGACGCCGTCACCCCAGGCACCATCTCCCGCGCAGCGGGTTCGTTCACCGGCCAAGATCGGTCGTTTGGGCCGCAGCTCCGAAGGACCGCTCTGGGTCGGTAGGCGACATTCAAACTGACCCCAGAACATCCGGCCTCGAGTCCCCAAACCAGATCGAGAGAGGTCCAGGTTCGGGCAGATTCGCCTTGACCCGTCCGGCGCCCCGCCCTGATGATCGCCAGGTCCAGCGATAAGGATCCCGCATGCGACCCGCCCTGGAAGCAGCCCAGTACGAGGCATGGCGCCGCCTGGGTTACCCGGCACCTGGTGGACCGGCCAGGAGCGGCTGGCTATCGCACGGGAGTGCCGTGCCGCCGCCGATTGCGCTTTTTGCGCGGCCCGGACCGGCGCGCTCTCGCCGCTGACGGTCCCGGGCCAGCACAGCATCGCCGAACCCTCGCTCCCCCAGCCCGCGACCGAGGCCATCCATCGCATCCGCACCGACCCCGGCCGACTGGGCGAGACGTGGTTCTCAAAGCTGCGCGAGGCGGCGCTGGGTGAGGAAGCCTATGTCGAACCCGTCTCCGTCGTCGCGGTCACGGTCGCGGTGGATACGTTCCGCCGCGGTTCCGGTCTCGCACCCCTGACGTTGCCACGCTCGGAACCAGGCGCCCCATCCCGCCGCCGCCCCGCCGGCGCTGAGCCCGGGCTGGGGTTCGTCGCCACACTGGCGCCCGAGGACCGGACCGAGGCCGAGCCGGACGTCTATCAGGACCACCCAGGCCCGCGCCGCCGCGTCGGCGCCTACATCCATCGCGCGCTGAGCCTGGTGCCCGACAGCATGATCCACTGGTGGGACGCGCTGGAGGAATTGTATCAATCCGGCCCGCGAATGCGCGACTACGGCGTTGAATACCGCGCGATCAGTCACGCGCGGATCGAGCTGCTGGCCGCTCGGGTCCCGGCACTGAACCGATGTGAATATTGAACGACCAGCCACCTGGCCTTGCTCCGTGCGAGCGGCCGCCACGCTGGTCGGGACTTCAACCTCGACGCGATGATGCGTGGAGATCCCAACTCGGACGTCCCGCATGGCGGGATGTTGCTCGCGTTCGCGGATGCGGTGCCTGGCGGCGGCGAAGCGGCGTTGACGCGTGTGCGTGACGCGGTTCGCCGCGCGGTCGGTGAGGCGGCCCTCAGCGATGCGGCGGGCGTGATCGGTGGCTTCGACGGGATCACCAGGATCGCGGACGCGACCGGCATTCCTCTGGAGCCGGAAAAGACCATGATGACGGCGGATCTTTGATGACGGCGGATCTTTTCGGCGCGTTGGATATCGGCCGATTCCGTCGCGAGAAAGCCACACCTGATTGTTCCCCTGTGGCGCATGCGCGCGAGCCAGGATAGGATCGCGGCTGCTTATCGGTTCATCGTAAGGAGCGTCGTGTGCCCTTGGACGAGACTGGCGGCCGGCCGGGCCGCCGGCCATCCCGCAACGTGCTGGGTGGCCCTTTGGACATCTGCTCCGCCGAACCGATGACCGGTTTCTTTCGTAACGGCTGTTGCGATACCAGCCCCGAGGACATCGGCAGTCATACGGTCTGCGCCGTCATGACCAAGGAATTTCTGGCGTTCAGCAAAAAGGCCGGCAACGACCTGTCCACACCAATGCCGGACTACGGGTTCGCTGGATTGAAACCCGGTGACCGCTGGTGCCTGTGCGCGCCACGCTGGCAAGAGGCGCTGGAGGCGGACGCCGCGCCCAAAGTGGTGCTGCGCGCGACGGCCGAGGGCGCGCTACAACACTGCGCACTGGCTGATTTGGTGCGTTTCGCGATCGATCTCGCGTGACGGCGACCGCTCGCACCGGCCCTGGAACTCGATTGTTCGTCGCCGAGAGACCGTTTCAAGTATATTACGGATCGATGTGCGGTGTTGCTTTCAAACGAGCCACCTGGTCAATGAACTGATGTGCGTATTCAAGTGTATCGGTGTAGTCGTGCTCAGAAGAGCCAGGGTGCAGTTTTTCAATGAAGGTCTGCTGCAGCCGTTCCAGAAATTTTGGCTCCGCTTCGCTCATGTGGGCGATGAGGACCTGCAGGATCCACTCATGCGCCAGTACCCGGCGTTCGAGATCGGTGTTTTCAACGTCCATGTGATATCTCCTGAAGGGGATTGAATTGTGACAGAGCAGCCAGGGGATGCTCGTCAGCCGCGGACGCCGCGAATGTTCGATTACTTCGGATCGTAGCGAAAGCCCAGTTTCATGCAGACCTGGTAGTGGGCGACGTCGCCATCAACGATGTGGCCCTTGATTTGGGTCACCTCGAACCATTCGAGGTTCCGAAGCGTTTTCGCCGCCGTCCTGATACCGTGTTGAACGGCGTCCTCAACACTGGTTTTCGACGTTCCGACAATCTCGGTAACGCTGTAAACGTGGTCGTCCATTTGTGGTCTCCAGTTAAATCCCCGCGAGGTTTCACGAAGAAAAGCCGCGTTGCGGCGCTCTGCGGTTCCCGCCGCGGTCGCGACGGTGTCGGGTATAACGTGCTTTCGGCCGGTCAGGGCAGGTTCGGAAACTACCTGGTCCGCATCGCGGAAGATTTGACGAAACGTGGGCATGATGGCCGGCACATGAACGGTCGATTCTGCCTCCGCCCGTCACTTTCTGAAATGTCTGGCCTCACCGGGAGTTCCCGGGGGCGGAGTTCCCGAGTATGCGGAGCCGAATAAAGTATCTTGCCGGAGCGCCATTTCAGTGCGTGCGGGCTCGACTTGTCGTCATCAACGGTTTTGAACCGAGGCGCTGCCGGCACAGTCTTGGGTTGCTCAGCAGGAGGGGCTCGACACCAGATGCCTCGCCTGAACACGATGAAATCAGGTGGCCAGTGGAAAAGCCACTCGGCTCTCCGCCCGGTTCTCAATCACCAAGGTTTCAATAACCTCGCTCCCAATCGATCACGTTTTGCAACGCCTCGCCGTTGATGTAGGCGCGCAGATTGTCGCGGAACAATTCTATCGCCCCATGCCGATCCTGGTCACTGGCGCCGGAGATATGCGGCGTGATGAGTACTCGGGGATGCGACCAAAGCCGCTCCATTGGCGCGTGTTCGAATTCGCCGACATAAACATCGAGCGCGGCGCCGCGCAGGTGACCGCGTTCCAACGCATCGGCGAGAGCGTCTTCGTCGACGATCTCTCCCCGCGCGACGTTGACGAATATGCTGCCTGGCTTCATCGCCGCGAAACGATCTTTGTTGAACAGGCGCGTCGTCTCCGGCGTCCACTGGCAGCAGATGACCACGATGTCGCTGCCCGGCAGGAACCGGTCGAGATCGTCGGCACCGCCAACCTCGGCAAATCCTGGCGGCAATGGCTGGTCTGGCCGCCTGTGGCGGCGGGTGCCGACGACCCGCATGCCAAGCGCGGCGCAGAGCCGGCCTACCTCGAGGCCGATGCCACCGGCGCCGACGACGCAAACATTCTTGCCCTCCAACAGCCACGGCCGGTAGGCACGTGCGTCGAAAGCGGCCGCGTCACGCTCGATTGCGACGCGATAAAAGCCTTTGGCGACGTGCAGAATGCCGGCCACCGCGTATTCGGCGATCGCCAGCGTGTTGCCGGCACCGCGAGACGTCGTCACGGTCACATCGCTGCCCCATAGATCGCCCTTGAGCAAATTGCTGGCACCCGCCGGCCGTTGATGAAACCATTTGAGCCGCGGCGCCCTGGCGCGCAGATCGAACGGAAATGGCCAGCCGCCAAGAATGATTTCCGCGTCAGCGAGCAGACGATCACGCTCCTCGCGAGTTCCCTTGCCCGCGGCGTTCGGCGCCAAATAGCGGTTCGCGCTGAACGCCGGCCACGTTTCGCGGTACTCGCCGTCGAACCAACCTCCGGCATCGGTCAGCCGGACCGCCGGATCGACGGCCTCGATCTTCGCGCGATCCTCGGCGCTGATACGGGTGAGGCTCAGGACGTTGAGTGTTCGCATCGCGCTGTTCCGGACTTTACTGGTCGCACCAACTGGCGAATATGGGGCAGAATTCGTCGCGGCGACAGCCCGGTTGGTCGTGCCCGGTTGGACGTGCGGTGAGCACTGACATCATTATACCCCCGAACGGCGACGCGGCACCAACATCATTCGGCGGGGGCACCAACCGCGAGGCGGAATTGCCCGGAACCGGCAAAAGAAGATAACTGTTCCTCGACATCGAGTGACCAGGTCAGACTGGTCGGTCCACTATCCGCCGTAGCTGGCTGGTCCGCGAAGCCTTAGGGCCGGGATGTCGGGTCCCCTTTCACTTTCCCCCATTCGTTCAGCAAGGTGAAGCCGACGCCCAGAAGTACCGGCCCGAGAAAAACGCCCAGCAGCCCGAAGGCCAGAGCTCCGCCGAGAACGCCGAGGATGGTGAGCAAAAACGGCAAATGCGCGCCGCGGGCGATGAACCAGGGCCGGATGACACTGTCGGCGCCGGAGACCGCGAAAACGCCATACGCCGCCAGGAAGATCCCCCAGGCGATGTGGCCGGTGCCCAACAGCCAGAGCGTCGCGGGAATCCAAACCACGGGCGCGCCGATCGGCAATACCGAGAGCAGCCCGGCGAACTCGCCCAACATCACCGGCCGGGGCACGCCGGACAGCCAGAGCCCGAACGCGGTGAGGATGCCTTGCACCACGGCCGTGCCGACGATGCCATACACCACGCCGCGGACGGTGGCGCCCGTTACCTCGGCCAGCCGGTCCGCCTGATCCCCCGCGACCCGATACAGGATCAGCCGCGACCGGGCGGCGATCGGCTCCCCATACAGGTAGAAAAAGAACGCGACGAACAACGCCAGCAGGAACATCACCACCCCGTTGGCGATGCCGAGCAGCACGCTCAGTCCGTTCTCGAGAATGACCCCGAAAAACGGCCGCAACGCTTCCAGCAATGCACCGATGTTGGCCGCCCAGTGGTCCCAGAGTTCGGCAATGGAGGGGCCGATCAGAGGGAGGTCGCGTAGCCAGTCCGGGGAAGCGGGCAGACCGCCGCGCAACGAAGCCTCGATCGCGTGGCGGAGATGTATCACGTCGTCGCTGCCGCCCGGTGCCGCGAGGCCGATCGGCAATACCAAAATCACCGCGGTCAATCCGACCATGACAAGGGCCGCGGCGCTACGCCGCAAATGCAAATGCGCGCGGATCCACTCATGAATCGGCCAGGTCGTGAACACCAAAATCCCAGCCCACAACAAGGCGGATAAAAATGGGTAAAGTACCACGACGCAGCCCACCACCACGCCGCCGATCAACAATGCCATCAGCACTCGTTGCTCGGTCACCGCGGCCCGTACTTCCGGCTGGTCAAGGCGGCAGCGGGCCTGTAGCTTCCTTGCGCATTCAATTGGAGGTCCATCATGCCGCGCCTCGCCGCCAATCTTTCCATGATGTTCAACGAGATCCCGTTCCTGGAACGGTTTACCGCCGCGCGCAAGGCCGGGTTCGAGGGTGTCGAATTCCTGTTCCCGTACGACTTCCCGGCCGCGGAGTTGCGCAGCCGCATGGTTGGCGAGGGCCTGACTCAGGTCCTGTTCAACATGCCTCCGGGCAATTGGGCCAACGGCGAGCGTGGCCTCGCCTCATTGCCCGGCCGCCAGTCCGAATTCCGGGAGGGTGTGAAGCGCGCGCTCGACTATGCCGCGACGCTGGAGTGCCGCCGCGTCCATTGCATGGCGGGAATCGTGCCCGCGGACGTGTCGCTGATCACCGCGGCCGCGGTCTATGCGGCCAACCTGTCATGGGCCGCCGAACAGGCCCGGCCGGCGGGCGTGAAACTGATGATCGAGCCGATCAATCACCGCGACATGCCGGGCTATTTCCTCAATACCCAGGCGCAGGGGGCGGCGATCGTGGAGGCCATTGGAAAGGACCGTCTGGGCCTGCAATTCGACGTCTACCACGTGCAGATCACCGAGGGCGACATCACAAAGCGCATGGAACAGTTCATGCCGGTCATCGATCACATGCAGATCGCCGATGTTCCCGCGCGCAATGAGCCGGGCACGGGCGAGATCGGTTGGGAGTTCGTGTTCCGCCGGATCGACGAGCTTGGCTACATGGGTTGGGTCGGCTGCGAATACCGGCCCCTCGGCGATACCGTCGCTGGGTTGGGATGGCGGTCGCGCTTCGGGGTGTAAAGGCGACCGCATCCGGGCGGGCAGGCTTTGTGGCGTTCGACGTCGACTCAAATTCTGTCGAAGACCGGTTGAACGAATGATCGGCGGTGTTCGCAAAATCCGTTAGAGCCATGCTCTCCCGCGGCGCGCGACGATTGCCAGGAAGCCCAGACCCACCAGCATCAGCCCGAGACTGCCCGGTTCTGGAGCGGGTGTGACGAGGGAGAGGTTGCTGAGGAGGGACGAACAATCGGAGAAGAACGTGACCTCGGTGATTGGGGTCGTCGAGGTGACACCGAAGAAGCCGGAGGATTCCGTCACTGTCGTGTGACCGAGCAGCGTGCCGCCGGCGTAGACATCTTCGGTGATCGGGGCGACCTGGGAGGTCGCGCCCCATAGGCGCTAAAATAAGCCCCGGACCGGATATCTGACCTGAAGCTTTCGCTTTCGCGGTGCGTTGGCGAGACAGCGGTGAACCTTTGGTTCCGCCGCGATGAAATCAACGAGCGAAAGTGGGCCAAGAACGATGGAGAGGAGGACCAGAAGCGCCATGGCCTGGACGTCGCCTAACCGGTTCCCGCCGGTGCCGTCACCCTGGTCACCACCGG
>CALFNB010000097.1 GCA_937902425.1 uncultured Acetobacteraceae bacterium | reverse complement strand
CGACTGGGGGGACACGGTCAAACGCACGGAGCTCGCCTCCGTGCGCAAGAGTTTGCTCAGCGCGCTGATTGGAATCGCGGTGGCGCGGAAGAAGATCGACCTGGACAACACGCTGGCGCATCTGGGGATCGACGATAATCCGCCGTCGCTGACCGATATCGAGAAACAGGCGACCGTGCGAATGCTGTTGCAGGCGCGCTCGGGGGTTTATCATTCCGCGCTGTATGAAACAAAAGCAATGGCGGCGGCGCGCCCGCCTCGCGGTAGTCATGCCCCCGGTACGTTCTGGTACTATAATAACTGGGATTTTAACGCGCTCGGCACGATTTACGAGCATGCCACGGGCATGGGAATTTATGATGCGCTGGAGCAACAGATCGCGCGGCCGATCGAAATGCAGGACTATCGGCCGGAGGACGGTGAATATTTCACCGGCGCCGCCTCGATCCACCGTGCGTATCCGATCCGCATGAGCGCGCGTGACCTCGCCCGGTTCGCGCTGCTGTATCTTCGCGGCGGAGTATGGGCTGGACGGCAGGTGGTACCGGCGGACTGGGTGCGGAAGAGCACACGGCCTTACGCTGACGCCACATACGGCAGGGGTTACGGTTATTTGTGGTGGACCGCGGCGCCCGCCGATGCCTCTGGCGCCGGCCCCGGGCTGAGGTTGCCCCCCGGAACCTTCTTCGCCCTGGGCGCGGGTGGTCAGACGGCCTTCGTCATCCCGGCGGCTGACCTGGTGATCGTCAGCCGGGTGGACCGGGACCTGCACCTGCCGGGTCCCACCGTGACGGAAAGCGCCGAAGTGGTGCGGCTGATCCTGCACGCGGGGGCTTCGCGCCGTAGCGGACAGCCAGCAGCACGGACCGTGCGTTTTTCACACCATGCAGGCCTCGAACACTCTGGCGTAATTGCCGCCCAGAATTTTGGCGGTATCGGCGACGTTGAAGCCCACCTCGATCAATGCCTCCGCCAGCCCAGGCAAATGGTCGTAATCCGGAAGGACACTGGGTCCGACGAGTCCCCGCATATCGGAGCCCAGACCAACGTGGTCGATGCCGACGACATCGACCATCCGCGCCATGCCGGTCGCCATCGCGGTAAGCGACCCGAACACCGACGCCGGCGGCCACACGCCGATCACGCCACCGGTCGAGGCAATGAGCCGCGCGTGCGCCGGAGAAATGAGCCGGCTGTAGGGTCTCGGATGCTCGGTCAGCGATGTATGCGAGAGCACCAGCGGCTTCGTCGCCACCGACACCGCGCGCTGGACCAGGTCGAACGTGCCATGCGCCAGGTCGACGACAATCCCCAGCCGATCGCAGCGGCGAATGACCTCGGCGCCGACGTCGGTCAGACCGCCATGGACCGCTGGCTCGGTCTGAATGTCACCCAATTCGTTCACGCGATAATGCGTCAGTTGCAGATGCCGCAGCGCCCATTTCGCGTACGTTTCGTCGACCCGATCGAGCTTCCCCTCCAGAAAATCCGCGCCCTCGGCGGCGATGATGGCCGACGCCGTACCCGCCCGAGCGGCTCGCAGCCCAGAGGCATCCTTGATCACGCTCAGCCCCTGGTCGCGCGCCAGACCGTGCACGCGCCCAAACGCCAACTGGCCGTAGTCATACAACTCGCCCACCGCCGGCTCGCGGAAGGGGTGGATGCGTCCGTCGGCGGTGACATGGTGCGTCGGCCCGTCGGACACCACCGCGAGGCACACCGCTGCCATCCCGCCCTGCCGCATCGGCTGTCCGACCGGACTGAAGAACCCGGCGGTCACGCGCTGTGGACTGGCGATGCCGCCGGCGTGACTGTGCATGTCCACCGAGGGCGCGGCCTCGATCGCGCGCCGCCCGTCGGTCTGGCGTTGCGCCGTCGTATCCGGCGCGTCACCGGCGCCACAGGCCGCCAGGCACATGAGTGGACCAGCCGCGAGGATGCCGCGCCGCGTCACGGCGGTCCAACCCGGCGGATCCAGCAACCGTGCGTCATGCAGTTGATACCGCCAGCCCGCCGGATGGTCGCGCCGTAACCGCCAGGTGCCGGCCAGACGCAACGATTGTCCGCGTAACGGCACCGCGGAACTCGCGAACACCTCCACCGACGCCGACCGATCGCGGGGAAAGCATCCTGGACAACAGCCAGGTTCGAAGGTCAGGATGAAGTGGGTCGCGCTGGCCGATGGTAAGGCGGTGGCCGCGAAGCCGTCGATCTCGACGACGCTCCCATCGGCGGTTTCGGCCCGTACCGAGCCCAGGTCTCGCCAGTTCAGCCGCATGCGTTTCGCGCTCCCGATCAGGGGTCCGGACCACGCTGTTGAAGTATGACGTGGCCGAGGGCCATGACGCATAAAACACGATAGCCTGCCGCGGGCGCCACCAATTCAGTGCGCCTCGGGGTTGGATCGGCGAGACGGCGGCGCTCCTCTCGATGCGCCGTCATCGGAATCGAGATAACCGTAAGGCACCGGATCGGTCGCTGTTTGGTGCCGGTTCGCCTGACCGTCCCGAGTATGCCGGCGGGGAGGCGTTTTGTTCCGCCTCAATTCCCCACGTGTTGCCAGGCTTGCTCGGCGGCGGGCGGCAGCTTGTCCATGTGCTTCAGGAACAATGCCAGGGTCCAGATCTGCTGGTCGTTGAGCGCGCTCTTCCACGACGGCATGCCGGTCCAGCGAATGCCGTGCTTCACCTTCCAGAATGAGACACCTTCCGGGTCATCCTCCACGCCGTCGGTCGCGAGTTGCGGCGGCCTGGGATAGAGCCCCTTCGCGACCGGCGAGGCTGACTCCTCGCCCTTCGCGGTGCCGTGGCAGATCGCACAGTGCTTCCCGTACAGGTCGATGCCGGCGATCAGGTTGTCGTCCGTCAGCGCGACCGGGTTCGGCGTGGCCGGTGCCTCGGCATTCAGTGTCGCATGCAATGATGTTCCGGCGGCCCATGTCTCAAGCGGGCCGGGAGTGGCATCGGCATTGGCCGGAACGACACCACCGCGCAACGCGAAGTAGCCGCACGCCGCGATGATGATGATCGTGGCGAGCACGCCCGCGAAGAACCCTTTGAACATGACGTCACTCCTGTTGGATGCGGATACTGTGCATCATCCGCGCGAACCTGGACATCGCACAGCGCGGCAGCGCGGCCAGGTCCATCCACTCATCCGGAAACGGGCATCGGCGGGAATCGTTGCCCTCCGGCATCATGGTTCCGTGCGCGGCGTCCGAAGTTTCAATTTTCTTGCGCGCCTGGCCGCTTCCATCCAGTCTATGTTGCAACGCAGCACGACCGGCACGCTTCTTGCTGCTGCACGGGTCACGGACACAAGACCGGTTGATGGGCGCGACAGAAGGCAGCGAGATGACCAACGGGATGCAAATCGACCGGATACAAGGCGAACACCGGGCGTGAGAATCCTGCTCGCCGACGATGACACCGCGCGCGCCAGTGCCTTGATCAAGGTGCTGTCGGCCGACCCGAGCCTGACGATCCTCCGCCCGGCGCCGGGCGAACTGCTGGCGGACGCGGTGGCCACGCTGGCGCCGGATGTGGTGCTGGTGGACATGGCGCGTCCGGACCGCGATGCGCTGGAAGGGATCCGGGTCGTTACCTCCAACACGCCGATCGTGCTGTTCGTGGATCACGACGATGCGGCGTTCATGGAGGAAGCGATCCGCGCCGGCGTGTCCTCCTACAACGTGCTTGGCGTACCGCCACCGGATGTCAAACCGATCCTGCGCGCCGCCGCCGCGATGTTCCGCCGTCACCAGACCGCGCGGGCCGAGTTGCGGGAAGCCGAAACGCGGCTGCGCGAGCGGGAGATCGTCGATCGCGCCAAGGCGGTCCTGATCAAGGAACGGCGCATGTCCGAACCGGACGCCTATCGCTGGCTCCGCTCCCGCGCGATGGCCAGCGCCCGGCGCATTCCCGACGTGGCCAAGGAGGTC
>CALFNB010000096.1 GCA_937902425.1 uncultured Acetobacteraceae bacterium | reverse complement strand
AGATCGTCGCGCCGCGAATCACCACACCGCCAATCAGTGTCGACACTGTCGGCGGATCGCCAAAGACCACGAAGCCCGGTGCGGTCATCCAAAGCAGATCCAGAAATTTTACAGTCTGGCTCGCGGTGGCATCGGCCGCACCCAAAGCGCGGTTTACACGATAATGCCCCGTCGAGCCGATCACACCGGAGGCCAGGAACCACAGCCATTGCGTTGTTGTTGGCCACACCCAGACCGGGATCGCCAGCGGCAATGAGAACAGGCTGATGGTGATGCATTGCCAAACCAGAATCACCTCCGGTTTGTCTCGCCGCGTCATTACCTTGGTGATCAGCACGGAAATCGCGAACAACGGCGATACGGCCAGCATCACGAGGTCGTAATATCCGCCGCTCTCGGTCATCGCCGGTCCAATGGGTGATGGGTCAATTTGACCGTCCGCAATGGGCCGACTGCGGCGGTTCGGGCCGGGCGCCCAGGCTACCGCCGCAATGGGTGGAAAGCGGCCATTCACTTTGCGTCCTGCGCAGCGCGGTTATGGGCGCGTGAGACGTGAGGTTGGCCCGCCTTGGAGCAGCCGTCTACGCTTTCATCGGTCGCCTGCCACATGGCCAAAACCAGTCCGTTCCCCGCCGAAGTTCCGATGCGCCGCGAGCTGTTCGTCGCTCCAACCCGCGCCGAGGCGATCCGCCGTACCCAAACGTATTTGGAGGAAAAATACCAGGCCTACCGCGCGTGGGGTCAGGGTTATGCCCGACGGCGACGATTTCGACGACGAGTTCGGCGCCTTGTCGCGCGGGGCCGCTTTCTGTTGGGCTCATCGGCCGAGGTCGCGGACCGGCTCGATCGCCTCAGTCAGCGAGCGGGCGTGAACCACATCGTCGTGTCCGTGTATTGGCCGGGCATGCCAAACAGTCTGGGACCGGAACGATTGAACCTGCTGGCTCAGGCGGCCCGTGGATTGCCTCCGCGTGATGGGGCGAAGCGATCGCGCCAGTTGACACCTCTGATACCGCCTGCGACTTTGCCGTCGCTGGCCGTCAGCGGAAGGGTGCCCGTCAGGTGAGTCTGGAAGAGAATGGCATCCACTTCATCTCCGGCCTGCCGCGCTCTGGCGCGACCCTGCTCGCCGCGTTGCTGCGTCAGAACCCGCGCGTGCACGCCGGGATGACCAGCCCCGTCGGCAGTATTTTCAACGCGATGCTCGGCGCGCTCAGTCAGCGGAACGAAACCGCGATTTTCATTGACGACACGCAACGCCGGCGTCTGTCGCGGGCGTGCTTCGAGGCCTATTACGCCGACATCCAGCAAACCAAGCTCGTGTTCGATACCAACAGGCAATGGACAACCCGTTTGTCCGCGCTGACGACGCTGTTCCCCCGGTCGCGGATGATCTGCTGCGTGCGAAACGTCGCCTGGATCATCGACAGTATCGAGCGACTGATCCGGCGCAACGCGTTCGAGTTATCGGGCATCTTCAATTTCGAGACGGGTGGCACCGTCTATTCGCGCGCGGAGGGACTGAGCAAGGGCGATGGCATGGTCGGTTTTGCCTGGAACGCCCTACGCGAGGCGGTATTTGGCCCGCACGCCGACCGCCTGTTACTTGTCCGTTACGAAACACTGATAACGAACCCCCTCGGAACGCTCGCCGCGATTTACGACTTCATCGGCGAGGCGCAATTCGTCCACGATCCGAACCGGATCGAACCTTGCTATGACATGGTCGAATTTGATGCGCGTCTCGGCACACCGGGCCTGCATGCGGTGGGAACATCGGTGCGAGCACCCGAACGGACGACGATCCTGCCGCCCGATCTGTTCGCGCGCCACGAGAGTGACACTTTTTGGATCGATCCCGCGCGGCTTCCCAAAGCGGTCAAATGCGTATAATCATGTAAAAATATTCTTTTGAGGGCAGAAACATGAAGCAGGCGTTATTTTCGCCCGCGTCGCTGGACAATCCGGCGTCGCTGGACAATCCGGGGATTCTGGATACACCAACACTTTTTAACGACACCGGCGGAATCTTTCAGTTCGTCGTCCCGGCCACCGGAACATACGACAGCGCGGCGCTTAGCGCGCAAGGCGGCAACGGCGCGATGAAGCAGGCGTTGCTCTCGTCCACGTCTCTGGGCACTCAGGGGACTCTGGGTACTCCAACGCCATTTAACTACACCGGCGGAATCGTCCAGTTCGTGGTCCCGGCCACCGGAACATACGACATCGCGGCGTTTGGCGCGCAAGGCGGCAGCGGCGGCGGGAACGCCGGCGGTGACGGCGGTGAAGCGGCGGGTATTTTCACACTGACCGCCGGAGAAATTCTTGAGATCGCAGTCGGGGGCGCCGGTGGAAACGGTTCATCGCCCAAGGGCGCCGGCGGCGGCGGAGGCGGCTCTTTCGTGATTCTGGACAACAATGGCACGAAGTCGGTGCTCGTCGTCGGCGGCGCCGGGGGTGGCGGCTCGGGTATCAACGCCTATGGCGGCCCTGGGCAGGCCGGAGGAACGGCCACCGGAGGCAATGGTTCAGGTGGCGGCAACAGCCATTTTTCTTACGGTGGTGGCGGTGGCGGTGGTTACAAAAGCAATGGAGCGACCTCCGTATTTGGCATTCCCGGGGCTACTAATGGCACCGGCGGCAAGGACTACGCCAACGGGCTTTTGGGTGGCACCGGCGGGGCGGGGGCATCCTCCCAGGGCGCCGGCGGGGCGGGTGGATTTGGCGGCGGCGGCGGCGGCGGCGGCGGCGGCCGAAATGGAAACAGAACATATTTCGGCTATGGTGGCGGCGGCGGCGGTTACAGCGGCGGCTACGCGGGCGGCGGACCTACTCCCCATGTCGCGCTCGGCGGTTCGTCGTTCCTCGGAGCCGGCGCGACCCAAACCACGCTCGCCTCGGGCGCGCAGATCGGCAGTGGCTATATTTCGGTCACCGAACTGGCTTGCTTCGCGGCGGGCACGCGGATCCGGACGGACTGTGGTTTGGTCGCTGTTGAGCGGTTGCGCGCCGGAATGCTCGCACGCACAAATCAGGGCCGAACACGAGAGATCGTTTGGATCGGACATCGCACGGTCGATTGCCTTGCCCACCCGGAACCGGCCAAGGTCAATCCCGTTCGCGTTCGCGCCGGGGCGTTCGGATCCGGCGTACCGGCACGCGATGTGCGGCTGAGCCCGGATCATGCGGTGTTCGTCGATGGCGTGCTGATTCCCGTGCGCTGCCTGATCAATGGCGAAACGATTTGTCAGGAGGCGGCGAACTCGATCACATATTTCCACGTCGAACTCGCCGAGCACGACGTGATTTTCGCCGAAGGGCTTCCCGTCGAATCGTTCCTCGACACCGGCAATCGCGCCAACTTCGCCAATGGCGGAAACATCGCGCGGTTGGCGCCCGACTTCAGCACCAACACCATTGCATGGCAGTGGGAGACGGGGGCGTGCGCACCCCTGATTATCACCGGTCGGAAACTGGAAATCGTTCGAGCGCGTCTGCGCGAGATCGCGGGTCAGCGCGTCACGTCTCCGCACGCGAAGCAATTCGCCGCCTGACCTCCCTTTGCCGTCCGGGATGGACTGGCCGGTTTAACATCACGCACGCCACGAACTTCAACCCTATACCGGCGAAGTAGCGCGGGAACCGCACCTCCAGTGGGTTCATCCGCGGCGCGATGTGTCGCGCGATGGCGTTGAGGACCGCGGACACGATCCCGCACCGGCCCATCCAGCACATCGCTCGCATGGCGGGATAAAGGCGGCCGAAACGAACCAGTATGAGATTGTTCGCGCGCGCGATCATTATCCTGAAATGTTGGTTCCCAAAGGCGGGAGGTTGCCCATGTGCGCCCTCCGGACAAGAATGGCCTGGACAACGGAGGATATT
>CALFNB010000095.1 GCA_937902425.1 uncultured Acetobacteraceae bacterium | reverse complement strand
CGGCGGTCAGCAGTTGTTCCAGCAGGTCGAACATCGGCTGCGACAGCACGTCGTAGCGATCGTACAGCGACGGCGTTCCCCGATCCGCCGCGAACATGAACTGCACCAGATCGTTCGAGCCGACCGAAATGAAATCCGCCTCCCGCAGCAGATCCGGCAATTGCCACATCAGCGCCGGCACCTCCAGCATGGTGCCGATCGCCAACCGCTCGGGTTCCGGCCGCACGCGCTTCGCCTCGGCCAGCAGCAGCGCTTTCGCCTGGCGGAACTCCGCCGCGGTCGCCACCATCGGGAACATCACCGACAACGGCCGCCCGTTCGCCGCCAGCAGCAGTGCGCGCAACTGCCGCCGCATCAGCGCCGGCCGATCCAGCCCGATCCGCAGCGAGCGCCAGCCCATCGCCGGATTTTCCTCCTCGGTCACCGTGCCGGGCAGCAGCTTGTCGGCGCCGAGGTCGAGGGTGCGGAACAGCACCGGCCGATCGCCAGCCGCGTCCAGCACGCGGCCGTAGATCACCGCCTGCTCGGCCACGTCCGCCACGGCGCCACGGGCCAACATGGCGATCTCGGTGCGAAACAGACCGATCCCGTCGGCGCCGGTGCGGTCCAGTTGCGCCAGTTCCAGATCCAGCCCGACATTCAGCATCAGGCTGACTCGCACCCCGTCGGCGGTCTGTGACGGCAGATCGCGCAACGCGGCGAACCCGGCGTAGCGCAGCGAATGCGCCTCCAGCGCCCGGACATAGACCTGACGGACCTCGGCTTCGGGCCGCAGCACCAGTTGCGCGCCATCGCCATCGATCACCGCCTCGTGGCCCGGTTCGGCGGTGTCCAGCATGCCCCTGGTGCCGCCGACAGCGGGGATGCCTAAAGCGCGAGCCAGAATGGCGGCGTGGCCGGACGGACTGGCTTCTTCGATGGCGATGCCGGCGATGCCGTTGCCGTGCCACTCCAGCAACTCCGCCGGACCCAGCCGGCGAGCCAGCAGAATGCCGCCTTGGGGGACCACCTCTCTGGGCTGATCGCCCATCAGTGCGGTCAACAAACGATTGGCGAGGTCCTCCAGATCGGCCAGCCGCTCCCGCAGGTAGGGATCGTTGATCCGGCGCATGCGGTCGTGCAGCTCGGTGGCGACGCGGCCGACGGCGGCCTCGGCGGTCAACCCCCCCTTGATGACGTCACTGACCCGGCGCAGCCAGCCTTGATCGGCCGCGACCAGCCGATACGCTTCCAGCACATCGCGCGAGGCGGACGCATCGGTCGGCACACCGGCGAGCAAATCGTCGATCCCGCGTTGCATGCGGTCGGACGCCTCATTCAGACGGTTCAACTCGCGCGCGGGGTCATCGGCCAGCAATTTGATGCCGTGCAGTCTGGTCCCGTGCAGCACCACGGGGCCGATCGCGATGCCGGTCATCAAGGTCGTGCCCGCGAATACCCGCGGCACGGTGCCCGGCAGGCCCTCACCGGCGTTTTCGGCCGAGCCGGGAGCCGGCAGCATTTCCGCCAGCAACATGGCGACCGTTTCCAGTTCATCCACTTCCTGACCGGTGAAATGGCGCGGCGTGCGATTTTGCACTGCGAGTACCCCCAGCACGCGGCCGGAGCGGCGAACCGGCACCGCGAGCATGGAGGCGAACGGCTCCTCCCCGGTTTCCGGCCGATACGCGAACGCCGGATGATTCTGCGCGTCCGGCAGGTTCATCACCGCCCCCTGCGCCGCGCACAGCCCGACAATGCCTTCACCGACACGCAGCCGGGTGATCCCCACGGCCCGCGAGTTCAATCCCTCGGTAGCGGCCAGTTCCAACAGGTCACCGGGCCGGCGGACGTAGACCGAGCAAACCTCGCTCACCAGCTCAGACGCGACGAGGCGTACCAGGTCGGACAAGGGCGCCGCGCCATGGGCGTGCAAATCGCGCAGCTTCGCCAGCAAGCGCCGAGCGGGCGGGTTACCCCCGGAGGATTGGCCACCAGGGTACGGCGACAGGTCCGAGGGCGCGCGGCCCACGGCGGATCAAGCCGCCTGGCGCCGGGCGGCGAGCGCGGCGGTGGCCTGGCCGACCAGCTCCTGAAGGATCTCGGCGATCGACTGCTCGGCGGTGACCATGCCGACCGACTGGCCGGCCATCACCGACCCCATCTCGACATCGCCGTCGATCACCGCGCGCCGCAATGCCCCAGCCCAGAAATGCTCGATCGCCAGTTGCGCGGCTTCTTTATCCAGTTCGCCCGCCTGGAATTTGTCTCGCGTCTCGGCCTGGTGGCGCAGAAACGTCTTGCTGCCTTCGTTCACCAGGCCGCGCACCGGAATGACCGGGAACCGCTCATCAAGCTGTACCGAGGGAAGCGCGTCACGGGCATTGGCGCGGATGAAGGCCTTCTTGAAGTTCGGATGCGCGATCGACTCCTTCGCCGCCGCGAACCTTGTGCCGAGCTGTGCGCCCGAAGCACCCATCTCCAGATATGCCAGGATCGCGTCGCCGCGGCCCAGACCACCCGCGACGAACACCGGAACCTCGCGCAAATGTGGCAGGATTTCCTGGGCCAGCACGGTCAGCGATACCGGCCCAATGTGGCCGCCGGCTTCCGAGCCCTCGATGACGATGGCATCGGCGCCGAAGCGGACCAGCCGCCGGGCCAGCACCAGGGCTGGGGCGAAACAAATCAGCTTCGCGCCACCGTCCTTGACCGCCTTCACGGCGCCGCTGGGCGGAATGCCGCCGGCGAGGACGATATGACTGACCTTCGCCTCCAGGCAGACCCGGATCAGGTCGTCCAGCGCCGGGTGCATGGTGATCAGATTGACCCCGAACGGTTGCGTGGTCGTCGCCTGGGTGCCGGCGATCTCGGCTGCCAGCAGATCGGGGGTCATCGAGCCGCACGCGATCACGCCGAATCCACCGGCGTTGGAGATCGCGGATACGAGATGCCGTTCGCTGACCCAGCTCATGGCGCCGCCCATGATGGCGATCGGGCAGCCGAGGAACGCGGTGCCGCGGGACCACAGCCGATCGAGTGTGGCCCGGTCGCTCCGGTCGTTGGTCAGCGGGACGGTCATGTCCACGAACACCGGCGCTTCGCCCACGCCCGCGCTCCGCAGTGCGCCCCCCACATGGGTGCTTCCTGGGCCGCCGCCGCCGTCGACAGTCTCCTCGTCCAGTGTCCGGCCGGGTTCAGGCTGCATCGAGGCCATACGCGGTGTGCAGGGCGCGAACGGCGAGTTCGGTATATTCGGCGCCGATCAGCACGCTGACCTTGATCTCGCTGGTGGAAATTACCTGGATGTTGATCGCTTTGTCGGCCAGCGCGCGGAACATCGTGTTGGCGACGCCCGCGTGGCTGCGCATGCCGACGCCAACCACGCTGATCTTGGCGACGTTCGGATCCTCCAACACGTCGGTCCAGCCCACCTGCTCACGGATCGCCAGTAACGCGGCGTGGGTGCGCGGCAGGTCGGTCTTGCCGATGGTGAACGTCATGTCGGTGGTGCCGTCGGCCGAGATGTTCTGCACGATCATGTCGACGTTGATGTTCTCCTCGGCAAGCTTGCCGAAGATCGTCGCGGCGATGCCCGGCCGGTCGGCGACCCGCCGCAAGGTGATCTTGGCCTCGTCACGGGCGTAGGCGATCCCGGACACAATTTCTTTTTCCACGATCTCATCCTCATCGACCACCAGCGTGCCGGGCTTGTCCTCGAAACTGCTGAGGACCTGCACCCGGACGCGTTCATTCATCGCCAGCTCGACGCTACGGCTCTGCAGCACCTTGGCGCCCACCGAGGCGAGTTCCAGCATTTCCTCATAGGAAATTTTGGCGAGCTTGCGCGCCTGGGGAACAATACGCGGGTCCGTGGTATAAATGCCATCGACATCGGTATAAATATCGCAACGATCCGCTTTCAGCGCGGCGGCGAGCGCCACCGCCGAGGTGTCCGACCCGCCGCGGCCCAACGTGGCGATGCGGTTGTCGGGGGCGAGGCCCTGGAAACCGGAGACGACCGCGACCTGGCGGCGGCCCATGCGCGCGATCAGATCGGCGCCGTCGATCGACAGGATACGCGCTTTACCATGCGCGTTGTCGGTGCGGATCGGGATTTGCCAGCCCTGCCAGGAGCGGGCCTCGATCCCGATCTCCTGCAAGGCGATGGCCAGCAGGCCGGTGGTCACCTGCTCCCCGGTCGCGACCACGGTGTCGTACTCGCGGGCGTCGTGCAGCGGCGCGAGGGCCTGACACCAGCCGACCAACTGGTTGGTGGTGCCCGCCATGGCGGAGAGCACCACCGCGACCTGGTTGCCGGCGTCGACTTCACGCTTCACCCGTTGGGCGACGTCGCGGATCCGGTCCAGGTTGGCGACGGAGGTGCCGCCGAATTTCATCACGATACGCGGCATCTGGTCCTGTTTCTGGGTTTGGGGCGCCGTCCCGCCGCGTTTGGCCCTCGGGATATTGGCCAGGGGGTCGAGCATCCGGGTTCATGTGATGTAGATACCGGCCGAGGATCGGAGGGGCAACCATGAGTGAGGCGCCTATAGATGGCTCGCCCAGGAGTGCGGGGGCTTCGGCGGCGGAGGTGGCGCGGTTCAATGCCCTGGCGTCGCGTTGGTGGGATCCGCACGGACCCATGCGGCCACTGCATGCGATGAACCCCGCCCGGATCGGCTGGATCCTGTCGCACACCGCGCGGCGGTTTCCCTCGCCGGACGGCGTCCGGCTTCTGGACGTCGGCTGCGGGGCCGGCCTGGCGGCGGAGGCTCTGTCACGGCACGGCTTCGACGTATTGGGGATCGACGCCGCCGCTGATGTGATCGACGTGGCCCGCGCCCATGCGGGTGACACCGGACCGGCGTATCGCGTGGCGCTTGCCGATGACCTGCTGGCGGAAGGCCGGTGCTTCCAGGTCATCACGGCGCTGGAGGTGATCGAGCACGTGCCCGACCCAGCCGCCTTCATCCGCGTGCTGGTGGGGCTGTTGGAGCCGGGCGGGATGCTGTTCCTGTCAACCTTGAACCGCACGAGGCGCTCGTTCCTGATCGCGAAACTGGGTGCCGAATATGTGCTGAGACTGCTGCCGGTTGGCACGCATGACTGGCGACGCTTCATCCAGCCGGCGGAACTGGCGGGTTTGCTGCGGGACGCGGGCGCGCGGGTGACGGATACCGCCGGATTGTCGCCGGGGCTGAACGGCTGGCGGGTGACACGGGACCTGGGAGTGAATTACCTGCTGGCGGCGGAGGTGTAGCGCGGTCACTGCCCCGTCGTCCGCCGGCGCCGTCCCCGCTTCTCCGGTGCGTTCCTCGTCATCGTTCGGCGTGGCCGGAGGCTCCGCCACTGAACGCACCACGCGGCCGTCGCGTCCAGATTCCGAAACGACCCACGCGACCTCGAATTCCGCGGTTTGTAGCGGCCGTCACAGTACTCGTTATGCCGGGGCCTTGTATTGACCTCGGCATAAACGTACACTTTCACACAACGACCGGCGATCCGGAAATCCCGTCTGAAGAAATAACGTACTACCACGTGGAATTGCCGGGCCACGACGCGATCATGGCCGAGGCGTTGCCCACCGAGTCATTCCTCGACGCCGGCGCGCGACGCCTGTTCGCCAACAACGATGGTGTGATCGAACTATTTCCCAATTTCGGAACACGCGTGATCGATCCGGTCCGCGTTTGGGACGCGTCAGGCTGCGCCCCACTGGTGATCAGCGGACCACGCCTGCACGCGGTTCGGCGGCGTCTGGAGGGATCAGGCTCCCGGTCAGGTCGCATAGGGCCACGGCGCCTTGAGCACCATGAGATAGAAATCCTTCAGCGCCGCGGGTGACCGCAACACCCGATAATCCCCGGTCTCGGTGAAGGCGACATAGGTTCGGCGGCCAATCACGCCGGCTTCGCGAATGTCGCGGTAGACCTTGTTATCCGTTTTCCAATCGTCGTTGGCGCCGTGCTCAAGTTTGATGTGAAGCGACTCATTCAGGCGAAGGAACAGACGCTCCGCGTTCGGATCCGTCCAGCGTGCGTGATGACCGGGACCGTTCCGGATAAATTCAAGCCGTTGGTAGCCATCGGCGTCGCATGTCCACACCGACATGAGGTCGTAGTCGCTGACAATCAGTTGGCCATTGCCTCGCCGGACCAGATCGTCGCCGAGTTTCAGACCTTCTTTCTCCTCCTCGGGTTTGCCGCTGACGCCGATGCCCAGTGAACCCGCGCGGCGCGTCGCGAGGCCGGGACAGCGCACGACGATGAGCACACGCCACTCGATGCATAACGTGCGAAAGGTGCAGACATCGCCATCGTCGATGTTGGTCTGGCCGGCGATGTGGTGGTCGAATTCGGAAATTTCCGCGTCTTCCGCATCGCGGTAGATTGTGTGATGGGTGAGATGGCCGACGGCCGCGCGGCCCGAACGACGGCCATTCGAGATCAGGAAGCTCTCGTAATGAATTGGAATGCGCATTCGCGTCGTCTCCGGGTTGAGAACTCTCCGAGAGATTACCGCGCGGACGATCACGGGTCAATCGTTGCCGAATGTGATTTACCGTCCACGTGTCATGATCCGTAGTTTCTGTGGACTTAAAAAGCGAAAGCATTACCACTAAGACACTAAGGCACTAAGACGGATATTAAGCGCAAGCTGAATTTCTTTCTGCTTAGTGTCTTAGTGTCTTAGTGTCTTAGTGGTAATGCTTGCTTTCTTCGTACCCATAATCCCAGAATGCCGCGGCAATCCGCCATACCATGCCAAACACGCGAATCAGGATGCTCCCGCGGCGAAAGCTTCCTCAGCAAGACTGTTATCGACCACATCTTCGAATGGAATCGTCCGGTCCAACGCTCCGCCGGAAACCATCGCCGCCTGGAGCCGCTCGACACCCTCCGGTCGCGTGATCGGGTCGGGACCGTAAAGGTTCAACGCACGATACCGGTCGATCGCGGCAGCATGGATCAGCGCCGGTACATCCGGAAAGAACGCCGCGAGCGCGCGCGCCACCTCGGCACCCGGCGTGACTGCGAGCCAGCGTAACGACCGGTACATCGCCCGCACCATCGCCGCCAGTTCGTCACGGCGGTTGACCAACACGGAACGGCGTGTCACCAGCGTTGTATAAGCGGTAAGGCCTCGATCTGCCGCGGCATACCACAAGTGGCCAGTTCCCGACTGCAACAGTTCCTCGGCGTACGGTTGAAACACCTGAATGGCATCGAGCCGCCCGGCCCGCAATGCCGCCGCGTTGTCGGCCATCGAAGGTCCGTTCGTGCGATTAAGCGCGGCCGGATCGGCGCCGTCGCGACGAATGTCATCTTGCAGGCACAACCAGGGTGTCGGCACCTCGGCGACCGAGGCAAAGCGCGATCCTACCAGATCGCGCGGCCGGAAATCCCGCATTGGCTCACGTCCGATGACGAAGAACGGATCGCGCGCGACGACGTCGCAGAAACAAACGAGGTCGGACGCCGGGTCGGCGGCATGGGTCAGCAACACGCGCAACGGACCGCCCCACATCACGTCGATACGCCCAGAGCGCAGGTCGGCCGCGGTGCGAGCGGGATCAGGTGAGCCGCGCAACTGGACCTCGACCTTTTCGGCCTCGTAGGCACCGGTCGCATGCGCGGCGTAGAACGGGGTGTAGAACAGTGCCCGGAAGTTTTCCGACAGGGTGATCATCGCGGTACTCCTCGCTCGCGAGACCCTATGGCGCACCGGTGCCAGTGGGCAATGGGAAGGAGATTCGGTAGGCTGCCATCAACATGAGGAGGAGCAAGCCGATGCCCGACACGAAAGCAATCAACGCCGTGCTGGAAGATGCCGTCGCATCCGGCCAGGTCCCGGGTGTCACCGCCGCCGCCGCCAACGCCGACGGGGTAATCGTTGAAACCGCGTTCGGCCGGCGGAGCCTCGCGGGCGCGGCACCGATGACCAATGACACGGTGTTCCGCATCGCGTCGATGACCAAAGCGGTGACCGGTGCCGCCGCGATGCAAATGGTCGAGCAGGGCAAACTGAGCCTCGATCAACCGGCCGGCGAGATCCTGCCGTTCCTGGCGAACCCAATGGTGCTGGACGGCACCGATGCCAACGGTGAGCCGAAGCTGCGGCCCGCGAAGGGCGAGATCACCTTACGGAAATTGCTGACCCACACGGCCGGGTTTGTCTACGACACGTGGAACGGCGAGATGAACCGTTACGCGGCCAAGACCGGCCATCCGGCGGCCCGCACCGGTAAGCTCGCCGCGCTGCACGCGCCGTTGGGCTTCGATCCGGGTGAACGTTGGGAGTACGGTATCAACATCGACATCGCCGGCCGCATGGTGGAAGTAGCCAGCGGTCAGGATCTCGAGACGTATTTTCACGATCATTTGTTTCGGCCGCTCGGCATGACGGATACCGGATTCGTCATTAAAACGCAATGGAAAGACCGGATGGCACAGGTGCACGCGCGCGACGAGAAAGGCGGGCTGACGCCGATCGAATCCCCGCCACCCGCCGAAAAGCCCGAGTTCTACGCGGGCGGGGGCGGCCTGTTCTCCACGTCGCACGACTATTTGACGTTCCTGCGCGCGCTGATGCGCGGCGGTGAACTCAATGGGGCGCGGATCTTGAAGCCGGAGACAGTCGCGCTGATGGGTCAGAACCACATGGGCGCGTTGAACGTGCTGCCGATGAAGACGTTCAATCCGCGCATGTCGAACGATTGCGAGTTGTTTCCAGGGATGGACAAGAAATGGGGGTTGACGTTCCTGATCAACACCCAGGACGTGCCCGGCGCCCGCTCCGCCGGTTCCCTCGCCTGGGCCGGAATCAACAACACGTATTACTGGCTCGATCCGGTCAAACGAGTCACCGGCGTGTTGATGACCCAGGTTCTCCCGTTCGCCGATCCGATCGTGCTCGGCCTGTTGGACCGGTTCGAACGAGCGGTCTACTCCGGACTTCGCGCATGAAAGACCTCGCGGGCCGCATCGCGGTCGTGACTGGTGGCGGCACGGGCATGGGGCGCGAACTGGTGCGTCAACTCGTCGCCGAGGGCTGCAATGTCGCGATGTGCGATGTCTCCTTGCGCAACATGGCGGAAACGAAACGACTATGCGAGCAGGAGCGGCTGCCGCAAGGCCTGCGCATCACCACGTACGTCGCCGATGTCTCCGACGAGGCGCAGGTACTGCGGTTTCGCGATGCGGTCGCGGAGCAGCAGGACACCGACAAGATCCATCTGCTGTTCAACAATGCCGGTATTGGCGGCGGCGGTAGCATGATCGCCAACGATCGCGCGGAATGGGAGAAGACATTCAACGTTTGCTGGGGCGGCGTTTACTTCAACACGCGCGCGTTCCTGCCGATGCTGCTGAAGGCGGACCAAGGTCATATCGTCAACACCAGCAGCGTCAATGGCTTTTGGGCATCGGTTGGGCCGCGCATGCCGCACACGGCGTATTCGGCCGCGAAGTTCGCGGTGAAGGGGTTTTCCGAGGCGCTGATCGCCGACCTGCGAGTGAACGCGCCGCATATCAAGGTCTCGGTGGTGATGCCGGGCCATATTGGTACGTCGATCGCGGCCAATTCGCGCAAGATCCAGGCCGGCAACGAATCGGATGAGATCAGCGCGACGGAACTCGCGCAGGCGAGGGCGCGGATCGCCTCGACGGGGAAGGATGCATCGGCGCTGTCGGACGATGAATTGCGTGCGACGATGGAGGATCGGGCGCGGCGGTTTCTTGAGGAAGCGCCGACGACGGCGGCCCAGGCGGCGACGATTATTTTGGAGGGGGTCAAGGCGGATCGGTGGCGGATTCTGGTTGGGGCGGACGCGCATGTCCTTGATAAACTCGTTCGCCAGTCACCTGAACGCGCATACGACGTCGATTTCTTCGAAGGTTTCGCCGCCGAGGTTGGCTGGCGGTTGGGCCGGTGAAGCCGTTCTGTCTGGCGGTACTGATCGCAACGGTGTCCGCCACGCACGCCGCCGAGCCGTCGCATTGCGCACCGGCCGAAATGGTAATCTTTTCCTGTGGCACTGGCGCGAAAATCGTTTCGGTCTGTGCGACGGATGATTTGTCTGCCGGGGTCGGTTCGCTCGGCTACCGCTTCGGCTCACCTGGAATGCCGGAGATGATTTATCCTCCGCCTGGTCCGTGGTGGAAGGCGGTTCCATCCAGCGTGCGAACATTTTCCGGTGGCGGCGGCGCGCGGCTGGCGTTTCAACGCGAGGCGTTCCACTACATCGTGTATACTGCGGCCGGCCGCGGTTGGGGCGAAATGGTCGGGGTCGCGGTTGCACAAAACGGCGAAGTGGTGGCGAACCTCGCCTGCCGCGGCAAGCCGGTTTCCGAACTGGGCCCCGATTTTTTCCGCGGCTCCGGCATCCCGGACGACGATGCGCCGTTCGACCTGCCCTGAGACAACCAGAAGGACCAAACCATGCGGATCGTGCTGATCGGCGTCTCACACTGGCATACGCCATTTTATTCCGAACCCGTACTGGCGATGCCTGACGCGGCGATCGCTGGCGTCAGCGACCCAGATGTCACGCGCGCCGCGCCTTTGGCGGCACGGGCGAAATGTCCGGTATTCGCCGATTATCGTGACATGTGCACGACCTTGAAGCCGGACTTCGCCTTCGTGCTTGGGCGGCATTGCGACATGGCCGAGGAGGCGCGCTTCCTGATCGACAGCCGCATCCCCTTCGCGATCGAGAAGCCTTGCGCCCTTAACGCCGCCGAAGCCCGCGACATCGCCCAACGCGCCGCTTCCGCCAGCGTGTTCGCCGCCGTGCCATTGGTGTTCCGTCACTGCCCGATCATCGACACGATCAAAGAAGTCGCGGCGGGTGAGGCCATTCAATACCTGTCGTTCAAATTCGTCGGCGGGATGGTCGATCGATATCACCAGCAGAAGGTGGAATGGGTGATCGATCGCGCGACCTCGGGGGGCGGGCCGCTGCTCAATCTGGGGATCCATTTCGTCGATCTCTGCCGCGTGCTGTTGGGCAACGCGGCGCTGACGGTGACCGGGGCAATGATGTCCAACCGCTCGGCCGGCCTGACGATCGAGGACCACGCGGTCATGCTGATGCAAGGCGGTGGCGCGAGTTGCATGGTGGAGACCGGATATTTGTATCCGGCGCCCAATTCGGTGTTCGACATGCACTACAGCATCCGGACCGAGAAGCATTACTTCGCGGCGCGCGACAACAGCGTGTTGGAGATCGTGACCAATGACCGGCAACGCTCCACGCGGGAGATGAAGCTGACGAATGCGTTCTTCTACCCAGAGTTCGTGCGTGACACGTTGCGGCGGGTGCGAGACGGGCGGCCACCGATCGCCGACCTGACGGACAACGCGGAGGCGGTCGCGCTGATCGAGGCGGCGTACGCGATGTCGCCGCTGCCGGGTCAATCCATGTAGCGGCCGCCTCGGTTCGCGGCGCTGCCCGCG
>CALFNB010000094.1 GCA_937902425.1 uncultured Acetobacteraceae bacterium | reverse complement strand
AATGCAGAAATGGCGGAAATCTGCCACCGTTTCGATGTCATGGGACGTAATTATTGCTAAATCTTCGAAATCTGCCCACACTTTTGCCCCTCTTACAAAGTGACGATGTTGCGCGCGGCCGTTCGATCCGGCCCCGTACCACGCGCGAAGCGCCCCAAATACCTGCTCCGTGAAATCACTGCTTTCCCTGCTTTTCTGTGTTAAAGCCCTTACTTGCTTACTTGCTTGCTTACTTGCTTACTTGCTTGCTTACTGGGCCACGCCCCAATGCCATCGCACCAAGATGTTCGCGAACCGAAGGGTTCGACCGCGGGATGCCGAGAAATTGACCCGGCCGAAACGTATCGTCATATTGGCGCCCGAGCCGAGCATCCGCCGCGCCCCCCATGTATCGAAATCATCTCCAAACTCGCGAGTTGCGTGCCGACGGATATCCTCGGATCGAGCCCGATCACGACGATGAAGCACAAGTTCGACGACGGAGCGCAAGATCCGCCGGCAGCATCAGTTTCGCCGAATGTTCCAGAACACGTGCAGGCCATTGACGATCATACCGGTCAGGTTCGCCCGCAACGCGGTCGGCGGTGAATACTGGCCAAGGAACAACTGCGGTGCCTGGTCCAGCACTCTGAGTTGCATCTCCTCGGCGAGTGCCATGCGTTTCGCCGGATCGGGCTCGACCTCGAACTTCGCCACCAGCGGCGGCATGCCAGGATCGCAATTCCAGCCCGGATAGCTGCCGCCGCAGGAATACGACGTGGTGTAGTGCGACAGCGGATTGATCATGTCATAGCCGCTCCAGACCACTGGCATGAGGTTCCAGCCGCCCAGCTCGATGGGATCCTTCTTCAACCGCCGCTGCGCCTGGAAACTGTAATCCGCCGCGTAGACATCCAGGTTGAGACCGGCGCGCTTCAATTGCTCGATCACGACAAGGGAAATCGGATTGATCTGCGCTGAATCGGTGGAATGCAGGAACACGATCCGCTCGCCCTTGTAGCCCGCCTCCTTGAACATTTCCCTGGCCTTGTCCGCGCTCGGGTGCCGCAGCGCGTCCGTGCCAACGTCGGAGGCATAAGGACCGCCGCACAGGAAAACGGACTGGCAGAACGGCAAGTACATGTCGGGCGGTAACCCGGTGCCGGCCATGATCTCGCTCTGATCCAGCGCCATCTGCAAACCGCGGCGCATCCGCACATCGTTGAACGGTGGGATCAGATTATTGACCGAGAGCCCGCCGGTGACCTGCGCGAGCGGCGGCAGACTGGCCAGCACGATGTTCTTGTCCTTCCGCAACAGATCGACGAAATCGAATGGCAGCACCTCGATATAGTCGATCTCGCCCTTTTGCAGAGCGGCGACCTTGGTCGCGGGATCGGGCATGCTGACGAACTCGACCACATCGAAATGCGCGACCTTGCCGCCGGCCATTCCGTCGGCGGGCTCGGGGCGCGGCATATAGTTCGGGTTACGATGAAAAATCGCGCGGTCGCCAGGCCGCCACTCGGATTTGTTGAACATGAACGGGCCCGAACCGATCGTTTCGGTTACCGGCTTGCTGATATCCGCCGCCGCGATCTGGGCTGGCATGATGATCGGGATGTTGGCATTGGGTTTGCCGATCGCCTCGATCACGAAAGCGTACGGCCGGGACAGTTCCAGTGCGAAGCTGCGTTCGTCCAGCACCCGGATATTCGCGACCGCGCTCATCATCCGCTTGCCGAACGCGTCACTCCTCGCCCACCGGCGCAGCGAGGCGATGCAGTCCTCGGGGGCGACGGGCGCGCCATCGTGCCAGCTCAGGCCGGGCCGCAAGGTCAGGGTCCAGGTCATCCGGTCATCGCTGACCTGCCAGCCATCCAGCATCTGCGGGTGAAACACGCCCTTTGAGTCCATCGCGATCAGCGTGTCGTAAACCATGTAGCCGAAGGCACGGGTCACCGTCGCCGTGGTGATATGCGGATCGAGGATTTGCAGCTCGATGTTCATGGCCGCGCGGAACCGGCTTTCCTCGGCCTGACCTCGCACAGGCGGACCCAACGCCGCGAGAAACATGAAGCACGCCAGACTCAGCTTTCCGAACATCGTGCCGTCCTTCTCACGAGAAGTGGCCCTGGGCGCGGTTAACCGGCAAGCGCACCCAGCGCCGTCAGGAGCACACCAATGCTGAAATCAACGACCAACAGTATCACCGCGGCCAATGCGCCGACCTGTAACGAAAGGCGAATCGCATACCACTCCAGCCATAAAGCCCAACCGATCGTCACCAGTTGACATGCCTGGTCCACGAGGGACGGTGCGCCCAGAGCACCTGGCAGCCCTCCAATGGCGACGAGCGTGTTCTCAATGATCGAGCAATAAGCCCAGATCGCGATGAACCGCGGCCATTGCGCCTCCCGGTTCAGGGCCGTGGCCATTTGGTGCGATATCCAAACGAACATCAACCAACCAACGAGAAACAACAGAAGATAACGGCCCAAGGCCAAAGGGAGGTCGGCGGGGATGCCGGATGCGAGCCAGTCGAGCAATTTCAAACAAACCACGGCTGGCAGACTGAGCGGAATAGCCCAGAACGAGCGGATCGCGGCTGTTCGATCGGTTTCGACCAGCTGGATCCCCTCCGGCCGGCCGCGCGCCAGCAGCAGGGCGCCAAGGATCCCTGACGATACCGAACCGATGACGCTCATTCGAACCTCGCCGCCAACAGGGTCGGCCCCAGCAGAAGCGCTATCGTTCCGAGGTTCACCGTGAGCACCAGCGCGACAGCCCGCCAGGGGCTCAGTGCCAGGCCATGGCGGGCGAGAAACCAGTTCAACCACAGAGCATAGCCCGCGAGGCAAACGAACAGGACTCGCACGCCGGCCTGACCGGAGACGCCCGCGAGTTGCGCGAGAGCCACCCCAACAATCATGACGAATGCGATGACCGGGAGCAGCCACTGGCACCAGTTGAATGCCACGATATAGCGGTTCCAGAATGCCTCGCGGCCCCAAAGTCTCGCCAGTTCGTAAGATATGACCGACGGCGCGAGAAGGATGCAGAGCGTGCCGGGGATTTCGCCAAAGGCGCGCGCGCCGGCGCCCTCGGCGAGGCCCTCGACGACCGCGGCCACCATGATGCCCAGACCCGGTAGCAGACTGTAAAGAAACGCCTGGGTTGAATCGCGGAAACAGTTCAGCCCCTCCGCCCGGCCGCGCGCGATCAGCCCCACTCCGCGCAGGATCGGCGGCAGCGTCCGGCGCGGCGCCATCGTCATGCCTGGGTCGTCATGCGGGGGTCGTCATGCGGGGGTCGTCATGCGAGGAAGGCCGCGAGCACGTCGTGATAGATGCGTGCGAGGTCACGCAACTCGGCAACCGGTACCCGTTCGTCAGTTTGATGCATTGTCGCACCGACCAGACCGAACTCGGCGACCGGACAATAGTTCGCGATGAACCGCGCATCCGAGGTGCCGCCGCCAGTGTCGAGTTTCGGTTCGATCCCGGTCGCCCCAACGATCGCCTGCCGCAGGATGTCGACCATCGGGCCCGGTTTCGTCACGAACGACTCGCCGCTGATCGACGCTTCGATATCGAACCGTTCCGCATATCGGGCAAATGTCGCCTTGATCCAGGCGATCAGCGAGGCACCCGAATGCTTTTCGTTGAACCTGATATTGAGCGCGGCCCGCGCCGAGGGCGGAATGACATTGGTCGCCGTGTTGCCGACATCGATACTCGTCAACTGCAACGTCGAAGGCTCGAACCAGTCCGTCCCCGCGTCGATCGGAGCCGCGGTCAGCGCATGAAGCGCGGAAACCAGCCGATGCACCGGATTGTCGGCTCGATGCGGATAGGCGACGTGGCCTTGCGTGCCGTGCACCTCAATTCGAAAGTTCACACTGCCGCGGCGGCCGATTTTCACCATGTCGCCGAGCCGCACGGGACAGGTCGGCTCCCCCACCAGGCAGAAGTCGGGGATCTGGTCGTGCGCCTTCATCCATTCCAGCACCTTCACGGTGCCGTCCACCGCTGGGCCTTCCTCATCGCCGGTGATCAGGAAGCTGATCGAGCCTTTGGGTTCGCCTTGTTCCAGATACTTCGCCACGCCGGCGACGAAGGCGGCGATCGCGCCCTTCATGTCGCAGGCGCCGCGGCCGTACAGCACGCCGTCCCGCACCTCACCGCCAAACGGATTGTCGCGCCAGTTCACCGCACCGACCGGCACCACGTCGGTGTGACCGGCGAAACAAAAATGCGGACCCTCGGTGCCGAGGCGGGCGAAGATGTTCTCGATCTCGCCATGGCGCAGCCGGTGAATGGTGAAACCCAGGCGGCTCAGCGCCTCGGCCAGCACATCCTGCGAGCCGCCGTCGGCGGGCGTCACCGAGTTGCATCGGATCAAGCCCCGCGCCAGCGCGAGTGGGTCAATCAAGCCGCTCAATCGCGCAACAGTTCGTTGATGGATGTCTTGGCGCGGGTCTGCTCGTCGACGATCTTGACGATCACGGCACAGTAAAGCGACGGGCCGGGCGAGCCATCCGGCAGCGGTTTGCCGGGCATCGAGCCTGGCACGACGACCGAATAGGACGGTACGCGACCGATATGGATTTCCCCGCTCGCGCGGTCGACGACCTTGGTGGAGGCGCCGATGAACACGCCCATCGACAGCACGGCGCCTTTTTCAACGACCACACCCTCGGCGACTTCCGAACGGGCGCCAATGAAACAGTCGTCCTCGATAATCACCGGATTGGCCTGCAATGGTTCCAGCACGCCGCCGATGCCGACGCCGCCGGAGAGATGGCAGTTGGCGCCGATCTGCGCGCAACTGCCGACGGTGGCCCAGGTGTCGACCATGGTGTTGCGGCCGACATAGGCGCCGACGTTGACGAAACTGGGCATCAGCACCGCGCCTGGCGCGATGAAGGCGGAGCGGCGGACGACGGCGCCCGGGACCGCTCGGAAGCCGGCTTCCTTGAAGCGGTTCTCACCCCAGCCGGCGAACTTCATCGGCACTTTGTCCCAGACGGGTGCCCCGCCGGGGCCTTCCATCGGCGAGGAATCGGTCAGGCGGAACGACATCAGGACGGCTTTTTTGAGCCATTGGTTGACCTGCCACTCGCCGCCGGTTTTCTCGGCGACGCGGACGGTACCGGTGTCGAGCGCGTCGAGCGCGGCCTCGACCGCGTCGCGGGCTTCGCCGCGTGTGGCGGAGGAGAGCGAGTCACGTTGTTCCCACAAATCTTCGATGGGTTTCTGAA
>CALFNB010000093.1 GCA_937902425.1 uncultured Acetobacteraceae bacterium | reverse complement strand
GCTGGCTGTCGCGGCGGCGATTGTTGCCCGCGTCCGATCAGTTCAGCCCAACTCACATGGTAATGTCCCTGATCCTCCTGGCTCGTTCGAAGTCCGCCTGAGTTCGCCCCGGTTGCCTCAATGCGCGATATGCGCGGCCACGATGCGAATAAATCAAAGAAGTGGCTTGGCCAAAGGAAGGGGAGTGCCGGGTGGCTCGGTTGAAGTCTCCGATTGCGCGGGCGTATTGGCCTTTGGCGGACCAGGCCCGACCGCGGTTATAACAGGCTCTGCCCAGATCACTCAATTCTCCCTCACCAGGATCGAGCCGGATGGCAAGGGTGCAATCCCGGATAGCGAGATCGGGTTGGCTGTCGTCGACAAAAGCGCCACACCGATCGCATACCGCATCGACATCAATTGGATGCAGCCGAATGGCCTGAGTGAAGTCCTGGATCGCGCGGTGGGGTTGCTTCATTGCCACGAAGGCGACGCCCCGCGGATAGAACGCGCGCTGCAAATCTATCGATGCTGCGTGGTCCGATAGAATAACCGCCGAACAATCAGCGATCGTCTCATAAAAATTTGAGTCGTAGTCAGCGCACTTTTGTCATCGTGCATCGAGCGTTGCTTGTTCATGCGTCTGCTGCTGAATTAACTGATCGGGAGCACAACCATTGGGTCCCGCGATCAAAGTCATCACAATCCGCCTGGCCCACTTCCCCGGCCAAACCATAACTCCAACGCGATCGACGACTTTCCTTCTCGGCCACGCGAGCTTAACCCAGCGTCGCATATTAACCGGCGGTGCGGTTTCCGATCGGCTACCCCGCCGCCCGCTCCCGCAGCACTTTGTTCCCTTGCCGGAACGCGTTCACCATCGATTCGGCAGGCATCGCGCCGGAGAACAGCCCGTACCCATCCAGGAAGAACGACGGCACCCCGCTGACGCCGGCTTCCCGCGCGGCCTGATCCGCGGCGCGCATTTCCTTGTCCGCGAGGTCTCCGGCCAGGAACGTGGACACTTCGTCCCGATCAATCCCGGCTGCCGCGGCGCACTCCGCCAGCACGGCATGCTGACCGATGTCCTGAGCCTCGATGAAATAAGCCTTGAACACCGCTTCCATCGTCGCGTCCTGCACGCCCTTCTGACCGGCGAACCACACCAGCCGGTGCGCATCGATCGTGTTCGGCGTCCGCCTGATCCGTTCCGGATGGAACTCCAGTCCCACCGCGGCCGCCGCCTCGACGATCCGCGCGTCGAGTGCCGCCGCCTTGTCCGCGCTGCCGAACTTCCAGGCGCGGTACTGGGCGCGATCGACCCCTTCCTTCGCCATGTCCGGATTGAGCTGAAACGGGTTCCAATGGATCGAGAACGCCAGGCCCTCACCAGCGAGGGTCAGCAGCGCCCGCTCCATCTGCCGCTTGCCGATATAGCACCACGGACAGATCGCGTCGGACACGATGTCGATCCGCGTGCCGGCGGCTGCCTGTGGGTTCAAAGTTTCGGCGGAGGCAGTGTCGTCACAGCCATCCGGGCCGCGAACGGCGCCCACCGCGGTCTGATCATCCATGGTCGTGCTCCTCCAACAACGTCACGCCGGTCAACAACGCATGGCCGTTGAACGACGTCATGGCCAGGCTTGAACACCCCGCCACGATGGGACGAGGAAAGGCGCCCGCCAGCCTCGCGCGGCCGCCAGCCCTACTCCACCGCCTCCGGTTCCTTGCCGATCCCGCCTTCGTCCTCGCCTTCCGGCTTCGGCAGCGCGGGCAGCGACGCCTCGGTGATCTCGAACGCCAGCTTGTCGTCCTTCATCGTCACCTTGACGGAACCACCCTTCACCAGCTTGCCGAACAGCAACTCCTCGGCGAGCGGCTTCTTGATGTACTCCTGGATCACCCGCGCCAGCGGCCGCGCGCCGTACAGCCTGTCGTAGCCGCGCTCCGCGAGCCATTCCTTCGCCGCCGAGGATGCCTCGATCGTCACGTTGCGGTCGGCCAGTTGCGCTTCCAACTGCATGAGGAATTTCTCCACCACGCGGCCGACGATTTCCGGCGTCAGGCCGGCGAAGCCGATGGTGGCGTCCAGCCGGTTGCGGAACTCCGGGGTGAACAGGCGCTTGATCGCTTCGCCATCCTCGCCCTCGCGCGTGTCGCGCCCGAAACCGATCGCTTCCTTGGCGAGGTCCGACGCGCCCGCGTTGGTCGTCATGATCAGGATGATGTTGCGGAAATCGACCGATTTTCCGTTGTGGTCGGTCAGCTTCCCGTGATCCATGACCTGTAGCAATATGTTGAACAGATCAGGATGCGCCTTTTCGATCTCGTCCAGCAACAACACCGCGTGCGGATGTTGATCGATCGCATCGGTCAGCAAGCCGCCCTGATCGAAACCGACGTAACCTGGCGGCGCGCCGATCAGGCGTGAGACGCTGTGCCGCTCCATGTACTCCGACATATCGAAGCGGATCAGTTCGATCCCCATGATGGAGGAAAGCTGACGTGCCACCTCAGTCTTGCCGACGCCGGTCGGTCCGGAGAACAAGTAGTTGCCGATCGGCTTTTCCGGTTCCCGCAGGCCGGCGCGGGCGAGCTTGATCGCAGCGGCCAACGCCTCGATGGCTTTGTCCTGGCCAAACACCATCGCCTTCAGGTCGCGTTCCAGGTGCCGCAGTGTTTCCTTATCGTCGGCGGAGACGCTCTTGGGTGGGATGCGCGCGATCTTGGCGACCATTTCCTCGACATCGCGCAGCGTGACGGTCTTCCGGCGCTTATTCTCCGGCAGCAACATCCGTGAGGCGCCGACCTCGTCGATCACGTCGATCGCCTTGTCCGGCAGCTTGCGGTCGTTGATGTATTTCGCCGACAACTCGACCGCGGCGCGGATCGCTTCGTCGGTGTAACGCACCTTGTGGTGCTTCTCGTAGTTCAGCTTCAGGCCGCGCAGGATCTTGATGCTGTCCTCGATGTTCGGCTCGTTCACATCGATCTTCTGGAAGCGCCGGACCAGCGCGCGGTCCTTTTCAAAATAGTTACGGAATTCCTTGTAGGTCGTGCTGCCGATGCAGCGCAGATTGCCCGACGCCAGAGCCGGCTTCAGCAGGTTCGACGCATCCATCGCCCCGCCACTGGTGGCGCCGGCGCCGATCACGGTATGGATCTCGTCGATGAACAGGATGGCGCCCTGCATGGCCTCCAGTTCGTTCACCACGGCCTTCAGCCGTTCCTCGAAGTCGCCGCGATACCGAGTGCCGGCCAGCAGCGCGCCCATGTCCAGCGCGAAGATCGTCGACCTGGCGAGCACTTCCGGCACGTCGCCCTCGACGATCCGCTTGGCGAGGCCCTCGGCGATGGCGGTCTTGCCGACGCCGGGATCGCCGACATACAGCGGATTGTTCTTGGTGCGGCGGCAGAGGATCTGGATCGTCCGCTCGATCTCCAGGTCGCGGCCGATCAGCGGATCGATCTTTCCGGCCATCGCCTTCTTGTTCAGGTTGACGCAGTAGTTGGTCAGCGCGTCCTGATTGCCGCGGCGGTTTGGTTTTTCTTCCCGCTCCTGCTCCGGGTTGTTTTCATTCGGCTGCTGGTTGTTGGACCCCAGGACCGGCCGCTGCGCCGAGCGGCCGGGCGCCTTGGCGATGCCGTGGCTGATGAAATTCACCGCGTCGAGCCGGGTCATGTCCTGCATTTGCAGGAAATACACCGCGTGACTCTCCCGCTCGCTGAACAGCGCCACCAGCACGTTGGCGCCGGTGACCTCATCGCGGCCGGACGACTGGACATGAATCGCCGCACGCTGCACGACGCGCTGGAACCCCGCGGTTGGCTTCGGGTCGCCGGGCCGGTCGGTGGCCAGGCCGGCGAGGTCCTTGTCCAGGAACTCACCGAGGTCGGTGCGCAGTTTATCCAGGTCAAGGCCACAGGCCTTCAGCACCGTGGCGGCGTCCGAATCGTCCGTCAGGCCCAGAAGCAAATGCTCCAGGGTCGCATATTCGTGGCGGCGTTCGCTGGCCAGGGACAAAGCTCTGTGAAGCGTCTGCTCCAGGTTGCGTGATAGCATGGGGTCTCTGCTCCTGGTCTACGTGGTCCCCGGGTGCTCCCGGGCCGTAATCGAAACAGCGGGGTTCGCCGCTATTCCTTCTCAATCGTGCATTGCAAAGGATGTTGGTTCTGCCGTGCGAGATCCATCACCTGGGTGACCTTGGTCTCGGCGACCTCATAGGTATAAACGCCGCAGACGCCGACGCCGCGGCGGTGGACATGTAGCATGATCCGGGTCGCCTCCTCCCGGTTTTTTTGGAAGAAGCGCTCCAGCACGTGCACGACAAATTCCATTGGCGTGTAGTCGTCGTTCAACATCAGCACCTTATACATGGCGGGCTTGCGGGTCTTGGGCCGCGCCTTCACCACCACGCCGGTGTTGGGGTTCTCGGTGTTGCCGCCCCCGCGCCTGTCGCTGTCGCTCATCGCTCGGCCCTGTTCATCCGCGCCCTGATCATCCGCAACGGCACCTCGCCAGATCCTTCCACTCGCCAGCACCGATCATATCGGATCACATCCCCCGGTTGGAAGCATCGTGTTCCGTCAGTCAAAAATGCCGCCCCAAAAAATTCCACCCCAAAAAGTGCCACCCACACAAGCGTCCCGAAGCGCTACCCGGGAAGCCGTCGCAAGAAGATCGCGCGTCCGCTCGGCCAGAGGTTCGCGCGTCCGCTCGGGTTCGGCAAGAGGCACGCGATTCGTCAATGCTGTCCGCCTTCAGTCCAGCCGCCTTCCGGATGCAGCACAAAGCCCGCCGGTCGTGCCATGGTCTTCGGATCGCGCCCTTCGTGCCAGTTGTTCGCGTCGAAGCGAAAGCCATTCACGCCGTCCGCCGCGCGCGAAACGACAAACAGTAATGGCGCCACCATGTCGCCGGGTTCCACCAGCAGAGGCACCGTGCTGGCGGCCGAGCGAACTCGCATCTCCGCCGCCATGCCCGGCGTGTTCGCGCCCGCCCCTGGATTAACGATATTGACTGTCACCCCGGTTCCGACAAGTTCCTTGGCCCAGATTTCCGTGGCCATCTCCAGCGCCGCCTTGGACGGGCCGTAGGGCGAACTGCCCGCCCGGTTCATCGTGTCCAACTTGGTGGTCACGTTCACCACCCGGCCCCAGCCCGCGCGCAGCATCAAAGGCACCGCGCGGCGCGCCATTTGATCCGCCGCCACGTAGTTCGTGTCCATCACCGCCTGGATGATGCCGTCGCCGCATTCCCAAAACCGCTGCGGCTGCTCCCGGCGAAATCGGGTGGGATCGATAAAGGTGAAGGTCAGCCCCGCGTTATTGACGAGGATGCCGGGGTCGCCGCCAAACCGGCCGCGCGTCTCGGCGAACACGCGATCGCACTCCGCTGGTTTCCGCAAATCCGCGACCAGCGGCAGCAACCGCTCCACACTGACCCCGGCCAAGGTCAGCATGTCGGCGACGTCCTCCTTGATGTGACCGACGGCGGTGACGCGATAGCCCAGACCCAACAGGCCGATTGTCATGGCGCGGCCAAGTCCGCGGAGGCCGCCGGTGACGATGGCGATCGTGTCGGTCATGGTTCGGTTCCTTTCATCGCGGCCATGCTCTCCTGGCTTCTCGTTGGGCCAGCATCCTCCTGACCCCAAAATGGTGCAACCGAACCGGGTCGGTCGCTGATTGAATCGTTGCCTCATGCCACGGACCGGATCGACCGCGGGCGCACAGGGGGAAAAATTGCCGGCTTTTGTCGTCACCCAGAAAGCACCGACTCACGGCATCGCCGCTCACGCCACCAGCCGCCTGAAGCTGAAAACATCCGGAATCGAAAACGCCCGGACCTTACGATCCGGGCGGTTTCACCGTGTAGCCTGGTACGCGGTCGGGAGGGAGGGAACGCCGCGCCCCGAGGCTGCCCGGAAGGCTGTTCAGGCGTCCTTGCCGAAGGTCTCAACGGCCACCGTCACCCGAGCGGTGATCGGCGCCAGCGTCTGCTCGGTCAGCTTGATCGACGCGTCGGTCAGCTTGTTCGACTCGGCCATCGCCTTCTCAAGCGCCGCCTTGGCGAAGCTGCTCTGCAGATCCATGGCTTCCTTCACCGACTTCGCGGTGCTCATCGCCTTGAAGGTGGAAACCGACTCCTCAAACGAGGCCTTCGCCGAAGTGGCGATCTGCTTCGTCAGTTCCTGCACGCCGGCGCTCCAGATCTGGCCGGACTTAACGAACGCTTCAAGGTTCGCCTGGCCGAACGCGACGAAGTCTTCAGTGCTTTTCATCATGGTCTTCATTCCTTGGATAACGTTGGGGGTGAGGGTGAGTCTTGTCGGCTTGATCGACGCGGCGGTTTCGACGACCTCCGCGGTGACGGCCGCAATGGTGTCGGCGGTCGCCGTGATGGATTTGGAGACAACTTTGGCGGCGGCAGCAGCGAGGTCCGACGCCGCCGCGATCGTCTCCTCGACGGGTTCCGATGCGCTGACCATGGTCTCCGCGGCAATCTTCGCGACCGGTGCTTCTGTAACAACCGGCTCGGCTTTAACAACCGGCCCGGCTTCGACCGGTGGTTCCGCTTTCATGACCGGTTCCGCTTCGGCCGCGACTTCAACCATGGCGGGCTCCGCTTTCATCGGCTCCGATTTGGCAACGGGCTCATCCTTGGCGGGGGCAGCCTGCATCACCACTTCCTTCGGCGCCACCTTGGCGGCCGAAGCTGGCCGGGCCTGAGCGCCAGCCTTGGGCATTTGGCTCATTGTCGTCTCTCCTGTCGGAAGCCGGAGGCCCGCTATCGGCACCATCCTGACCTCGGAAATTCTGCTTCAGCAGGTTTGCTGCACTGCACAATCCAGGATATAGGCAGGTGGCCCACACGGATCAAGAGCGAAATGGTGCGTCGCACAAGAAATTTCAGCGACCGTACACAACCGCCTCCAGGTCCCTCGGGAAATCGCAACAGCGTTCCGTAACCTGTTCACTTTGATGAATTTCTATCTGGACGGCCGAGCCGTTCCCGGGTAAGATGCATCACGCACGTTCCAGTCGCGGACCGCAGCCAAGGGATCAGGGATGGATCACCAGGGGAAAGTCAGACCGCCAGCCGCCGCTCACCGGCCCGTGCTGGCATTGCTCGGCATCCTGCTCTCCCTCGCACTCGCCCCGGTCGCATCAGCCTGGGCGCAGGTCGGTTCGGCGCGCTACAGCGCCATCGTCATGGACGCCGGCACCGGCCGCATCCTCATGGGGGTCAACCAGGACGCGCTTCGCTTCCCCGCCAGCCTCACCAAATTAATGACGCTCTACATGACGTTCGAGGCGTTGCGCGATCGCCGAATCCAACTCGGTCAATATCTGACCGTCTCCGCCTCGGCCGCCTCGATGCCGCCAAGCAAGCTCGGTTTGCAGCCCGGGGAATCGCTGACCGTCGAGCAGGCGATCCTCGGCCTCGTCACCAGGTCCGCCAACGACGCCGCCGCCGCGCTGGGGGAGTTTCTGGGCGGCGGTGAGGACCGGTTCGCGCAGATGATGACGCTGCGTGCCAGAGCTCTCGGCATGAGCAGAACCAGTTTCCGCAATGCGTCCGGCCTGCCGGATCCGGACCAGTGGACCACGGCCCGCGATCTCGCCACCCTGGGGCGGCGTCTTGTCCTCGATTTTCCGCTGCTTTATGGATACTTCTCGGTGCCCGGGTTCGTCTGGCATAACCGGGTCATTCAAAATCACGACACCATGTTGCGCACCTATCCCGGCGCGGATGGGATGAAGACCGGGTTCACCGACGCCGCGGGACACAACCTCGTCACCAGCGCGCTGCACGGCAACGTACGGTTGATCGGCGTCGTCATGGGCGCGGCCTCCAACGTCGAACGCGACCAACACATGGCGATGCTGTTGGATGGCGGCTTCAACGAGGTAAACGCCCCGGCGAGCCGGTTCGGCGGCAGTCTGATCGCCCTCGCCAACGCCGCGACAACGTTTTCGCTGCGTCCCACCCAACCCGCGCCCGCGGTAGTTCCACAGCAGTCCGTTCTCGCACCCCGGATCGTGCGAGACCACGCGATTCAGACCGGAGCCCTCGCGGCCGAACGTATGGCACAAGGGATCGCGCTGGAGTCCGCCCGCCTCGCACCGGAGGGACAGCCGCGGGTGCAGCCCGTCGTTTTCCGCCACCGCACGGTGTATCGCGCCCAGTTGCTGGGGCTGAGCGAGGCGGAGGCGCGAAGCGTATGCGCCGACCTGGCCCGGCGGGTCTCCTCATGTGAGGTGTTCCGGATCGGCACCGGTCCGCTGTCCCAGCGTTGAGTATTCTTCCAGCAGATTGATCTGTCACGGCGTCGCGACGATCGGGAGCGGGCCAGGATCCCGCCGTCCAGTGCCTGACGGGCCAGTGCCTGTCGGGCCAGTGGTTGACGGGCCAGTGGTTGACGGAGCCGCCAGAGCGGCGACACTCGCGGCCGCGACAATAACCGGAGGGACGGTATCATGACCGATGTGACAATACTCGCGACCGGACTGGGTTTCCCGGAAGGCCCCGTGGCCTGCGCCGATGGCTCCGTCGTGTTGACGGAAATTCGCAACAACAGATGCTCGCGGGTCACGCCGGACGGCAAAGTCAGCGTGTTTTCCAAATGTGGCGGCGGCCCGAACGGGCTGGCGATCGGGCCGGACGGCTTCTTCTACCTCTGCAACAATGGCGGCAGCCGCTACGTCGAGGGCAGCTCGATGGGGCAGGGTCCGCACCCGGACTACAAGTTCGGTTCGATCCAGCGCATCGACCCGAAAACCGGCGAGGCGAAACTGCTCTACAAGGAAGTGAACGGGCATGTGCTGTCGGCACCGAACGACCTGGTGTTCGACACCGCCGGCGGATTTTATTTCACCGACCTGGGCAAGCGCTACGCGCGGCATCGCGATCATGGCGGCCTGTACTACGCGTTGCCCGACGGCTCGAAAATCGTGGAACTGGCCTATCCGATCCTGAGCCCCAACGGCTGCGGCCTGTCACCGGACGGCAAGACGATCTACGTCGCCGATACCGAAGGTGCGCGGCTGTGGGCGTTCGATATCGAGGGACCGGGCGTGATCAAGGCCAAGAAGCCGCACACACCGCACAGCGGCCGGGTGATCGCCGGCCTGGGTAGCAACGCGCGGTTCGACAGCCTCGCGGTGCTGGCCAACGGCAACATCTGCGTGGCGACGCTGACCACCGGCTACATCACGGAGATTTCGCCCACCGGCGACATCGTCCGCGCGGTGAAAATGCCGGATGCGTATCCGACCAATATTTGCTTCGGCGGCCCCGACATGCGCACCGCGTATATCACGCTGTCCGACTCTGGTCGTTTGGGCGTGATGCAGTGGCCGGAGCCGGGACTGAAACTCAACTTCAACTGACACTCGCCGCCGTGACCGGGCAACGGGGCACGACCTTCCTGTTGCTCGGCATGATGGCCTGGATTGTCGCCGGGTTCCTTGGCGCGGCCGCGGCCGCGGCGATACTCGGCATTGGATTGGTTTTGCTCAACCGTATCCCGGGCTTCGCCATCGTCCCGCAATCGAATCGAGTCGTCACCGTTCTGATCGCGGCGGCCGCGTTTCAGGGAACGTTGCTTTTGGGTGCGCTGCGGCAGGGGCGGCGGGCAGGCGGAGGCGACCGCGACGCCGGTCTCGGCGTCAGGCCGATCCGCCGCGGTGGACGGGTGGCGCTGCTGTGCGTGGTGATGATCATTTGGCTGCTGGCGTTTATCTTGCTGGCCGCCGCGATACCAGCGCTGCGCGAGTTCGCGAAATCCGTCACGCCCGATGCTCTGTCTGGCCTGGGTGAAGGGGGCCCGGTCGTCATTGTGCTGCGGGCGGCGCTCGTGGTGGTGCTCGCCCCTTTATCGGAGGAGCTGTTTTTCCGCGGCTGGCTGTGGGAAGCGCTGCGTCGGCGCGGTCATGGTTTCACGACGACCGCTGGTCTGACGGCGGTGCCCTGGCTGTTGCTGCATGGCATCGATGCACCAGGACGGATCTTGTTTTTGATTCCGGCCGCGGTGGTGTTTTCGCTGGCGCGCCAGCAGGGCGGCGGCGTGCTCGCGTCGCTGTCGGTGCATGTAACGAACAATGCGACCGCTGTGTTGATGCAGGCGATAGCCGCGCTGTTTGGGCACCAGTAATGACCCGGCGCGCCTGGAGCCCGACACGCGTTCCTTACGCCAGCATCATGAAGCACTGGCGCGCGGAATTATTAATTTGCCGTTATGATATGGCCGCCGTTCGATCCATCCTCTGGTCAGACCATGAAAACCAGGGTCGGCGGTTTGGCGGTGCGCCGTCAGAGCGTGATCGCTTGAGGCTGGTTGGTCGGAAAGCGTGAATCACGCTCTTGGACATTAAGTACGCCAGAGCGGGCATCAGTGACGATGCCCGCTCGCGGGCCGCGCATCCGCTGCGATCGGGTGGTCGTTCACGTCGCGAACCGCCGCGAGAATCTGCTCCCGCCCCGAGCGCGGCGGAAGCCAGGCGCGCAACCATCCCTGACTGTCGACAATCGCCCTGTACCCGCCGAACCGTTGCCGCGAGACCCCCGAGAGCACCCGCCACGCCTCCCATGCCGTGGACGCGGCCGTCACGCATTCACCCTCCCCCGGCACCGTCCCGGCGTCATGCGTGAGCCTGATCGTCTCAGCGCCCGGGATGCTACCAGGGCCGGTCAGTGCCGAAACGGGCGCCGCCGGGTTACCTTCGGCGACGACCAGCAGATCGTGTGCGCCCAATTCCGCGAGTGAGCCGATGTCGTCCCCATCGCAATTCAGTGGCGTGGCCGGCGCGGGGACCGGCGGAGACCATTTTCCGCTGTCGGCGGCGTGTGCCCCGACATTCCGCGCGTGGATGAAATCGATCAACGCCCAGAGGTCGGTTTCGGACAGCATCGATCCAAAACCGGGCATCAGCGCCGCGCCCTCGGGGTCGGTGACGCCGTTCGTAATCCACCAGAACAGGTCGCCATCCAGGTGACCCCAAATGTGCGAAGCTGTCAGATCGGCCGCTCTGCCGCTGCCTGTCTGAGGATCGTGGCAGATGGCGCATTGCTCGCCGAACAGGGTCTGACCGCGGCTGATCGCGCTCACGGAAAAACCCGTGGTCGAGTGTGCGTAACTGGTTGGGAAGGCCTCGACCAGCAGCAGATCCAGCGAGTGGGCGAATGGCACGAACACGATCAGGGCGATGCCCGCCGCCAGAAACCGGAAGCGCCGACGGATCAGGCTGATCCCGATCAGCACCAGACCACAGGCGGCGGCAATCAGCAGCCGCTCCAGTTCCTCGCGTAGCTCGGGCTCATCCCAGGCGTCCAAACTCGGGCGCCAGGCAAACGGCCACACCGGCTGCACATGGGCCGCCGGTGGTGAGGAGGCCATGGCGGCCGCGGCGAGCACGACGCACAACCCGGCGGTTGCCTCGATCGCGATCGAACCGATCAATGCCCGCCGTGCCGAGCCAGAGCCAAGGTGCCGGGAGCCAAGGCGGGGGGTCAGCAACAGGCGGTTGATGCACGCCAAACCGAGTGCGAGACAAAACAATCCCAGTTTGATGAGCGCCATGTGGCCGTACTGCGTGCCGAAAAGTCCAGGAAATCCGCCAATCAACTCGCCCGCCTGCGGGAGGGCGGTCACCGCGATCGTGCCGACCGCGACCAGGCCCACCGGCGTGAACCGGTCGCACAGTTTGGCGGCCAGAGGCTGAGGTGCGCGCACCACGCAGAGCAGCAAAGGCAACAGACCGCCCAACCAGGCGCCGGCCGCCAGCAGATGAGCGGCCTCGATCGGGATCAGGATTTCCCGAACGCTCGAGGCACCGATATGACCGAGCATCGGCTGCAACGCGAGAGCGGCGCCGGCGATGAGCAACGCCGCGATCCGCGCGCGTGGATCCTGAAGCGCCAGCGGCACGAAGACCGCCACCAGCAACAGCAGGCGCGCGCAAACGAAATTCCCAAAGTTGGTGTGGCGCGCCACCAGCGGCACCGCGGCGAGCAGCGACGCGATGCCGTTGGCGCCGGCGATCGTTCCCGCCACCGCCGCCAGCCAGGCGCCGCCCGCCACCAAAGCAAGCACGGCACTGACCACGGTGATCCTGTCCACCGCGGCCAGCGGCGGTTCCACCGCGCCTTTGGGAACCACGCAGCGCCGAAACACCAGGCAACCGAACAGCGACAGCAACGCCGCGACATGCAGGCCGCGCAGCAGAGCGGTCGCGATCTCGTACCGGTCCACGATCTACGGCCCTATCGTGAACTGATAACGCCCCTCGGTCTTATGCGTATCGACCGAGGTCACGTGCCAGACGACCGTATACGTGCCAGGCGGCAATTTCGGCAGCGCGACGACCAGCATTTGCCCATCGTCCGCCGCCTTTGGCGCAGGCACGCTGACCGCGGCACCGGAGGGGCCGAGCAACTCGATGGTGCAGAACAATGGTTCCACACCCTCGGTGAAGCGCAGCGTCAGTTCCGGTGGCGCGGCCGGCATCTGGCTGCCGACCGGCGGTGACGCTTTGGCCAGGAACGCATGCGCCCAGGCGCGCGGCGGAACCGCCAGAAGGACCAGGGTCAGGAGAACAAGACGGATCGGCGCGGTCAAAACGACACCAGGGGTTTGCCCAGACTGGTGGGAAGCAGATCGTCGAAGTAGAGGTGGAACTGGGCGACGAGGCCGAGATGCGAGCCGCTTTGCCGGTTGCCCGGAATAAGCATTTCAATCGCCATTGCATAATCGCGCGAGGTGTAATTCACCCCGGCGCCCACCAAGTACTGCGTGCTCATGTTGTTTGGATTGCTGGCGGGTGACGACCAGGTGGCTTCCGCCAACGGGGTCAGCCGGTTGACCCAGTCAGGGAAATTGAAATCCTTCACCTGCGACTGCAGGTACAGCAGGCTGTACTGCACGGTGATGCCGCCGACCCATTGGTTTGACGTGCCGTTGTTAAACAGCGGGTTGCCGGAGTCCGGATCAATGCCGGTCAATTTCAGCTTTTTGTCGGCGATCTGATAACCGAATGTGCCGGTGATCGCGAACGGGCGCAGGTAACCGATCGGCAGATCGCCCAGTCCCTTGCCGAAATAAAACATTGGCGTTGTCGATCCGCTGTCGCTGTTCCCAAGCACCGCGCCGTTGGAGCCGTTCGCTCCGGTACGTGCGAAACTTCGGACCACGCCGACCGACATCATGAACTCGTGCTCGGCGTTGACATAAGGTTTGTATTTCAGCGTTACCGCGAGGTTTTGCCATCCGTTGGCGGTTTTCGCACCGGGCGCGCGCAACCACGAATACCCGGAGTTGAGCGCGAAGCCGAAGTTCTCGGTGATGCGTTTGTCAAACTCGACGTTCAACTGATACTGCTGCGGGGGTTGCGTCCCCGCGCCGGCCGGCCGCGGCAGCCAGAAGAACAACGGCAGGGTCGCCTCGTCGGCCACGTTCGGGTCGTCGATCAACATGGTGCTGACGAACAGCCGGGCCCCGGCGACGCCATGCGCTCGCGCTGGACCGGTGGAGAGAAGACCAGCGATCAGAAGAGCTGAGAGCACAAGGCTCGCTGGTCGAAATGCCTTTGAAAGTTGAAGACTTTCGCACGAACGATTGGCGGCGACGGCCACCGGGCGGAGTTGGGGTAACATCGATATGTCCTTGTCATGAGTCAGCGCGGTGCGCGAGGCATCGCATCGGAACGCTGGAACTCAGACCAGGACGGGTGGACCGCGCGGTCGCGCGGCCGTGGCGAAGCGAAGCGGCGGCGCCGTCGCGGGGGGCAGAACCACCGCGCGCGCGACCCGCGACGTCGTGGGCATCGGTGTGATTGGTGCGTCGGCGAGCAGGCCCACCGGCCCCGACGCGCCATGGCAGACAAAGCAGAGCAGACAATCCGGCGTCTGATGGGCGGGAGCCGGCGGCGTGTCCGGGTTGCCGGAGCGTTTGCAAAGCACGGTCACGTCCGCGAGCGACAGTGTTGACACCGGCACGGCCGCGGCCAGCGTCAACTGCGCCACCAGGGCCAGCAACGCAAGGAACAGACCAGAAGCCCGGCGCGTCTCCCGCATCATCGGGGCTGACCATACGGATTCTCATGCGGCGCGGATACCCCGGATGGCGAGGCATATTGAGCCGAACGTCAACGAGGTGCAGGTTGAGCCG
>CALFNB010000092.1 GCA_937902425.1 uncultured Acetobacteraceae bacterium | reverse complement strand
ACAGGACGGAGCCGATCTCACACCTGATCGACCCCGTCACTGGGTGAACCGGCGAACAACCTGGTGCGGTCGAGAAGACTCGAACTTCCACGGGGTTTCCCCCACAAGCACCTCAAGCTTGCGCGTCTACCATTCCGCCACGACCGCATCGTGAGCTAAGGAGGCGGGGATATAGCGGATGACCACCATGGGTTCAATCTCCCCACCCGGCACCCCGACACCTCCTGAATGGCGGATCGCGGACGGGCTCACGCCCTACCCGGACGCCCTGGCCCTGATGCGCGATCGGGTCGCCGCGATCCGTGCCGGCACCGCGAGCGAACTGGTGTGGCTGGTGGAACATCCGCCGATTTACACCGCCGGCACCTCGGCCAAACCGGCGGAGCTAACGGATCCCACGCGGTTTCCGACCTTCGCCGCCGGCCGGGGCGGGCAGTGGACCTATCACGGGCCGGGCCAGCGCACGGTGTATGTGATGCTGGACCTGGCCCGGAAGCACGGCGCCGTGCCGGTCAACGACATCCACTGCTACGTCAACGCCCTCGAGGAGTTTCTCATTCGCACCCTCGACCGCTTCAACGTCAAGGGCGAGCGGCGCGCCGGCCGGGTCGGTATCTGGGTCGCGGACCAGTCCGCCGGCACCGAGGCCAAGATCGGCGCCATTGGGGTCCGTGTCAGCCGCTGGGTGTCCTGGCACGGTGTCGCCCTGAACGTCGATCCGGACCTGTCGCATTTCTCCGGCATCGTGCCGTGTGGGGTGCGGGAACATGGTGTCACCAGCCTCGCCGCTCTGGGCCATTCGGCGACCATGCACGACGTCGACATCGCGCTGCGGGCCGCATGGGACGAAGTGTTCGGGGTCGAGGCGGGGCCGGTGTGCGCGGTGGGGTGATAACATGGAAACCAGCGTGGTCTCGCAGGTCGCACACCCAGGTCGGGAGGTGCGTGCCGTCCGCCGAGGTGTCACCCTCGCATCGTAAGGCTTTCTAAAGGAATTTGGCGCACTCAGGGCACACCCAACGGCGGAGTGTTCGATGCTGACCGCAAGTGCGCCCCTCGGACCGTGCCGCCGAGTTCTGCCCAGAGACCGCCGCACCCAGCGGCCGCCGCGGTTCCGATCTGACAGCGGAATATTGACGGCGGCGTCGCATGGGCGGACGCCGCCGGAGCAACGCGGTACGCCAGATGAGCTAGCATACCAGCGCATGGCCAGCCGTATGGTTGTCCGGCTATCCGGGGGAGGCATCGCCGATGGTTGACGGGTTGCCGGAACCAAAGCCAGCGGCGCCCCGGAGCCAGTTCCCTCCGGTACAGCCGTATCATCCGACAACGTTTCAGGAGCGTGGCGTCGCGGTTCCTTTCACGACCCCTCTGCTTGGCGGCGCGCGGGCCAGACGGGCGGAGCAACGGGGCGTCGAACTGGTTATCCCGAATTTCACCGGCGGGCGCGGGGTCTATATCGTGTCTGGGTCGAGCATCGCGGCGCTCTGCCGGCCCACCCTGCATGACAAGATACTGAACAGCAGGATCGCCGAGCTGAAAAGCGTCACCCCCGGCACGATCCGGCGCGTCGGCCGGGAGATCGCGGCCGAAGGGTTGGCGGGCGAGGCGGCGATGGCGGCCGCTCGTTTGGCGGCGGACGCCGACAAAGACGACCGGCTGGTCACCAACTATCAATTGCTGACGACACTGATACAGCAGGCGAATTTGGTTCCCGCCGCGGGGCCTGACGCCGTCGCGTCTCCGGCCCTTGAAATCGAGCGGCGCGCCATGCTGACCACCGCCTGGGTCGCGAACCATCTGGGTCAATCGACGGCCTGGGTTGCCACCGCTTTGGAAGCCCTTGCCGACGTCATACAAAATTTCGGCCTGGGCTCCGCCATGACAGTTGGCAGGGTTCCCCAACTCGTCGGGATGCTGCGTAAGGCCAATGCTGAAATTTTCGAATGGGGCACAACTCTGGGCGAGAAGGATCAGGCGGCGAACGCTCGCACGGTCAGCTCGGTAGCGGATTTCACGCTGGCACTGGCTGACGAACTGCTGGAGCGCACCCAGGCGTTGGTCAAAGACGTGATCGGATCGCTGCGAGACTGGTCCGCCGACCCTGATGCACTGGTTCGGCTCGCCGCGCGGCCGGAGTGGCTGCTCGATGGGTGGGAGCAGATTTGCCTGATCTGGAACCATGCCCAGGACGACGCGGGGAGGCGGGCGGCGTTGGTCGAAATTGTCGGGCAGGTTCCGATACTGCCAAAAGAGGTTTACGAATGGTGCGACGCGAGGGCGCATCCGGACGACGGACTTCGCTTCCAACGACTGGTTGGCGTCAACGAGGACTGGTGTACCGGCGCGACGATCTTCAACCTGATCGCTCGTAATGAGCAGTTCCGCGCCATGACCTGGCGGGGTTTGGCCGAGGCCGGATCCATCCCGGGTTTGGGTTTGGCGCGAACCCCCGAGACAATTTCCTAGGAGCTTGCCACCCATGCGACAGGGCACGCCGGACCGCGACCGGGAGTTGCGAGAATTGCGCCGCGACCTGATCAAGGCGAGTGATCACAAGATCAAGCAAATCGTCGCGGAACTGGATCATCTCGCCAATCCGGTCGCCAACCGGGCGGTCCTGGATCCCATCCGGTCTCGACTGGCGTCGCTTAAACCGGCTCGCCCGCTCCGCTTCGCCCGGTTGTTTTGCACTCCCATCGATCCACTCATCGTGCCGGCGCGCGACTGGAGGCCAGGCGATCCAACGATTCCGCGAACCGTCCTGGCGTCGCTGGCCCAGGTGGTTCGTTCCAGGCTTGGGGACGAAGTCTCCGCCATCGAAACCATCATCGCGGGCCACAAGACCGATGCGGTGCAGGCGATCACATCGGCTGGAGAACTGCTGTGGCCGCGCGCCGCCGAGATACTCGCGGTGGCGGTGCCTCCGGTTGATTGGCCCGAAACAGGGTTACGCCCGGCCGTTTTCACGGATCTGGCCCATGCCGTCGCCGCGGTATTGCGACGAGCCCCTCAGTTGCGGCGTCTGGCCCGGCAGGGCGCGATTGGCGCGCTTCCACCGGATGAGCAGGCCGTGAGCGATATCCTGGCGAACATCGCGAAGGAACCGCCGGTGGCGTGCGCGATGATCGTCCGGCTGATCCTCACGCAATCGCCTCATGCGACGCCGGTGTTGCCGCGCATCGTCGCATCGATCCCGGGTGTCACCGAAAAGGCCCTGCTGCGGCAGGCGATGGCGAGCGCGACGGAGAATGTGCTCGCCGATATGGAAAGCGGACCCCTTATCACCGACGAGATTGGCCGCGGTAGCCTGGCGGATGCGGGCGATGGCGTGCGGCGGGTCATTACCCTGCTGGCGGAACTCGAGCAGGAAACAGATGCCGCCAAACATCGGCCACGTCTGCGCGTCATCCGGGAGAGGCTGGACCAGGCCTGCCGCGCGCGGTTCGCGGACGGGATGCGGGAGAGTTTGGTCGCACCTCTGGCCGACGCCATCGGTCCGGTGACGCAGGCCGGGCAGATCCGGCTTGAGACCTGTGCCCGGGAATTGCGCGCGCTGGAAACCGCGGCGCGGAAAGTCGGCGGCTCCGACTGCTATGACCAGATGTTGCCTGCCGCGGCGGAGGCGGTGAAGGCCGCGGCCGAGGCAGGCAATCTGACGCCGGTGCGAACCCTTCGATTGATTGAGATCCTGTCCGGACCCGAGGTCGCCGAAGTGTACTATACGCGGGATGCGGCCCGGTGACGCCTCAACGCCGGCGCGGTGTCGGCTCCAGACCCGCCTGAACGTCGGGCAGGTCCTCATCGAGGATCGTCAGGGTCACGGAGTAGGAGATTTCCCCGTCCTCCTCGTCTTTATAAACGGTGCCGAGAACCTCATCGCCGACGGCGAATTCCACTGACAGGCCTTTCCGCGCCGGCGCGATGATGCGGATCAGATTGTTGCTGAACAGCTTTCGCAGATAGGCCTGCACACGCGCGATATCGATCGGGGTCATCGGTGAGCTGTCTCCGGGCATGCGCATCCTTTGCCCGCGCCGCGGCGTCCTGTCCAGACCAATCCGGTTAAATCTGGCCGGTTAAATCTGGCCGGGTAACTCTGGCCCTGGGGCGTCACGCCGGGATGGCGACTCGCACACCCGCCATCCGCAGCGCCAGATCGGCCATGCGCGCCGCGGTTTCCTCCAAGGTCAGCCGCCCGCCCGCCCGGTACCATGTATAGGCCCAGGAGATCATGCCGCCGAGGGCGAGGGCGGCAAGGGAATGGTCCTGGATTTCGAATTCGCCGGTTGCCACGCCCTCGATCAGCAGGCCTGACAGGAGGTGGTCGAATTGCCGGCGCAGCGCGTTGATTTCCGCGAGCGACTCGGGCGAGAGGTTCTTTTCCTCGCGGAAGAAGATCGCGATGTTGGGCTGGCGCTGTAGCACGACCTTGGTGAAGTCGGTGATGGCGTGGCGCAGGCGCTCGGTCGGCGTGCCGGGCAGGGTGGCGGCGTTGGCGACGGCGGCCAGCGACAACTCGATGGTAGGCTTGCACAGTGCCGCCAGCAGTTCGACCTTGCCGCGGAAGTGCGTGTAGATGAACGGCTTGGTGACGCCGAGCTCAGCGGCGATATCGTCCAGCGTGGTGCCCGTGAAGCCGCGCTCGTAGAAGAGCTTTACCGCCTCCTCCAGGATCCGCTCACGCTTATAGGCCAGAATTTCATCTCGCATGGCGGTGTTCTAGCCCAAAACGGGCTGGATTGAAAGACTACCGGCGAGTAGCCTGGGGTTTCAAGGGTAGGGAGCATCGCGATGGCTGGGTTGCTGGAGGGGAAATCGGCACTGATCACCGGTGGCGGCGGCGGTATCGGGCGGGCGACCGCGCTGATTTTCGCGCGGGAGGGCGCGCGGTTGGCGATCGCCGACGCGGTGACCGCGGCGGCCGAGGAAACGGTGGCGCTGGTCAATAAGGCGGGCGGGCAGGCGCTGGCTCTGTCGGGGGATGTCACGGACAGCGGCGCGGTGAAGGCGATGGTCGCGGCGGTGGTCAGCGCGTACGGCCGGATCGACTGCGCGTTCAACAATGCCGGGATCGCGGGCTATCAGGTGGATGCGTCGGGCAAGAAGACGCACGAATGGGCGGACGAGTCGTTCGACCGGATGATCGGCGTCAACCTGAAGGGCGTCTGGTTGTGCATGAAGCATGAGATTGTGCGGATGCTGGCCCAAGGCGGCGGCGTGATCGTCAACACGGGGTCGATCGCCGGGTTGATCGGGTTGCCGACGTCCTCGGCGTATGTCGCGGCGAAGCATGGCGTGTTGGGTTTGACCAAGACGGCGGCTCTGGAATACGCGCTGGACAACATTCGGGTGAACGCCGTCTGCCCAGGGTATATCGAAACGAAAATGACCGAGGACACGGTGCGCCGGCGCGGCGAAGAGTTGATGCGGGCGGTGCCGTTCCGGCGCATGGGCAAGCCGGAGGAAATCGGCGAAATGGTGCTGTTCCTGTGCAGCGAGCGCAGCTCGTTCGTCAGTGGCGCGTGTTACAACGTCGATGGCGGGTATATGGCGATATGAACCACATCACGCGGGATTTTCATGCTCTGGCGGCGGATGATGCGCTGTTGGATCTGGCGCTGGAGGGGGCGGATATCGCGCCTTTGCTGATGGTGCTGGTGCATCTGACCGGTGAGGAATACTGGCTGGACGAGGTCGCCCCGCACATCAACGGCCCGTGGAATTTTCAGGAGACGGTGCCGGAGGCGTTGAAGCAACGACTGCGGGCGCGGTTGAAGGAAGTGCTGCTGGATTTCGCCGCGCGTGGGACTCCGCTGCCGCCGGAGCCGCCGTCTGGGTTGTTGCGGAAGATGCTGTCGTCCGGTGTCGGTGGGCCGGTGCCCGAGGAATACATCCCGATGATCCTCGAGGAGATGATGCTGGACGACAACGATCCGAAAACGGTGCACTGGCGGACGCGGCCGTCCGACGAAGCGCTGGCGGCGTTTCGCGTGACGATCATTGGCGCCGGGGTTTCCGGGTTGGGCATGGCGATCAAGCTCCAGGAAGCCGGGATTCCGTTCGTCATTTACGAGAAGAACAAGACGGTTGGCGGCACCTGGCTGGAGAATTCCTATCCGGGGTGCGGGGTGGATACGCCCAACCACTTTTACTCGCTGTCGTTCGAGCCGAACCACGATTGGCCGGATCACTTCTCGAAGCGCGACGAACTGTGGAAATACATGGAACGGCTGGCGGATCAATACGATCTGCGCCGCCATGTTCGTTTCGAGACCGAGGTTACGGCGGCGTCTTACGATGAGGCGCGGGCGGTTTGGCGCGTGACCACGCGCGATGCGTCCGGGGTGGCGGAAACCGTTGACGCCAACGCGGTGATCACGGCGGTCGGGCAATTGAACCGGCCGTCGATTCCAGCCTTCCCGGGGCTGGAGGAATTCAATGGAGCAAAATTTCATACCGCGCGGTGGGATCACTCGGTCGATCTGACGGGTAAGAACGTGGCGATGATCGGCACCGGAGCTTCGGGGATGCAGGTCGGGCCGTCGATCGCGCCTTCGGTTGGCCACCTGACGATCTTTCAGCGTTCGGCGCATTGGGCGGTTTATAACGCGAACTACCACAAGTCGGTGGGCGAGGGGAAAACGGCGGCGCTGAAGCTGATCCCGTTTTATGCGAAATGGTACCGGTTCCAGTTGCTATGGGCGTCCTCGGATGGACTGCACGCGTCGTTGCATGTCGATCCGGACTGGAGCACACCGGATCAGTCATTGAACGAAACGAATCAGCAGTTCCGCGAGACGGTGATCGAGTATATCCGCGGTGAGGTGAACGGGGACCCCGAGTTGATGAGGAAGGTCGTGCCGCCCTATCCGCCGTACGGCAAGCGGATGCTGCGCGACAATCATTGGTACAAGATGCTGACCCGTGACAATGTCGATCTGGTGACGGACCCGATCGAGCGAATCACGGCGGATGGTGTGGTGACCACGGCGGGTTTCGTGCCGGCCGACGTTCTGGTGCTCGCGACTGGGTTCGACGCGCGGCGCATGCTGGCGCCGATGCATATCGAGGGTCGCGGCGGGCAAACGATCCGCGCGTTGTGGGGCGACGATAATCCCAGGGCCTATCTGGGGATCACGGTGCCGGCGTTTCCCAACCTGTTCATGCTGTATGGCCCGGGGACGAACCTCGCGCATGGCGGGAGTGCGATTTATCACTCGGAATGCCAGGTGCGGTACATCATGCAATGTCTGCGGGAATTGCTGGAAACCGGCGCCCGCGCGATGGAGGTGAAGCCGGATCCGCATGACCGGTTCAACGAATATCTCGACGCGACGCATGCGAAGATGGTGTGGGCGCACCGCGGCGTGGGGAACTGGTACAAGAACAAGCAAGGGCGGGTGGTGACCAACTCGCCATTCCGGCTGGTGGATTATCGCGCGATGACGGAGAAACTGGACCGGAACGATTACGTGATGGTGTAAG
>CALFNB010000091.1 GCA_937902425.1 uncultured Acetobacteraceae bacterium | reverse complement strand
GCATGAGTGCCAGGTTAGGCCCGCGGATGGCGGGTTTTGTGCCGCGTCGTCATCCCGGAGCTCGATCCGAGGATATCTGTCAGCACGCGCAACGCCGGTTCGAGACGAAGCTCGACCGCGGGGGACCGCTGCAGGCGCTCGGGCCAGGCCCAGGTACGACGGCGGGACCGCCGGGGGCGGCGGTTGGCGCTTCAGCATGATGATGGCAAGGCCGAGATCGCCTCAGCCATTTCCCTACAAGAGTCACACATCCTGAGTCCGCCCGGACCCTGGCGCTGGCAGCCGAAAAGTTGTGATGGCGCCGTCCGCGTTGGTCCGCGGCCAGATAAGCAAGACTTTAACACGGAGGACACGGAGGCCACCGGAGGACACGGAGAAGAAAGATTTTGTGGCGCTGCGCGCGAGCAGTCCTCCCTCTGCCGCGCGAAGCGCCATACCTGCCTGCTCCGTGTCCTCCGCAGGCCTCCGCGTCCTCCGTGTTTGGCCTTACTGACTTGCTTTCTGAGCTTCGAGCGTAACGCCTGGGCATCCCGCGCCTGTCGCGCTCAAGATGTGTGCATACTGTAGGCCATGACCCGCGAGGATCACCCAAAATGCTGAGATTTCTGCGCGAGGGACTTCGGCAACCATTGACTGAGCCGCGTCCGCCGGTCGATCCGGAATTCGCCGCGCTTGCTTCCAGCCTGAATGAGACGGTGCAACGGCGTTTAGGTCACAGTCTGGCGATCCGCCAAATTGACGCCGGGTCCTGCAATGGCTGCGAACTGGAAATCCACGCACTGAACAACGCGTTTTACGATATCGAACGGTTTGGCATCCATTTCGTCGCGTCGCCACGCCACGCCGATGTGTTGCTGGTGACCGGGCCGGTGACCCGCAACATGCAACAAGCGCTGGAGCGCACGTGGCGCGCCACACCCGATCCGAAATGGGTGGTCGCGGTGGGGGATTGCGGCGCCGATGGCGGCGTGTTCGCCGCGAGTTCCGCGGTCGTCGGCGGAGTCTCGGCCGTGGTGCCGGTGGATGTGGTGATCCGCGGCTGCCCGCCATCGCCCACGCGGTTGCTCCTGGGGCTGTTGTCGCTGTTCAAGGATTGACGGGCTACCGCGTCATCATCACCGGGATCGTCGCGCTCTCCAGCACATGCCGGGTCACGCCGCCCAAAATCAACTGCCGCAACCTTGAGTGGGAGTATGCGCCCATCGACAGCAAATCGCAGCCGAACTGACGCGCGGACTCCAGCAGGCCGGCGCCGACGGAATTGCGAATGGACGGGAACATCACGATCTCCGCGCTGATGCCATGCAGCGCCAGGTAAGCGGCCAGTTCCGGCGCGGCGGGCCCGCGACGTTGATATCCATCGGCGGACAGGATGCATACGCCTTCCGCCTGCTTCATCCACGGCAGCGCGGAAAGCGCCGACTCCGCCGATTCCGCCGTTCCATTCCAGGCGAGGCACACGCGCTTTCCAATCGTCGCCACCTGTGTCTGCGGCGCGATCATCACCGGCCGCCCGGAATCGAACAGTACCGCGTGCAACGCGTCGGATGAGGACACGTCCTCTCCCGCATCGGGATGTGGCACGACGGTCAGGTCGGCGAGCCGGGCTTGTTGCGCGACAATGTCCTCCTCCCGCCCGGTGACGGAGGCGAAACTGGCTGTCGCGTGATCCAGACCGGGATGCGCCTCCCGCACCACGACGTTTTGTCGTGCGACGAAACGCTCGAACATCGATCGCACGGCATGGGCCCGGTCGCTGCTCTCTTTTTCCGTTGCCGACATCATTTCCTCGATCATCGCGCCGGACAGGCCTTCGCCCGCCAGTGGCGCGACGTCGCGACTGTCGACCCGGACATGCAGCGCCGTGACGTGCGCCTTCCACAGATTGGCGATCATCAATGACGTTGTCAGTGCCGCCTCACCGGCGGCGGTGCCGGTCAGCGGAAGCAGAATTTTGCGGATGGCCATTGTCCGGTCCTCTCCCTGTCGTCCTCCGCGGGATGCAGTCCCGCCCGCCGTTGGGCGCAATTCTGCATTGCGTTGGCCTCAGGACACAATATGGGATGATATGATGCAATTCGCCAGGGCCGACACTTGAATCTGAGCCGCCGCTCCATCGACGGTGACCACCGCGTGCCAATCGACCGGTCCGGGGTTGTTACGGACGGCGGCGCGCAACACCTCGACGGTCGCGTCGGACGCGTCGCCACTGCGTGCATCGATCCGTCGTTCCAGCACCTCCTGTGCCGCACTCAGCCAAATGCCGAGGAACTTCACGCCGGCGCGCGCCGCGGCGGCCTCGATCAGCGACCGATGCGCGAGGTCCAGAAACGTCGCGTCCGCGATCACCGTTTGGCCACCCCGAGCCGCTACCTCCACCAGACGCGCGAGTTCATTGAAAACCGCCGCGCTCTTCTCCTCGGTGTAGGCCGATCGCGGCAGTCGTTGCTCCGGTTCGGCGCCATGCTGACGCTTTCTGATTTCGTCGCTGCGCAGCACGAGCGCGCCGGGTGCCGCACCCAGTGACGGAGCCAGCGCCCGAGCGAGGGTCGATTTCCCCGTCCCCGGCAGACCGCCGATCGCGATCACGACGCGCGGGTGTGGCTCCAGGTAGCGCGCGGCGGCGGTCAGATAGCCACCGACACGGCCAGGATGGCCGGAGCGAGCCTCGACATGCGCGCGGACCATTGCTCGTATCGACAGGAAGACCGGCAATCCGGCGACCAGGTCCGCGTCCCCGGTGCGCGCGACGTAACGGTTAAGCACGCGATTGGCGGCGGCTCGATCCAGCCGGTGTTCCAGGTCCATCAGCAGAAACGCCAGGTCATATGCGACGTCGATGTTGCCCAGGGCCTCGTCGAATTCCAGCGCGTCGAACAATGTCGGCCGGCCTCGCCAAAGACATAAATTGCCAAGGTGCAGATCGCCGTGACAGCGGCGAACCAATCCGCCCGCGGCGCGGGCATCGCGCCAGGCGGCAAGGGTCCGCAGGCCGCCCAACGTCGCGTCGCGCCAGGCGAGCACCTCCGTCTCAGGCAAACCGGCGCCGAGCGCGGACGGCACGTTGCCTTGGGTGATCGCCTCCATGTCCGGTCGAAGCCCCAGTACCGGCGGCAGTGACATGTGCCAGGCGGCGACGGCGTCGGCGATCTGGTCGAGCAAAGACGGGGACAGACCGCTCGCGGCGGCCCGGACGTCCAGGAAATCGTCCGCCGGCACGCGTGCCATGCGGACCACCCAGTCGACGACCTCACCGGCGCCGCCGATCGCGACCGAGCCATCGCGCAGACGAACAATCGGAACGACGTCGCGATACAGACCCGGGGCGGCGGGTGCGTTCAATTCCAGTTCCCGCTTACAGAAATGGTGGCGATCCTCGAGCCGGGTGAAATCCAAAAACGGGAGACGGACTGCTTTCTTCAGCTTCCAAACCGTGTCCCGGCCCAGAAAGAGGAAGGAAATGTGCGTCTCGACCGGTGGTGCTCCGGCTTGCCGGGTGAGGAACGCCACCGTCTCAGACTGATCGACCCCGGTCATGGCCTGGATGCGGCTTGCCATGACGGACCAACGCGGGGAGCTGGGGGATAAAACGTCACGCGTTCAGGGGAACAACTTGCCGCGGTTCCATCCGCCATCGGACGCGCGCTCGAAGATGGTCCGGTCGTGCAGCCGGAACGGCATGTCCTGCCAGAACTCGAACCGATCCGGGAGAACGCGGTAGCCGGACCAGTGCGGTGGGCGAGGGATATCGTCGCCTGGGTATTTCTCCTCGAAATGCTTCAGGCGCTGCTCCAGTTCGGCCCGCTCGGACAATGGCCGTGACTGATCGGACGCCCAGGCGCCGAGGCGGGAGACCCGGGGGCGGGTGGCGTAATAGGCGTCGGCCTCGGCGGCGGTGACGGGCTCCACGCGGCCTTCGATGCGGATCTGGCGACCCAGGGATTTCCAGTAAAACAACAGGGAAACCAATGGGTTGGTGCCTAGTTCGTCGCCCTTACGGCTGTGCGTGTTGGTGTAGAAAACGAAGCCGCGCGGATCGACGCCTTTCAACAGGATCGTGCGGGCCGACGGTTTCCCGCCTGGTCCCACCGTGACCACGGTCATCGCGTTGGGATTGGATGGTTCGCTGGCCTCAGCCTCGGCCATCCAATGCTGAAACCATGCGAACGGATCCTTCTCGGTCTGTTCGGTATCGGTCATATGGTTCCGTCCTGTCTTGCCATGAGCAACCACTCACGCGGGCAATGTGCCATTGATGCACGCCCGCGCAAGAGTGCCTCTTGCCCCATGGTAGGGCTCGTGTCACGACAGATCGGCAACTTTCACATGACGTTATATTTCTCAGAGGACCGACATGGCCGATAGTGCCTCTTCGTCCGTCTCCCCGCCTGTGACCCAAATGGGGCCCCATGGGGGGAATCTCATGGCGGGCAAACGCGGCGTCATCATGGGTGCGGCGAACAACCGCTCGCTTGCCTGGGGCATCGCGGAGGCCTGCGCCGCGCAGGGCGCCGAGTTGGCGTTCACCTACCAGGGCGAGGCTCTGGAGCGGCGCGTCAGGCCGCTGGCCGCGTCGCTGGGCTCGGATCACCTGGTGTCCTGCGACGTCGCCGATGAGGCGAGTATCGACGCGGCATTCCAGGCCATCGCATCGAAGTGGGACCACATCGACTTTCTGGTGCACGCGATCGCTTATGCCGACAAGGCTTATCTGCGAGGTCGTTATGTCGATACGCCGCGGGCCGCGTTCCTGCAGGCGATGGACATCTCCTGCTTCTCGTTGCTCGCCGTGACGCAACGGGCGCTGCCGCTGATGAAACCCGGCGGCAGTATTCTCACGTTGAGTTACTACGGCGCCGAGAAATGGATCCCGCACTACAATGTAATGGGCGTGGCGAAAGCGGCACTGGAGGCTTCGGTTCGTTATATGGCCGCCGACCTGGGCACCGCCGGGATTCGCGTCAACGCGATCTCCGCCGGACCGATCAAGACACTGGCGGCGTCGGGCATCGGCGATTTCCATTACCTGTTGCGTTGGAACCAATTGAACGCCCCGTTGCGCCGCAATGTGTCGATCAATGAGGTCGGCGGCGCCGGGGTTTACTTGCTGTCGGATCTCGCGAACGGTGTCACCGGAGAGGTGCATCACGTCGATTGTGGCTACCACATCGTCGGGATGAAGCATCCCGAAGCGCCCGACATCGCCGTCGACCAGAAATGAGCCACAACACCTTTGGCCACCTGTTCCGCGTCACCACCTGGGGCGAGAGCCACGGGCCCGCGATTGGTTGCGTTGTCGATGGCTGCCCGCCGCGCCTGGCGTTGAGCGAGGCTGATTTGCAGCCTTGGCTCGATCGCCGCCGCCCTGGGCAATCGAAATTCACCACGCAACGTCAGGAGCCGGATCAGGTGCGCATCCTGTCGGGTGTGTTTGAGGGCGTGACGACCGGTACTCCGATCGCTCTGACGATCGAAAATGTCGATCAACGGTCTCGCGATTACTCCGCGATCGCCGAACAATTTCGTCCTGGGCATGCCGACCTGACCTACAACCTCAAATACGGCGTGCGCGATTACCGCGGCGGCGGCCGGGCCTCGGCCCGTGAAACCGCGATGCGGGTCGCGGCGGGAGGGGTCGCGCGGCGCGTTTTGGGCGATGGCGTCCGTATCAGAGGTGCACTCGTGCAAATGGGCGCGTCGCGGATCGACCGAACCCGTTGGGACTGGTCGGAACTGGACAACAACCCGTTCTTTTGCCCCGACCCCGTCGCGGCGGCGGAATGGGAGACGTTGCTGACGTCCGTGCGAAAGTCCGGCTCTTCCGTCGGGGCGGTGATCGAGGTGGTCGCCGAGGGCGTGCCGCCAGGTCTGGGCGCGCCGATCTATGGCAAGCTCGACGCCGATCTCGCTGCCGCGCTGATGTCGATCAACGCGGTCAAAGGCGTGGAGATCGGCGAGGGGTTCGCCTCCGCCGCGCTGTCCGGCGAAGCCAACGCCGATGAGATGCGCATGCATGATGGCCTCGTCACTTTCGAGTCCAACCATGCCGGCGGCATCCTTGGCGGTATCTCCACCGGCCAGCCGATCATCGCGCGGTTCGCGGTCAAACCGACGAGTTCGATCCTGACGCCGCGCCGCGCCGTGGACCGGTCCGGGCAAGAGGTCGAAGTCAGTACCAAAGGCCGGCACGACCCGTGTGTCGGAATTCGTGCCGTGCCGGTGGGTGAGGCGATGCTGGCCTGCGTCCTGGCCGACCATCTGCTGCGCCACCGCGCGCAGAATCCGGATGCTCCGTCGGAGGCTCGGCTGCCCAGAAATTAGGGACACGCTGGACGAAAGCACCGTCCGCGTGCAGCCTGCGGTCGTGCACACCGCAGGGGGATCCAAATCATGAGCCATCGCCCCACGATCCACGGCACCCGTCACGCGGTCTCCGCCGGCCATTATCTGGCCGCCGCCGCTGGTTTCACCATTCTGGAGGCAGGCGGCAATGCCATCGACGCCGGCTGCGCCGCCGGCATCGCGCTTGCCGTGTTGCAACCGGACCTGGTCAATGTCGCCGGTGTGGCGCCGATTATCATTCGGCTCGCTGACGGAACGGTCGAGAGCATCGCCGGCCTCGGCTGGTGGCCGAAAACCTTGCCCGCCGATCTGTTCATGCGAGAGCACGGCGGCAAAATCCCCGACGGCGTCTTGCGCACCGTCATTCCCGCCGCGCCCGACGCCTGGATCACCGCGTTGCGCCGCCACGGCACGATGCGGTTCGCCGATGTCGCCGCCCCGGCGATTCGTTTCGCGGCCGAGGGGTTCGCGGTTTACCCGCTGCTCGCCACCTCGATCGCTTCGCACGAGCACGAATATCGTCGCTGGGCTTCAAACACCGCGGTCTTCTTGCCGAACGGGCGCGTGCCGAAGCCGGGCGAGAAGTTCGTTCAGTCGGACCTGGCGAAAACGCTTCAGTTCATGGCCGATCAGGATCGCGCCGCCGGAGCGGATCGCATGAAGGGGTTAGAGGCCGCGCACGACTCATTTTATCGCGGCGATATCGCGCGCGCGATCGTCGCGTTCCAAAAGCGCGAAGGCGGCTATCTGTCGATGGAAGACCTCGCGGAGTATCATTCGGCGATCGAACCCGTGGTGCGGCGAAACTGGCGCGGACACGAATTGCTGACCTGCGGTCCGTGGTGTCAGGGACCCGCGTTGCAGCAGGCACTCGCGCTGGTCGAACATGTTGGCATCGACGGGCTGCGACATAATTCGGCCGATTATCTGCATCGCATTGTCGAGTGTCTGAATCTGGCCCTCGCGGATCGCGAGTATCATTTCGGCGACCCGAAATTCGTCGATGTGCCGATCGATCATTTGCTCGATCCCGCGACGATCGCGCGGCGAGCGGCCGCGGTGCGCGATGACCGTGCGTTCGGCGCGATGCCGGCTCCGCTCGATCTGCCTAACCGCGCATTCGAATCCAGCAGCCGGGAGCTGCCGAAAGTCGAGGCGGATACGTCATATTGCTGCGTCGTGGATCGTTGGGGCAACGCGTTCAGCGCGACGCCCTCGGACGGTTCGGGCAATGTGCCGGTCGTTCCGGGTCTGGGGATCACGCCGTCAGGTCGCGGCTCGCAAAGCCGGCCCGATCCGAAGCACCCGGCGGGGGTGGCGCCGGGCAAGCGGCCGCGGCTGACGCCCAATCCGGCGATCTTCGTGACCAAAGAGGGTGGCGTCATGCCGTTCGGCACCCCAGGCGGCGATGTGCAAACCCAGGCGATGCTGCAGGTCCTGCTGAATATCATTCATTTCGGCATGGACCCGCAAACGGCGATCGAGGCGCCGCGCGTCGCGTCGTATTCATTCCCTTCGTCGTTCGCGCCGTTCGAGTATTTTCCAGGCCGGCTCGCGGTGGAAGGCCGGATCGACCAGGCCACGCGGGATGAACTCGCCGCGCGCGGACACGAAATCCGCGACTGGCCGGACTGGACCTGGCTCGCCGGCTCGGTGGAGGCGATCATGACCGATCCGAAGACCGGGTTGATCGGCGCGGGTGCGGACCCGAGGCGACCGGCCTACGCGATCGCGATGTAGCGCGCGGGCGTCAGGGCTCCGCCCGATCCAATAATCCCTTGATAAAGATGGTAGCGGCGGGCGGATTTGAACCACCGACCAAGGGATTATGATTCCCC
>CALFNB010000090.1 GCA_937902425.1 uncultured Acetobacteraceae bacterium | reverse complement strand
TATCCCTTTGAACCAGCAGCCCTTTGAACCAGCGTACCAATTACCCAACGGTGATAGCCGATATCTGATGTCCGATCGGTCCGCCACCCGTCAGGGTGCGGCGGCGATGACTGAAGAATCTGTCGTCCTCCGCCAGCGTATCGATGCCGGTGACCGTGACCCCGGCGACTCCGGCCGCGCGAAGCCGTGCGGCACAATAGCCGGGCAGGTCAAACTGCCAGCGCGCCTCTCGATTGCCTTCGGCGAAGAACCGCGTATCGGCTGGCGCGCTGGCCAGCACGGTATCACGGAGGTCGGCGGCGACTTCGTATGAACTCTGAGCTATGCACGGGCCGACCGCGGCGGCGATCCGTTCGGTCCGCGCACCCAGGCTCACCATCGCGGCGATCGTCGCTTCGATGATGCCGGCGACCGCTCCGCGCCAACCGGCATGGGCCGCGCCGACAACCCCGGCTTCCGTATCCGCGAACAGCACCGGCGCGCAGTCCGCGGTGATGATGCCAAGCGCGAGGCCCCGCCGCCGCGTGACCATCGCGTCCGCGCGCGGCCCAGAGCCGGGCTCCCATGGCGTTTCGACGCAGACCACGTCGATCCCGTGCACCTGTGTGCAACCCACCAGGTGCGTATGGGGCACGCCAAGCGCGTCGGCGACCCGGCCGCGGTTCCGCAATACCAGGTCGCGGTCGTCCGGGCTCGACAGGCTGCAGTTCAGGCTGGCGAAAGGGCCTTTGGAAACACCGCCGCGGCGGGTGAAGAACCCGTGCGGCGGCGGGAGCGTTGCAACGCGCAGTGATTCGGCCATGGGTCTCTCGTGACGGTCCCGCGTCTTCGCGCCGCCGTTCGCGATCGTCAACCGGTGGCACCGACGCTCGTTGTGGATTGGTTACGAGTTACCGATTGAATGCCGAACGCCGGAGGGATCGCGCACCGATCCGTCGTCCTCCTGAAACCGCGGCCCGATCGGTACTTTTCCATGACCGCCAGGAATATCCAGGACGTACGTGGGCCACGCCACGCCGGTGACCCGGCCGCGAAGAGCGGCCAGCAGACGTTGACCCTCGGCGATCGGAACGCGGAAACGCGCGGTCCCTGGGGCGGCATCCAATTGATGGAGGTAGTACGGCTTGATCCCCACGGCGATCATGGCGCGGAACAATGCCTCCAGCGCGTCCGCGGTGTCGTTGATGCCGCGTAACAGCACGGACTGGCCCAGGAGAGGGATTCCGGCGCGGCGCAGGCGGGTGACGGCGGTCCTGGCCTCGGCGGTGAACTCCCGCGCGTGGTTGGCGTGCACGGCCACCCACAGCGAGCGGTCCGTCGCCAGTGCCGCTGTCAGCGCGCCGGAGACTTTGGCCGGGTCAGTGGTTGGCACTCGTGTGTGGATCCGCAACATCTCGATATGCGGAATCGCGGATAGCCGGGCGATGATCGCGCCGAGGCGGCGTGGCGAAAGCATCAGCGGGTCGCCTCCGGTGAGGATCACTTCCCGGATCGCCGGGTGGGCCTCGAACCAGGTATACGCGGTCTCCAGTTCGCGCGCGGTCAGCAGGCCGCCATCCGGGCCGACATGCTCGCGCCGGAAGCAGAACCGGCAATACACCGGGCAGATCAGCAACGGCTTCAGCAGCGCGCGGTCGGCGTAGCGATGCACGACACCTTTCACCGGGGAAAATTTGTCGTCGCCGATCGGGTCCGGATGCTCATGCGGCGCGGTGATCAACTCCTCCGGGCTGGGGACGAACTGGCGGGCGATCGGGTCGTCCGGCGCCTCGATCAGCGCGCGCATGGATGGCGTGAGGGCTATTGCGTAGCGCGTGGCCACGGTCTCGATCGCGGCGCGATCCGACGGGTCGACCAGGCCGGCATCGATCAGGGCATTGGTGTCACGGATCATCATGGTGCGCGTGGTGTCTCTGTCGGTGTGTCCCCATCAGTGCGTATCGCACCCCCTCGTGAGCGCGACGGGAGCAAGGCCCTGTGTAAGGCGCGGCTCCAGGATGATTTGAATCCGTGGATGAGTTCGAGTTGGTCGTAGGAGCCTACAGAGGCTCCAGGACGAGTGTTTCGTTGATCGCCGCCAGAACCTGCTCTACGTCCTCGCCAGAAGCATTGGCATCGAGATCGCCGTGCACGATTCGGTTTCGCAGATCGGAGAGACCTCGCAGGTTTCGCTCAGCGGTTTTGCTAAGATGTCCCCCCATCGCAAGCGATTGAACGACCTGGCCGGGACTTCTCAGATGGTTCGCTGGGTCCCCGTTGAGGCGGTTGAGGGCGGCTTCCAGGAGTGACCAGGACAGTATGAATGCAGCACGGACGTGACCGGTTGCCTCCAGATTCTTAACTTCAGTAACCTGCTGCTTCAGGGCTTCTAAGCCCGCGACCGGAATGACGACAGAGGCTTCTTGCCTCTCCGTCGCATATACCACATTTAGTTTCCAGTCCTTGTGGTCGGCAATTCTGCGCCGAATTTCGGCCAATCCCTGTTCCGCTGACGAAGTTTCGCGCGATTTTACCTCTATGATCACCGTCTCGCCGTCTTTTTTGGCTATTGCATCAGGTTGATATTGGCCCAGGAAAGCAGGGAGTGATTCTGGCTGGGGCCGAACGACGAAGGAGAAGCCTCTCTGTTCATAGGCAGCCTTCAGCCTGTCCAGAATCCTGGCCTCGGTATCCGGGTCCCATGCCTGACCTGACGAAACCACTACAACGTCCTCCAGCTCAGGTCATCGTCGACGCGGACGTAGACGACAGGTGTATCCGCATCCAGAGCGTCAGCAAGTTTCTGACTGACATCGATAAAGGACCTTTCGATGCCGGGTTCGAATTTCTGCACCAAAACTCGCTCAACGACCCGGTCATCAAGATAAACGGCACTGATCATTCCATCAAGAATTGGCTTGACGATGTTGTCTATATCCCCCTCCATTTCGGCCGGGCAGAAGTAAAAAATCGTCACTGCCACGGGCCGAGAATCGAGAAAAGGCGACTCAACGGATTCCCGCACCCGGGCGTTCGCGGCTCCTTTAATCGTCGTCCTCCAAATCTCTCTTGAACGCGAACTCGCCTGAAGCGACATAGGGGTCTCTTCAATAAAGAATTCCACCGGAAACAAGTCTTCCTGTTCTCTCAAATGCCGCTCGCCGATCTCGCATTCAGACAAACCATTTCACGGTTCGATGCCAGGTTGCTTTAGCCGTGAACCTCATAGCCTCGTCAGCCACTTGACACTTACGCACAACGAACTTCTTGGTAACAGCCCAGACGCCATGGCGCAAGCCATTGCCATCGCCGCTGGCGTGTTACACAGGTGCGTGTCACCATGGCACGGAGGGGGGAACGCTATTTCCGCGCATCAAAGCGTCGGACTGGTGCGCGGGCCACATCAGCGGCGGGCGTCACCGGAGGCTATCGCACAAACGAGAAGCCGCGGCTCAAGCTCCGAAGGACAAGGGCGATCGACCGCGCCGGATGACCACACCCGACAGGTTTCCACGAATAAGCAAATACGGCGCGGATCGGGATTGCTGGCGACTCCTTGGGAAGCGTTGTAGCGCAACACGAAGTTTGGCGGGGAGGGAGCGCTGTCGGGGGTACTGGCCCTCCAACGCCTTTCCGCGATATGGCCGAGCCGCGAATGCCGCCATCGCGCCCCGGAAAAGCCGCTGAGTCCACCGTCCGATTGGCCTGGCGCGGCTCCGGTTGTTTGATTATGCAGGGCCATGTCCTCCTCTACCCCATCCTGGCATCCCAGGAGCCTGGAAGCCCGCTTACGGTTCTTGCGGCGGCGCGCCGAGCTGACCGCGGCGACGCGGGCGTTCTTCGCCGCACGTGGCTACATGGAAGTCGAAACGCCATACGCCGTGCCGGCGCCGGGTGAGGAGGTGCATCTCCGCGCCTTCGCGACGCGACGCGAATATCCGGACGGCCATGCCGAACCATTGTGGCTGCACACCAGCCCGGAATTCGCCATGAAGCGGCTGCTGGTCGGCGGTGCGGGTCCGATTTTTCAACTCGCCCGGGTCTGGCGCAACGGTGAGGCCAGCGCACTGCACGCTCCCGAGTTCACGATGCTGGAATGGTATCGGCCGGGTGCGGACATGGATGCTCTCATCGACGAAACGACCGCGTTGCTGCGTGACGTATTGCCGGGCGAGGTCAGCGCGCGCGGGGTAACCACGTCTCTGGCGGGGACCGAACGGCTGACGGTCGCGGAGGCGTTCGATCGTTACGTGGGCGCGGATGTCCTCGGCACCGAAGGCGATGCGGTTGCGTTGGCGGCTCAGGCCGGGGCGCGATTGCGGGAGAACGAAACCTGGGAGGATTTGTTCTTTCGCCTGTTGCTGGAGCGGATCGAACCGCATCTGGGCCGGGCGCATCCGACGTTCCTGACGCATTGGCCCGCCGCCCAGGCGGCGCTGGCTCGGCGTGACCCGGCCGATCCAAGAGTGGCGGAACGCTTCGAGTTGTTTGTCTGTGGCATCGAACTGGCCAACGCCTTTGTCGAACTGACCGACCCGGTCGAGCAACGCGAACGGTTTATCGCCGAACGTGCGCGGCGGCACGCGTTGTATGGTCCGGACTGGGACTTGGATGAGGATTTCCTTGCCGCGCTCGCCGAGGGAATGCCGCAATCCGCGGGTATCGCACTCGGGTTCGACCGGCTGTCGATGATCGCGTCCGGTGCTGACCGCATCGGTCAGGTGCTTTGGCTACCGCCGGCCGATTTCGCCTGACCGCGATCGCCAGCCTTGATCCACCTTGGGCGGGAATCATGGAACGAGCCGCCTGGTCGGAGAGTTATATCGGCAGTTCGGCTCTCTGGGCGGCGGTGTTGTCCCGCCGCCGGCTCACATTCGCGGAAAAGGGGTCAGCATGCCAATAATCAAGTATCGGTCGATCAATCCGAAGCTGCGACCTCGCCGTACCAAACTCGAAGTTCCGGGATGGGCTGGCGAGAATGAGCCAAGGGCCGACGGCTCCCACGAGTATCCCTGGCACTGCATTCCGTTTTCAGAAGCCGCCAGGGCTGGGATCGAGCTGCTGTATCCCCACGAGGACGAGCTTCGGGTCACGACGAAAAACGGGATCATGTTGTTCGAAGGCGATTTCGGTGACGCATCGATGCCCGATGCGCGGCGACCGCCATTGCGGGACTTTGGCAAGGAATATTACACCTATCAGATACTCATCGATTTAAAGGTCGAAGAAGGTTACGCGATTAAATTCGAGACACATCCCCGGTTCTATAGCGATACCACCGGAACCGCGCCGATCGCGGTACCAGCGGTGGTGCGGCATTGGTGGCCGATGGTCAATTTCGTCGTATTCAAAGCGCCTGGCGAAGGGCAAACCCACATCTTCCGGCCCGGTGAACCGTTTATTCAGGTCACGATCGTGCAGCCCGACCTTAAACTCGAACTCGTCGATATGCCGGAGGAAGAGGCGGCCGAGCGAGAACTCCAGTCCCAAAGGATCCACGCGAGCCGGAGTACGCTTTCGGCCGATACGCAATGGGTTTCATCGACCCATACGGTATTCGATGGGACATATCGGCGCATCTTTGGCGCGGCGAAGAGCGCGAAGCGAGAGTGAAGTCCAGTCGGCCGGACGGCCGCGAACCGGCCGGCCAAACGCCCGCGCTCAGGTGCGGTTATGGTGGTGGTGATGGTGGTGATGATGATGATGATGATGATGATGACGATGGCGACGCGGGGGACCTATCTGAAGCCAGAATTGCGCGAGTTGCACCGTCGCCTGGGTGCCCGGCGCCGGCTCGGAAATCCTGGCCTCCTCCGACGCTTTTAGCAGAGCGGACGCATTCGGAATGGGCTTCAGGAGGTCAGCGTATGAACTCGCGTGCATTGCTTCCTGATACGTCGGCGGTGCGGCGGTCGCGGCTTGCGCCGGCATCGCGAGCAGGCTCGCCGCTCCGATAAGACCAGCTAAATTCTTATCCATTGTTGCCTCCAATCGAATCTGTGCGGCACCTGAGCAGTTGATCAGCGGTTCGGTGTCATACGGAACAAACTCCCGGGACTACCGGATGGTTCCACCGGCAACGTCTCAGGCCCGCATCGCGTGCTCGATCAATCCTTGCCATGTATTTTGGTCAAAATCGTGGCACGTGAAAATCTTAAATATTTCAATTCCCGCCGGAGTCAGGCGGTCCTTGACGGCGTATCGCGGTGGCCTCGGGAATTGAAGGGGCTTATTGGCTTACGCGATGAAACACGCGGGTTCAAATCGTCCGCGCGGGTGCGCCGCCCGGACAATCATTCGGGCGCTTCACCCTGAATCGGCGTGCGGCCGAGCGACCTGATCAGCTCCGTTACCTCGGCGATCACCGCTTCCGCCTCCGCCGCGCTGGTGCCTTTCGCGACCAGCGCCACGCCATTGCCGGTCGGGCGATAGAATGGGTAACTGCCCAGATCGATGTCCGGATAGCGGTTCTGAATGGCGGTGAGACCATCGGCGATCACGCCTTCGGGCAAGCCAAGCGCATGCACCGCGCGCTGCTCGATTTTCTGACCGCCTTCCAGATGCGGCGCCAGCCATTCGAACATCGACTGCATGACCCGCGGCACGCCGGCCATGACGTAGACGTTTTCCATCTGGAACCCGGGCGCGACGGACATTGCATTATCGATAAGTTTCGCACCGCGCGGCATCGTGCCCATACGCTGCCGCGCCGCGTTGAAATCGCCGGGTTTATAGGCCTTTTCCATGCGAGCCCATGCAACGGGGTGCGGCTCCCAGGGAACACCAAAGGCGGCGGCGATGCATTCGCTGGTGATGTCGTCGTGCGTCGGGCCGATGCCACCTGTTGTGAACACGTAATTAAACTTCGCGCGAACTTCGTTGACCGTGGCGATGATCGTTTCGGCGATGTCGGGAATGACGCGGACTTCGCGCAGCGGAATCCCCAGGTCCCCCAGCTTCGTCGCGAGGAAACGAATGTTGGCGTCCTGGGTACGGCCGGATAGCACTTCGTTGCCGATGACCAGCACACAGGCGGTGGGATTTTTCGCTTGCATGGAACGGACCCTTTACAGGAAATCGCGCAACAGGGGGATCAGCGGCTTGTCCGCCGGCGGCATCTCATAATCGCCCAGTCTCTGGGCGCGCACCCAGGCCAGGGTCTGGTTCTCCCGCGGGGTCGGGATCCCTTTCCAGCGGCGGCAGAGGAACAGCGGCATCAGCAAATGAAACCCCTCGTAGGCGTGCGAGGCGAAGGCGAACGGTGCCAGGCAGACGGCGGCGACATCGATGCCAAGCTCCTCCTTCAACTCGCGGATCAATGCCTGTTCGGGGGTCTCGCCCGGGTTGAGTTTGCCGCCTGGAAACTCCCACAGGCCGGCCATTTTTTTGCCCTCCGGCCGGCGCGCGAGCAAGACCCGCCCATCGACGTCCACCAGCGCGCAGGCGGCGACCAGCAGCAGCGGTTTGGCGCCTGGCTCGGTCGCTTCGACTTCGGTCTGGCCGAAAATGTCATCGCGGGAGGCCTCAAACAGCAGGACCGGAACGTCGGAACCGCGCGAGGCGAAATGCTGGACGCCCGCGCCAATCTGGCGGAAGCCAATGCGGCGCAGGACGGCGGCCGAGGCCGGGTTATCGGTCGCCACCCCGGCGCTGATGCGGTCGATTTCCAAATTGGCGAAACTCCAGCGCGTCAGCCGGCCGGCGGCCTCGGTGGCGACGCCGTGCCCCCAGTATTTTTGCCCGACCCAATAGCCGAGACGGCCGGTGCGGGATGCTCGGTCGACCGTGATGCCGACCCCGCCGACCAGGACCTCCTGCTCCCGCTCATGGCCGGTGATGGCGAGTTGGCAGGAGGTGCCCGCGGCCAGGTTCCGGTTCGACGACAGGATCCATTCGTCGGCGGTTTCCCGATGGTAGGGGAACGCCACCAGTTCGAGCATTTTGGCGATGTCGAAATTGTTGATCAGGCGGTGCAGTCCGGTGGCGTCTCCGGGCTGGAACGGGCGCAGGGTCAGCCGTTCGGTCTTCAGGGGAACGAAACCTCCGGCTTGCCAGGCGGGAGCCGCCGTCAAAGCATCGGCTGCGTCGCTGACGTGCGGGGCTTCCGGGCGGGGTCGCGCGGGCCGCCTGGGTTTGCGAGGCGCGGCGGTCATGGGCGCTTGATGAGGGGGCGCGTCATCAGAAGAATCGGTCAGCCTGCGATGTCGGTTTGGGCAGGCAACGTGGCCCCACGAACCCGGCGAGGCAAGAGTGGGGCGAGGCAAGAGTGGGGCGAGGCAAG
>CALFNB010000089.1 GCA_937902425.1 uncultured Acetobacteraceae bacterium | reverse complement strand
CGCACGAAGTTCGAGGCCGTGCTGTGCCAGATCGTGCACATCATGCGCGGTGGCGAACCCGTTAAAATGTCGAAACGCGCGGGCACTTATGTCGCGTTGCGCGATTTGCTGGAGGAAGTCGGCCGTGACGCCGTTCGCTTCACCATGCTGACGCGCAAAGCCGACGCGCAGATGGAATTCGACCTCGACCACGCGGTGGCGCAAACTCGGGAAAATCCGGTGTTTTATGTGCAGTACGCGCATGCGCGCTGCCGCTCGGTGCTGCGCGGCGCGGCGGGAACGATGCCGGCCGAGGAGCTGACGCCGGAGTCGCTGGCCGGCGCGGAACTCAGCAGCCTGACGGACGAGGCGGAGACCGCCCTGATCCGCCGCCTCGCTACCTGGCCGCGCACCGTGGAGGCTGCCGCGCTGGCACGCGAACCGCACCGAATCGCGTTTTTTCTCTATGACATGGCGGGTGACTTTCATATGCTATGGAACCGGGGCAGGGACGACTCCACCCTTCGATTCCTCCAGACCGGCCGGCCGGCGGAAACCCGCGCGCGCCTGGCACTGGTGGCGGCGACGGCGGTCGTCATCCGCTCCGGCCTGCGGGTCATGGGGGTCGAACCCGTCGAGGAAATGCGCTGACCCCGCAACGGTGGCGATTACCAGGACGAGCATCAGGAAAGGATCACCATGTCGGATCAGGTTCAGGTCACCGGTCCTCAGGTCACCGGTCCTCAGGTCACTGGTCCCCAGGTCACTGGTCCCCAGGTCACTGGTCCGCAGGTCAGTGGTCCGCAGGTCACTGGTCCCCAGGTCACTGGTCCCCAGGTCACTGGTCCGATGTACCGGCCCTCGCGCGACGATGACGCGGGCATCGACGCGGGGACGAAGCGCATTCTTTACCTGATGGGTGCTGGCGGTCTCGCCATCCTGGTGGGCATCGCCGGGTACAGTCTGACCGGGCGCTCGGGCGGCGGAGTCGTGCCGGTCGTGCAGGCCGATCAGAGCCCGATGCGGGTGAAGCCGCTCAATCCCGGCGGTATGGCGGTCGGCCCGGAGGCGAAGCAGATCGACCCCAACGACAGCCACCTCGCGCCGGGAACCGAGGAACCCAATCCGCGCGCGTTGATGGCGATCGCCGCGCCGGGCAAATCGTCGGCTCCGGCGCCCGTGCTCACGCCGCCGCACTCAAAGACGGTGACGGTGCAGTTGTCGGAGGCGAAGTCAGAGGCGCAGGCGCAACTCGCCTGGGAGAAACTGGCGAAAAAGCAGCCAGAGTTGTTCGGCCAGCATCGGGCATTGTTCCAGAAGGTCAGTGAACGTGGCACCGCGCCATGGCGGTTGCGGACCGGCGGCTTCGCTGACCCGGCGCAGGCGAAGGCGTTCTGCGACAAAGTGAAGGCGAAAGGCGGTCAGTGCGCGCTGGTTGATTCCTGACGCCCTCCGACGGGGGCCGCGTAAGTGTTAGCCAAGATGAGCTGGAGGCGTTATCCACTCGCCGTCGGAATGCCTGAGTTCGCCCATCCTCGCCGTCCTCGGGCGCGGCCCGATAGCATGTATACTTCTTGAGCGAGACCGGCGCGGGACGTCGCGCTCGTGGCTCGGCAAGCAAGCTCACAGACACAGCATCCTTGCCGACATCGTTTGCAGATCCATCAGGATCGCCTCGCCGCGCACGCTGTACAGCCATACGCCACCTACCAGCAGCAGCCCCACGATGACGCGCGAAACAACCCGGATCATCCGGCCGCCGCGGCCGCCAGCAGGCGCGGCACCGGCCGCTCCTTGATCGGCAGATTGAGCAGGCCCGCGACCAGACCCAGACCCGCCGAGATCCACCACATCAGCGTGTAGGAGTGCGTCGCGTCATAAAAGCGGCCCGCCAGCACGAGGCCGAGGAACGACCCAAGCTGATGCGACAGGAACACGAAACCGAACAGCATCGACATCCAGCTCGTGCCGAAGAATGTGCCGACCAGTGCGCTGGTCAGAGGAATCGTCGACAGCCAGAACAAGCCCAGAAGCGCTGATGTGGCGATGATGGTCAGCGGCGTGATCGGCAGCACCAGCAAGCCGAAAAACAGGACCGTTCGGGCGAAATAGATGGTCGTCAGCACAGTGCGCTTCTGAAAGAACCGGCCGGACTGACCGGCGAGCCAGGTGCCGATGATGTTGGCGATCCCCACCGCCATGAGCGACCACACGCCAACCCACGCGCCCAGACCCTGGTCCTGCACGAAAGCGGGCAGGTGCACCGAATAAAACGCCACGTGGAACCCGCACACGAAAAAGCCAAACGTCAGCAGCCAGAAACTGGGTGTCGCGAACGCTTCGCGAAACGCCTCAATCATCGTTTGAGCGCGCACCGTCACGGCCGTCACCGGCCCACCGGGCAGGATCATGGTCAGCGGCAATGTCAGCGCCACCGTTCCCGCGACCAACAGCAGGCTGGTCCGCCAGCCGAACGCTTCGATCAGCACATGCACGTACGGATACGCCAGGAACGTCGCGATACCGGTCGCCATGCCAAGCGAGGCGATCGCGGCGGTGCGCTGTTCCGGCGGGACGGCTCGGCCAACCGCCCCAACCAGAGCCGTCACACCCGACCCGCTGGAGCCAATCCCAAGCAGCACCCCGGCGACCAGCAAACCGGTCCCGGTCGAGGCCTGGGTTATCAGGAAGAACCCCGCCATCGAACACAAGACCCCAATCGCGGCCGTGCGTCCCGCTCCGTACTTGTCGGCCAGGAAACCGAACAGGATCGCGCCAAACCCCCAAACGAGATTCGCCAATGCCATCGCGTTCGAAAACGGCTCGCGCCCAATCCCCAGATCCATGGTCACCGGCCGCAAATACAAGCCCAGTACCTGGCGCAGACTCATCGCCAGACCCGTGATCAGGCAAGCCGCCATGACAGTGACCCAATCTGGGCGAATGCGAACGGCGTTCATGTTGTCCTGGTCCCCATGACGTGCCACTGTTTGCCGGCCTCACCTTGACGGCGGGCGCGCAGGCGCAAAATATGGGCATATGAGCGTAATTGGCAAGGCCGCCGCCTCCGAGACGGCGCATGACAGGGTGGCGGAATCGCCTTGCAACTGCGCCGTGATCCGCCAGGCGGCGCGCCGGGTGACACGGCTGTACGACCAGGCTCTGGCGCCGGTCGGACTGCGCATCACGCAATATCCGATCCTGGCCTGGCTCGCCGCCTCCGGTCCGGTCACCATGAGCGTGCTCGCCGACCGGATGGTGATGGACCGCGCCACGCTCGGCCACAATCTGCGGCCATTGGAAGCGCAAGGCCTCGTGACGATGACGGCCGGCGCGGACCGGCGCAGTCGGATGGTCGCGCTGACCGAGGTTGGCCGGCGCAAGCTCCGGGAGGCCCGTCCGGCGTGGCGCGCGGCGCAGGAAACGTTTGAGGCGGCGTTTGGGCCCGAAGACTCGGCCGCCCTACGCCACACGATGGTCCGGCTGGCGCGGCTGGATTTCGGTCACAAACCAACGATCACAAACGGGGCATGACCTGTCGGGCGAAATCCTCCGCCAGCCGCCATTTCGCGTCCGTGCCGATGGCGAACACCAGTTCCTCCAGCCCGTCGCGTTCCAGTTCCCGGATCCGCTCCACGAGTTCGTCGGCGGTGCCGATCAGGCAGGTGTCGCGGATCAATCGCGCATCGATCAGTTCCGCCTCGCCGCGATGCAGCCCGGTGTAGTGGCATTCGTGGGTGCGGAAGTGGCGGTGTTCCGACGGGGTCGACTCGACCAGCTTGCAATAGGGTTTCCAGATCCGGCTGAGGAACGCCGGCGGCTCGATGCCGCGCTCGTGCACTGTATCGTAAAAGTAATAAACGCTGGCCATCACGTTCGGGCCGATCGCCGCTTTGACCCGGTCCGAATCGACCGCCTCGCCGTTTTCCAGCACGAAGACACTGCTCAGCGAGGCGTTGCGAAACCCGTCCATCGACCGGTTGCCGCGCGCCGCGCCTTGACGCGCGTGTGACAGCGCCTCGGCGACCGGGACACCGCGCGGCGGGATGGCGAAGATGATGCCGTCGCCGTGCTCTCCGGCCAGCGCCATCGCGCGCGGTCCAAACCCGGAGACGTACAAAGGAATCGGCGGATCGAGTCGCATGCCGCGATCCTCACGATGCAGCAGCTTCACGGGTTTTGTGACGCCGTTGAAGGTGTAGTCGACGGTTTCGCCTCGCAGCAGCGCGGCCAGGACGCGCAGGTACTCGGAGTACTCCGCCATCTTCATCGGCTTTTGGGCCATGGTGCGCATCGCGGTGTTGCCGGTGCCGATGCCGAGGAACACGCGGCCTGGTGCCAGTGCATTGATCGTCGCCACCGCCGCCGCCTGGACCGGCGGGATGCGCGTGCCGCAAATCGCCGTGCCGGGTCCGATACGCAGCCGGCTCGTTTGTCGCGCCGCCAGTGCGAGCACCGCGTAACAATCGGAAAACAGCATCTGACTGTCGGCGACCCAGACAGAGTCGTAGCCCAAGCCCTCGACATGGCTGAAGAAGCCGATCTCCGTCACGTCGCTCATCAGGCAGAAGCCAAATTTCATGGCGAATTCCTCCGTTCCGCGATCGAGTATAGCCGCCGGCCGATTGTCTGCTAACGTCGCCGCCAATGCCCGCGTTTTAACGGGCAAGGAGGAAACAGATGCGGATTGAAATGGGACGCCGTTCCACTTTGGGCTTGCTCGCCACCGGAGCGATGGGGCGGCGGGCCGCGGCGGCGGAAGAGGGACCAATCACGATCGGCTTCGCCGAAGCCTTGACCGGCAGCCTCGCCGCGGTGGGCAAATCGGGCATCCTCGCGATGCAAATCTGGGCTGAGGACATCAACGCCAAAGGCGGACTTCTGGGCCGCACGGTAAAGCTGGTATTCTACGACAACCAAAGCAACCCTGCCAACGTTCCGGGCCTTTATGTGAAGCTGCTGGACGTTGATCACGTCGATCTGGTGCTGTCCGGTTATGCCACCAATATGGCGGCACCGGCGATGCCCATCGTGATCCCGCACAATAAGCTCTATCTGAGTTTGTTCTCCCTCGCGATCAACGCGGAGTTCCACTATCCGCGCTGTTTCGCCATGATCGCCACCGGGCCCGATCCGAAAATCGCTTTCTCGCGGGGCTTCTTCGAGATCGCCGCTTCGTTGACCCCAAAACCCCAGACATTGGCGATCGTCGGCGCGGATGCCGAGTTCGCCCGCAACGCGACTGATGGCGCGCGCCAGAACGCCGCCGCGGCGGGACTTAAAATCGTCTATGACAAAGCTTACCCGCCCACCACCACGGATTACGCACCGGTCCTGCGCGCGGTCCGCGCCACCAACCCGGAAGTCATCTTCGTCGCGTCGTATCCCGCCGATACCGCCGGGATTTTGCGCGCGGCGGCCGAGATGGGCCTGACCGCGCGCATGTTCGGCGGCAGCCTCGTCGGCCTGCAAACCGCGGCGCTGAAGACGCAGCTCGGTCCTTTGATGAACGGTGTCGTATTAGGCGAGCAATGGGTCCCCACACCGGCTCTGCAATACCCCGGCGTCATGGATTTCCTGGAAGTTTATCGCTCTCGTGCCGCCGTGGAAGGCGTCGATCCATTGGGCGTGTTCCTGCCGCCCTTCGCCTATGCCAGGATGCAAGTATTGCAGCAGGCGGTGACTGGGGCCGGTAGCCTCGACGACGACAAACTGGCCGATTACCTGCGGACCCACACATTCAAAACCATCGTGGGCGAGATCACCTACGGCAAGGATGGCGAGTGGGCCGAACCGCGGCTCGTCTGGACGCAGTTCCGCGGCATCAAGGGCACCGATCTGGCGCAATTCGAGAACCCGGCGATCGAGGCCGTGCTGTTGCCGAAATTCGCCAAATCCGCCGACCTGATGGAGCCGTTCGTCGCGGGGCATAAGCCAGCGTCAGGGCTCCGCGCCATAGGCACCAAGATAGTCTTTGACTCGGCTCGAATCGGTACGATTCGTAGCTG
>CALFNB010000088.1 GCA_937902425.1 uncultured Acetobacteraceae bacterium | reverse complement strand
GCATCGCCGAACTCCGCCGGATCGCCGACCCGGCCGGTGGGTGAGCCCTTCGCCCTCTCCTGCACCAGTTCGTCGACCGGCCGGTTGCTGGTGCGCGCCGCTTCCTGGAACCCGCCACGCAAACGGTCGGTCAGGAACGGACCCGGCAGAATGTTGTTAATGACGACATTGTGCCGCGCGACCTGACGGGCGAGGCCGGCGACGAAGCCGGTCAGACCGGCGCGGGCGCCATTGCTCATGCCCAGTTCGGGGATGGGGGATTTCACCGAGGCCGAGGTGATGTTGACGATGCGGCCGAACTTACGCTCGATCATGCCGTCGACCACGGCTTTGATCAGGAAGATTGGCGTCAGCATGTTGGCATCGACCGCCTTGATCCAGTCGTCGCGGTTCCAGTCGCGGAAATCGCCGCGAGGCGGGCCGCCGGCGTTGTTCACCAGGATATCCGGGTTCGGGCACGCGGCGAGCGCGGCGGCACGGCCCGCATCGGTGGTGATGTCGCCCGCCACGGCGGTCACTTTGGCGCCGGTTGCCGCACGGATTTCCGCGGCGGTTGCCTCCAGGTCGGACGCGGTGCGGGCGGTGATGACAACGTCGACCCCCTCCCTCGCCAGCGACATCGCGCAGGCTTTGCCAAGCCCTTTGCTGGCCGCGCAAACGATGGCCTTCTTACCTTTGAGTCCCAGGTCCATGGTGAGGTTCCTCCCGTGTTGATGGGGCGCATTGAGGAGGGAACGGGCGCGGGACGCAAGAGTGGGGCGTTCGGCATGCGAGCAAGAGCGCGCCCGTACATCAGGTCCGAGCCTGCCACAGTCGTGTCACAAAAATTGGTCCGCCGAGCCTCGCGAATATTCCGTGATTTCCCGAGGACTGGACAGATTGCCCGATTACGGGGCCTGTTCAGAGCGGAGGGCGCGCCAGACATCGAGCGCGGCGGATGTCTCCACATAGAGGTCGTCGTAGGTCCAAAAGCGTATTGGACAGGACGCGATCATCGTCTTCTCGCTGCGCCAATGAAGCCTCGCCCGCTCCGTCCGATTGAGGAAGGCTGCCCGGCCACATACGACGAGGTAAGTTTCCGAGAAGTGGTCAAGGCCGAAAGTGTTTCGGTACAGATCGCTATGTTGGTTGTCGTTCTTGGCCCACGTCCAATCCGAAACCTGACTGAATGCAGGTTGTATTTCGTTTCCCCAATCTCTCAACTGCGTGGTGCCGCGTTTCTGATTGAAGATGCTGCTGCTCGTTCCTCCTTCAAATTCCACCAGCACAAAGTGCCTTGAAATCGTGGAGCCAACCACGAGATCGGCCCGAAACGCACCCTGAAGATTGAACTCATGCTTGTAGCGGTTTGGTCTTCCTTTCCCAGCAGCAAGCTGGATCAGCAGGCACAAATCCCTTCTCGCCTTGAGGTATTCGACGACACGAGTTTCCGAAAACTCGGCATTGGAATCGAGCCAACTCCTATATTCATCGAGTTCTTTGTCAGCTTGCGCGAAGTCGAGGCTAACCTCTGAAAGTTGGCTACCCGGCATGATCCGAAAATTCTTCGGTCCGAATAGCCGTTATGACAACGATCGAATCGCCGTCCTTCTCGGCGACAACTCGAATGCCACCGAGGCGATCATCCAGCGTGTAGATGAAACGGCCTGTTTTATCGTCAACGTGTCCGACAGTGCCTTTTTGGAGGGCCCGTTTTACCGCCGATACGCTGATTGAACGCAATTCAAGGTTTGCTCGCGCGCGCTGTGAGAGCACAACCCGTGGATGCTCGCCACGGTCATTGCCTTGAGTTGTATGTTTCCGCGGCATGGCTCACCTGAGTTTTCGCGTTCAAATCCCAAAAGACCCTTGGGTGCCTCGGCATCATGCGCATGATCGAGCATCAACAGAAAGATGTCGCCAGATCGTTGGCAAGCGGCCTTGGACGTCAGATAATCACCCGGCCGCGAGCTGCCGCATAAGCCCAGACCAATGGTCCAGCCGAGGCAGCACTTCGTCCGCTCCGGCGGAGTCAAGGCTGACCACGACGCGGGTAACGCCGGCATCACGGTAATAGCGCAGCCGATCGATATCAGCGGGAATGCCGAACAGCGTCACCGGCAAGGATGCCGGATCGCGTCCGGCTTCCCTCGCCATTTTGAAGAACTCCGGCAGGAACTGGCCGACGTCGCCGTAGTGCGGGCGGGAACCGTGCGGCACCCAACCATCGCCGTAGGCAATTGCCCGGCGCGCGCCGTACGGGAACGCGCCGCCGACGATCACCGGCGGATATGGCGTTCGCACCGGTTTGGGCCAGGCGAGCATGGGACCGAAATCGACCAGCGAGCCGTGATACTCCGGCGTCTCCTGGGTCCAGATGGCCTTCATCGCCTCCACGCGTTCGCGGACCAGTTTCCAGCGGCCCTTGAAGTCGGCGGTGCCGTGATCGGCCATTTCCTCGGCGTTCCAGCCGCCGCCGATCCCGAACAGGAACCGGCCTTGCGACACCTGATCGAGCGAGGCCACCAGCTTGGCTGTTTGAATCGGATCTCGCTGCACCACCAGACATACGCCTGTGCCCAGTTTGATCGTCTTCGTCATCGCCGCCGCGAGGGTCAGCGAGACGAACGGATCCATGCATTCCGCGTATTTGCGCGGCAACTCCCCACCCTGAGGGAACGGGGTCAGCCGAGACACCGGAATATGCGAGTGCTCCGGCGCCCAGACCGAGTCGAAGCCTCGATCCTCAAGCGCACGGGCAAACGCACCGGCATCCATCGCGTAGTCAGTGAAAAACATCGCCCCGCCGAATTCCATCGCCGCTTCTCCCCGCGTGTGTCACTCGGGATGGTAGCGCACGATTCGGCGTTCGTCAGGAGAGGAAGCGTTACCTTGGCAAAGAGTTGCCGCGGCACGTTCATCCCGCGGGCCTTATCTCTGGGCTGTGGTTACAACTTTGCTGTTTGGAGTTTTGTCCTGGGGCAGCGGCTGGGCTGGCCCGGAAAACGATGACGAGATGCGATCGCAGAGCGAAGTTGTCTGCCCAGGCATTTTCGTCATCGAGCAAAGCCGCTCCGACGAATTCGCGCTGGATACGAGTTGCATGGCCAATGGTATCGCGGCGACACAGCCGGTCTGGCTTAACAGGGCCAAGGTAGCGAAGGTCAGCATCAGGCGTTGGGTCATGGGGGGTCCTTTGCGGGGAGTGGCCTCCGGACCGGGGAATTTTCCCCCAGCCCAGGGCCGGCTATTGAAAGGCCTCGTGCCCCAACGGTTTTCGGAAGGATCGGTGGCGGACCGGAAGGTAAACCCAGGAACGTTAGCGAATGTTTAACGAGAAGATTACCGGACCATGAACGCGCGGAATTATTCGACGCGCAGCGACGCCCGCAGGTCGGCGACGCCGGCGGGGTCCTCCAGGATCGCCAGCCGACTGCCCGCCAGCAGAGCCCACCGGCGCAGCAGCGCGGTGCGGCGGGCGGCGGACAGCTTGTGTTCCGGTGCCTCGCGGATCAGTTCGGCGGTCTGGTCCGCCACGATGATCAGACCGGTCTCGACGGGTAGGATGTCGTGCGGGAAGTCGAGGTCGACGGCGAAGAACAAATGATCGGCGAACTCACGATATTCCGACCATTTCTGGTCGGTGAGGAAGTCTCGCGGGCCGGATTTCACCTCGATGCAGACGAAGCCGCCGTCGCCGCGCAGGGCGAGGATATCGGCACGGCGGCCGTTTGGCAGCCTGACCTCATGCAGGGGCGCCCAGTTGAGGCGCAGACACAAACGCGCGACCGCGCGGCGGATGGCCAGCGCGCGTTCGGGGAAACCGGGGGCGCGTGCGGGGAAACCGGGGGCGCGTTCGGGGAAACCGGGCCCCTCCATCAGGGTAGGAGTGCGTCGATCGCTCGCGCCAGGGTGATGTCTTTGTCGGTCAGGCCGCCGGCGTCGTGGGTGCTCAGCGTGATGCGCACCGTGTTCCAGACGTTCGACCAGTCGGGGTGGTGGCTCTGGCTTTCGGCCAGCAGCGCCACGCGGTTCATGAACCCCCAGGCCTCGCTGAAATCGGCGAATTTCAGTTCGCGGTGGATCGATTTGCCCGCCGCGTCGATTGTCCAGTTGGGCAGGCTGGCGAGGTCGGCCTCGGTTACTTTCGCCATGATGGTGACTCCATGTCCCTGTTCGGTGGCGGTTCCCACCAAAAATCTCGCCTCGGGTCCTGTACCAGGCCAGCCTCGCGCATCCCGGTGTCGAATTCAGGACGGGTCGGGAAAACCGCCGCCATCGCATGGACGAGCCACTTACCGTCTTCATCCTTCAATGGGATGCCGGCATCGCCCAGTCGATAGACCAGTTCCATGACGCGCGGCAAATCGTGCAACTGGGTCATGATCTTGATGCCCTCCTCCAGATCGAACCGGACTTCCCCGAAGTCGAGCCGGAGCAGTGAACACCAGTCGGGATCGTCGTTGAATTCCGGATCGGCGATCTTGCCCTGCAATTGGGGTTTCCAGCCCTTGGCATGCACACGCTCCCAATACGCGGGATCCTCGCAGTCCGGATCTGGCAACTCGATGTCGAGACCAAGAGCCCGAGCGATCCTGGTCGGGTCCCCGAACAGTGAGACAGTCACACGCTTGTAAAGATCCATTGTCTGATTCCGGCGTGTTGGTCGCATCGAGAGTAGCACGGTGTTGGATGTGATGGGAAACACGGCACCCGCATGGTAGTGGGTCGTTTTCAACGGCCGCGAAGGGCCCATCGCGCCGGCCATGCCGACCGTCGTGGTGCCGAATGCCGGAGTCAGCGCCGTCGGAAGCCTCCGGCGCTGGTTGGCGCGTTTTTTGCGTTTTCCTGGGCGCACGGTCATAATGTTGGACTCATGAAACACATCGCGGTCCTTACGAGTGGTGGTGATGCCCCCGGCATGAATGCGGCCATTCGCGCCGTCACGCGCAGTGCGCTCGATCAGGGCATGACGGTTCACGGAGTGCGCCAGGGTTGGCAGGGCCTGGTCGACGGTCATTTCCGACAGCTTAACGCGCGCGACGTGGGCGGCATCATTCAGGTCGGCGGCACTTTTCTCGGCAGTGCGCGATCGGCGGAATTCCGCGAGGAGAGTGGGCGGTCGAAGGCGCTTCGCAACCTCGCCCAGAGGGGCATCGATGGTGTGGTGGTGATTGGCGGCAATGGATCTCAGACCGGCTCCTACATGCTCAGCCAGCTTGGGGTTCACGTGGTCGGCGTCGCATCCACCATCGACAACGACCTGATCGGGAGCGATGTCACCATCGGCTGCGACACCGCCATCAACGTCACGCTTGAGGCGATCGATCACTTGCGCACGACCGGGTCCTCGCACAATCGCGCTTTTCTGGTCGAAACGATGGGACGGGACTGCGGCTATCTGGCGATGATGGCGGGTCTCGCGGGCGGCGCGGAAGTCATCTCAACGCCGGAGTTTGAGGTTTCCGCGATCGAGATCGCGGAGCGGCTGCACGCCGCGTACGAGCGCGGAAAGACGCATGCGATCGTGGTGATCGCCGAAGGCGTCAAAGAAAACGCCGCCAAAATCCTGGCTTATTTCGAGGATGATAAGGAGAGGACTGGTTTTGAGCTGCGTGCCACCACGCTTGGGCACGTCGTGCGCGGCGCTCCGCCCAGTGCATTCGATCGTATTTTGGCTACGAGATTGGGCGTCGCTGCCGTCAAGGCTCTGAGCGATGGCGAGACTGGCGTATTGGTCGGCTGGCAGAGAAACGAGGTCACGCGGACGCCGCTCGCGGACATCGCCGGGCGCACCAGGCCGATGGATACGGAACTGGTCGAGCTGGCGCGTATTCTGGCGAAATAATGGGGCGGTTGTGGACCGAGACGCGCGTTCGAGTTGCATGAGCCGTGAATGAAGGCCTCCGCGGCGGCACGGAAATCGGGATTTTCGCACCATGCTCTGGGGCCGGTTGGCCAATGGTTAAGCCGATGCGGAATCCAGTGTAAACGTCCGCTTTGGGTGG
>CALFNB010000087.1 GCA_937902425.1 uncultured Acetobacteraceae bacterium | reverse complement strand
AGGACAGCGGGCGGTGAGCCACGGTTGGGAACGGTGGTGACGAACATGAGCCATCGGACCAGGCCGAGTCGTGACCTGTCAAGCGGAAAATGTGCGATTACATGACTACGTATTTGGACGAAGTTGCATTATTTCAAAGCGTTGAACGGAAAAGGGCGCAAAGTTCGGCCTAACCTCCCGCCGCCATCGCCTTGCGCGCCCCGCTCCCCGCCGCCCGCACCATCGCCGCGCCCTTCTCGGCGATCATAATCGTCGGTGCGTTGGTGTTGGTCGAAGTCACCGCCGGCATCACCGAGGCATCGATCACCCGCAACCGATCCAGCCCATGCACGCGCAACTGGTCGTCGACCACCGACATCGTGTCGGGGCCCATCCGGCAGGAGCAACTCGCATGGAACACGGTCGTGCCGGTTTGTCTCGCGTACGCGATGAACTCGTCATCCGTCCGGACGTCAGACCCAGGGAGGGTTTCCGCGACGACGTAGCGGGCGAGGGCAGGGGCCTTGAACCATTCGCGCACGATCCGCATCCCGCCGATCACCGCCCGCCGGTCGCGCTCGTCGTCCATGTAACGCGGGTTGATCGACGGCTGGTCCTCGGGACGGGGCGAGCGGGCCTCGACATGGCCGCGGCTCAACGGGCGCATCTGCCAGATGCCGGAGGTCATGCCGGGCTTGTCGTCCAGCCGGCGCACCGGACCCGGGGCATAGCTGGCGGAGGCGAACAACGCCTGGATATCGGGCGTCTCCGACTCCGGCAGCACCTTCACCGAAGCGGCGACCAATGAGGCCGCGTAGGTCAGGATGCCGGTGCCGGTCAGCACGTAGCGCACGACCTCGCCGGCGAGGCCCAGACCGCGGGAGCGTTCGTTCATCGTGGCGATGCCCTGGACATCGCAGGACACCCGGACGAGGAAGTGGTCCTGGAAATTCTTGCCCACGCCGCGTAACGCGTGGTGCACCGGGATGCCGACCCGATCGAGATGATCCGGATCGCCGACGCCGGATAGTTGCAGGATGTGCGGGGATCCGATGGCACCGGCTGACAGGATGACCTCACCCGACGCGTTCGCCGTTTCCGTCGCGCCGCCGCGGGAGAATTCGACGCCGACCGCGCGCCTGCCGTCGAACAACACGCGATGCACCAGCGCGCCGGTCACCACGCGCAGGTTCGGCCGCTTCATCGCCGGGCGCAGATAGGATCGGGCGGTGCTGGCGCGGAACCGGCCGCCGCGGGTTTGCTGCACCCAGCCGATATGGTCGCCGAACCCCGGCGGCAAATCGTTCACGTCATCGCGAAACGTCCAGCCCATCTGTTGCCCGGCCTCGACCGCGGCCTGGCACAGCAGCGGATGGTCGCGGGTAGGCGAGGTGAACAGCGGGCCACCCTTGGCATGCACCGCGTCGGCCTGGCCTTCCCAGTTCTCGGCCTTTCTGAAGAACGGGAACACGTCATCCCACGACCAGCCACGATTGCCGAGCTGAGCCCAATGGTCAAAATCCTCGGGTTGGCCGCGGATGTAGATCATGCCGTTGATCGAACTCGATCCGCCCAGTACGCGGCCGCGCGGGTAGGCGATCTCTCTGCCGTTGAGGCCGGATTCGGCGTCGGCTTTGTAACCCCAGGTCAGCGTGGGATGGTCGAGCAGCTTCATGTAGCCGGCGGGAATGTGGATCATCGGATGCCAGTCCCGGCCGCCTGCCTCAATCAGCACGACGCGGGTGGTCGGGTCCTCGGTCAGCCGGTTGGCCAGCACGCAGCCGGCCGATCCGGCACCGGCGATGACATAATCGGCATCCATTGGCGTTTCCCCCTCGATAGCCACTGTCCCGCGGAGCTGGCATCTAACGGCGCCGGTGCGTTGCTGCCAAGGCTTCACGCCGGAGATGTTGGGAGCGTGGATTTGATATACCCAATCGCAGAGGCAATGCGTGGTGCCGCCTCCGAAAGAAGGCAGCGTTACCACAGAGACAGAAAGAATCCAGCATTTTACTAAGACTTTCTTCTCTATGGCTCTGTGTCTCCGTGGTAACGCTTTCCTTCCATGAGGCCAACGAAGTCGCGGGTTGTCGCGCACGGGTGGAATACCAGCACCTGGCGTGACGGCTCGGAGCCAAGTGTTCCATTGGTCGTGTTTCATACGACGTTCGTCGCCTTGACATTGGATACCATGGCGGCACGCCTCGCCAGCCATCTGGTGCTCATGTTTGTCCCGGCGGTGCCGCATGGCCAATGGGGGCTGAACCGCGTCGATTGCCCGTGGTATCCGACACCGCGATTATTCCGGCGATCGCTTCACCGCACCAGAGAGGACGCGGTCGCTTTTGGGCGGAGTCGTTGTGGATTTGGAACGAGACATAACGGTTCTCCGCTACGCGGGCAGCCATGCATGTCGAATGGGAGCGAACCAAATGAGTCCTGCTGAACCGGAAGGCCGCGAATTGTTCGACGTCGCCTACCTCGTGCTGAGCGGCACCACGACGGCGTCACGCTGTCCCGAACTGGCGCGTGGCCTGGTCGGGCTCGGCTTCGCGGCGGTCATCGCGATCCCGACGCCGAACGCGTCACGCGTGCTGGCGGCGCGCGAAATGGCGGAGGTGGCCGGCGTGCGGGTCGTCGAGTCATACTTCGATCTGGCGATCCGCCCGCGACCGCCACCCGGGGTGGTGCTGTTCGCACCGTGCAGCTTCAACTCGCTTAACAAACTGGCGCACGGCATCGCCGATAATCTGGCGTTGTCGGTGGTCGCGGAGGCGATCGGCCGCGGCACGCCGGTAATCGTCGGTCCCTCGCTGAACCAGCCGCTGCTGGATCACCCGGTGGCGCGGGCATCATTGATGACGTTGCCGACGTGGAACGTGATTGTCGTGCCGCCGGTCGACGACGGTGAGGGGCCGCGCCTCGCGCCATCCCGGCGGTTGCTCGATGCGGTGCGGCCGTACGTTCGCCGGGGTTGATCTCGGGTGTCGCGAGCGTATCGGCGAGGCCTGACCCGGTCACCGTCATTCAGTGCCGGATCCGCCCATCCACCACCTCGATGATCCGGTCGCACCGGCGCGCCAGTTCAAGATTATGCGTCACCAGCAGGAAGCTCGTACCGCTTTCCCGGTTCACCTCGCGCATCAGTTCGAACACCCCGTCGGCCGATTTCGAATCGAGGTTCCCGGTCGGCTCATCCGCCAGCACCAGATCGGGGCTCATCGCCAGCGCCCGAGCGACCGCGACGCGTTGCTGCTGCCCGCCCGACATGTTCATCGCGAGATTGCCCGCGACCTTCGCCAACCCGACACGACCGAGCAAATCGTTCGCTCTGGCCGCGATCGCCGCGCCGGGAAAACCGCGGTCCACCAGCATCGGCATCATCACGTTCTCCATCGCGGTGAATGCCGAGATCAGGTGATGATACTGGAACACAAACCCGATCGTGTGGCCTCGCAGGTGCGTGACGGCCGCGTCGTCGAGCATGCCGGTATCCTCGCCCTTGATGAACAGCCGCCCGGAGGTTGGCTTGTCCAGCAGTCCGACGATGTTCAGCAGCGTGCTCTTGCCCGAGCCGGACGGTCCCATCAGCGCCAGGAACGCGCCATGCTCCAGTTCCAGGTCGATGTCGTGCAGCACCTCGGTTTCGGACGGCAGACCGATATTGTATGACTTGCAGATGCTTTCCAGGCGCAGGACGGGTTCCAGCCGCGGGACGGGTTCCAGCCCCGGGACCGGTTCCAGCCGCGAGACCGGGTCAGCCACGGATCGCCACCACCGGATCGAGCCGCGCGGCACGCAACGCGGGAGCCAGGGCCGCGAGCAATCCGGTCAAGGTCGCCAGGATCGCCGTGTCGATGAACAGCCACCGGTCCATGATCAATGGGAACAGCTCGGTGCCGTCGGGCTGCATGGTGTAGGCATGGTATTCAACGATCCCCACCGCGCCCATCGCCGCGCCGAAGATCGAGCCCAGGAAACCCAACAGGCCGCCCTGCAGCAAGAACACCCGCAGGATCTGGCCGCGCGAGGTTCCCATGGCGCGCAGGATGCCGATCTCGCGCGAACGTTGAATGACAGAAACGACCAGCACCGCGGCGATGCCGAACGCCACCGACAGGCCGACGAAGAAGCGGATCAGCGTGTTGCCCGTGGTCTGCGCCTTGATTCCGGAATAAAATTGCGCGTTCGTCGCGATCCAGCTGTCGGCCTCAACGTCGCTCGATGCCTGAATTTGCCGTGCCACCGCTTCCGCGCCCCAGACATCCCGCACCGTCATATCGATCGTCGTCACCCCTCCGATCATTCCCAGCAGCGACTGAGCTGTGCGTAACGCGACATATGTGTTGCGCTGGTTGACAGCTTTATTGCCGAGGTCGACGAGGCCGGTGATCGTCAGCACGCGATTGGCGCCGGCGGCGACCTGAATATTCAATTTGTCGCCGACCCTCGCGCCGAGGTTCTTCGCGAGCTCAATGCCGATGACAATGTCCTCGCTGGTCAGCCGGGCTTCGCCCTTCACGATGTAATCGGGAAGCGGAACGATGTGGAAATATGTGGCCGGGTCGACACCGGACATGGTGATCGCGCGGCTGGCGTCGCCGCGGACCGCCAGCGCCGAGCCCAGCATGGTGGGAGAGACCGCGGTGATCTCCGGCATCGCCAGCATCTGATCGCGGATTTTCGGCCACTGGTCGATGGAAATCACCCGCTGGCTCGGACGTTGCACGGTCGCGTCCTCGATTTCGCCAGGGATGGCGGCCGGCCCATTGTGCAGTGGTCTCGCGATCTGATCAGACGCCAGTAACTGGATGTGCGGCTGCGATGTCAGGACCCGCTTGATGAAGTTTGCCTCAAGCGAACTCAGCATCGCGGACATGAACACGATGACCCCGACCCCGATGGCGACGCCGCCCACGATGAACAAAGTTTGCAAGCGTCCCTCAAGCAGGAACCGTACCGCCGCGATCCATTCAAATGGCAGCCAGCTTTTCATCCGGACACCGGCCGCACGCGCTGACCGGTCAATACGCCCGACAGCGCTGGAATAACCGGTGCGCCAACCCCAATGCCATCCAGAATTTCGACCTGGGTATTGCCGCGAAGCCCCAGCCGCACCGGCTGCTGGTACGCCCGTCCGTCGTGAATTCCCATCACCCAGGGCGTACTCGACAGCGCGTCGTGTACCGCGCGCATCGGCAACATGAGCGTGTCGTCACGGCGCGCCACCTCGATATCGACGGACACGGTCATGTCCTGGCGCAGATACTCCGGCGGATCGCGCACGGTGAGTTTCACCTCAACCGTCGCGCGCGTGATATCGATGCCCGGGTTGATGTAGGAAACGACTGCCTCGAACCGCTGATCCGGGTAAGCGTCCGCCGACGCGATGGCCTTCTGCTCCAGTGCGATGCTGCCGAGATTGCGCTCGTCGATATGCAGCACCAGTTGCGCGTCGCCGTCGGGCGCCAGGACCAGCAGCGCCTTGCCAGGCTGCACGACGGTGCCGCGTTCGACCGCTCGGGTGATCAGCACGCCGTCGCGCGGCGCGGTGATCGTGGCGTACCCCAGCCGGGACACGGCGGTGTCGAGGTTCGCTCGTGCCTGACGCAACTGCGTCTCCGCCATCACATAATCGCTGCCGCCTGGGCTCGCCGTGTATACCTGCAACTCCGCCGCCCGGACCTGCGCCGACGCCACGTCGAGGTTCTTGCGCGCGTCGTCGAGCGCGGCGCGGGTTTCATACAAATGCGCGGCCAGTTCGGCCGTCCGATCGTAGGTCTTTCGCGCATCGATCAGCGTGGCCTGTGCCTGCGACAGCTGCTCGCGCGCCGCGGGCAACGTCAGTTCCTGAAGCTGCTTCATCCGCGCTTCCGCCTGTGCCACCGCGCCCTGGGCCTGCACGACGGCCGCCTGAAGTTCGCTTGCCTCCACCGCGATCAGTTTCTGGCCTTTGGTAACCCGTTGGCCTTCGTCGACCAGGACCTCCTGAACCGTGCCGACGATCTGGCTGCCGATCTCCACGCGGTACGGCGTTTCGACGTTGCCGCTCGCGACCACCGTTTGCACAAGCGTGCCGCGGGTTACCGTATCGACCACCACCTCGGGGCCCAGAATGGTCCGTGCCGCCTGCCACGAGCCCAGACCGGCAAGCAGCAAAGCGGTCAGCAGGAACCAGCGATGCGACCACACCGCGTGCCGGGCCTTGGACAGGCCGCCACGGGCACCATTCCGCGAGGTCTCGCGCGGCCGCGGTGTGTCCGCCGGCGCTGGCGCCGTTGGTGTCATCCGAAACTCCCTCCGCCGCGGCTGTCAGCGCCAACAGGCCCACGGCCGGGCCATGGATCGTGGTGAACAGAAGTGCATTTCCCAGGAATTTCGCGCGGCGGCATTGCGCCAGATCAACGCGGGCCGGCAGGATCTCCGTCATGGTTCAGGTGTTCTCTGGGGCCGGCTTTTCGGACCCAAAAAGGTGCCGTGCATGAATGACATTGTTCCCGGAGCACTGGGTCCGTGGAAGCCGCCAGTGGCGATCGCGGCGGTCGGGTTGATGCTGACGGCGCTGGCGGCGATCGCCCAACCGGCACCGAACCCCGTGGCGGCGGGCAGGAAGCTCGCGGAACAAGATTGCGTGAAGTGCCATGTGGTTGTTCCCACCGGCAAACCCGGCTGGACCGACGCGCCCGCGTTCGATGTGATCGCCAACCGAGCCGGGGCAACCGCGGCCCGGCTGAGCGCCACCGTGCAAAAGGGTCATATCGACATGCTGAACGACCAACGGCCGAAGCCCGAGGCGGACGCCATCGCCGCCTACATCATCAGTCTGCGGAAACGCTGAGCGCCTCGGCTGCGCGGTGAGGCGGGAGTGGCGAGACGACACTTCTCTCCAGACCAAGACCGGGACGCATGATCGCCGCTACCCGATCGCGCGCACCTGGAGCGTGATCGCTTGAGGCTGGTTGGTCGGAAAGCGTGAAACACGCTCTCATACCAACCCGTGTTGAGGTTGACTCTTCGCCACATGCCTATGGCTTTGATAACGCTCGATGTTGTTATCGCCGGGAGAGTCGGCGTCAATGCGGGTTGGTATCAGACATAAGTACGCCAGAGGTGTGGTTTAACCGTTCCGATTTCGATACATCCGCGTTGGTGTCCCTGTTGTCATGGTATCCGCGCGGTCTCATGTTTTGGCTCGTATGTCATCAGTGCTCGAAGCGGATGACCGCCAACCGTTTCGCCGGCTGGGATCACGGAGCAACGCGCAGGCGGCCGTCGGCGTTTCGCGCGTGCCGAACCAGCCATTCAAACACCGCCAGCATTGGCAACGGCACGACGAACATCGCCGCGGCGAAGCACACCGCCGCGGCGGCTCCCGCGCTGTCGTGCACCCATCCGGCGACCGCGGGTCCGGATGCCTGCAGCAGAAAGTGGCAGGTGTAGAAGACGCCAAACCCGCCCGGCCGTTCGGCCGGCGACAGAATGCGGGTCGGCAATGACGTGATTACGCCCGGCGGCGGTCCGATCGCCAGACCGAATGCGATGCAGGCGAACAGCGGCGGTGCACCGGTGGCGATCAGCGCCAGGGCCACGGCGGCTGCGGTGCAGAACAGCACGATCGTCGCACCGGGCCGGCCGATCCACTGCGCCACGTAACCGCCGAATGGGATCGACAGCATTCCGACCCAGAGCGCCAGGCTGGTCAGCGCGCCGCTTTCGGCTGGTGTCATGCCGCCGCGGTCAGCGAGCAGCACCGGGACAAAACTGAAATATCCGACCACCCCGGCATTGAACGACCCCCACATCAAGCCGGCGGCGATGACCGGCGCGATCGTCCGCCACGGCGGCAGGCCGAGGGGACGCGCGCGTTGCCGGACCTCCGGGATGCTTTCCGGCGGCTCATTGGGTGGCGCGCGGTAGAACAGCGTCACCAGGAGCATGGACAGCAGGCAGAACCCGCCGGCGAGCAGCGTTACCGTCCGCCAGCCGAACGCCTCGGCGATGCGCGGCTGGCTGAACAAGCCCAGGGCGATGCCGAACGGCCAGGTGGAGAGGATGACCGCCATGGCGAGCACGATCTCGCGGCGCGCGAACCAGTCGGCGGTCATTTTGGTGATCACGAGATTGAACAGAATGGCGCCCATGCCGCTGATCAGGCGCCCGGTGAAAACCAGCCCATAACCGTGCGCCGACGCCATGAGCAGGCCGCCGCCGGCCATCGCCGCGAGGCCGGCGGCGCAAAGTTTCTTGTCCCCGACGCGCTGGATGATCAGCCCGCCAGGCAGCGACAGAAACACGCCGGAGATGTGGTACAGGCCGATCAGCGTGCCGATCTCGGTAAAGCCAATCCGCAGCTCCCCGATCAAGGACGGCGCGGCGGAGCCGATCGTTTGGTATTGGAAACCCATCGCGGTTCGCGCGACGAACAGCACCCCCAGAATGAGCCAGCGCCGGTTCATCGAATGTTTTCCGTTATGCGCGGCGAAACCTGCTCAATTGTCGCCGGTTTGACAAGACATGAGCGGGCACGCGCCGTATCCGCGTGACCTTCCCGAACCTCCACCCGCCCTGTAGGATCGGAGCGGACGCAGCGAGGGACCAGGATCATGACACGGCAGATGACTCTGGTGGGATTCCTGCAGGCGCAGAACTGCACGAACTTCGTCGGGTCCTGGCGCCATCCTCTGGCGGAGCAGGATTTTACCTCGGCGGAGTATTACCGCCGGGTTGGCCGGGCGCTGGAAGCCGGCAAATTCCATCTCGGCTTCTTCGACGATCGCCTCGCGATGCCCGACATGTTCGGCGGCGATCACGCGCACACCGTCGCCAACGGCATCCGCTGCGTGAAAATGGATCCGATCACCATTCTGACCGTGATGGGCATGGCGACCTCGCGTCTGGGCCTCGGGTCCACCTTCAGCACCACGTATTTCGAGCCGTTCCATGTCGCCCGCGTGTTCGCCACCCTGGACCTGATGACCGAGGGGCGCGCCGCGTGGAACGTCGTGACCTCCATGAACGACGGCGAGGCCCGCAATATGGGCCACGAAGCGCATCAGGATCACGACGGCCGCTATGACCGCGCGGACGAGTTCATGGAAGTCGTGATGGGTCACTGGGACGCGTGGGAGGATGACGCGATCGTCGCCGACCGTGCGAGCGGGCTGTTCGCGCATCCCGACAAGGTGCACCGCCTGGACTACAAGGGCGCGTATTTCCAGTCGCGCGGCCCGTTCACCGTGCCGCGCTCCGCGCAGGGTCATCCGGTCATCATCCAGGCCGGCCAATCCGGCCGCGGCACCACCTTCGCCGCGCGTTGGGCCGAATGCGTGTTCGTCGCCTATCACGGCATCGAGCAGGCGAAGCGCGATTATGCGGATTTGAAAGCCAAGGTCGCAGCGACGGGCAGGGACCCCGAGAAAGTTCATGTCTGTTCCGGCGTGTATCCCGTGGTCGCGGAAACCCGCGCCGAGGCCGAGGACAAGATCGCGCTGATCGACAAACTGCCGAAAGAAATCGACAGCCTGTCGCTGCTGTCGGAAGTGTTGAATTTCGATTTTTCGAAGCAACCGATCGATAAGCCGTTCACCCAGGAAGAGATGGACAGTTGGACCGGCGCGCAGGGAATGCGCGACCGCCTGAAGCGCGAACTCGGCAACCGGCTGCCCACGCCGCGCGATTTCATCACCATCACCCGGCGCGGCACCTTCCATGATCACCCGCGCTTCGTTGGTACCCCGAAGGATGTCGCTGACAGCTTGGAGGAATGGTTCGTCAACCGTGCCTGCGATGGGTTCGTTGTCGCTGCGTCCCACGTGCCGGGCGCGTATGAGGAGTTCAGCCGCCTCGTTGTCCCGGAACTGCAACGCCGCGGGCTGCATCACCTGGACTATAAGGGTCCAACGTTGCGCGAGAATCTGGGTCTCGACCGGCCGGCGGTCGGCGATTGGCGCAAATACGCTTAGTCATGGAGGAGAAAAGAAATGAAACTGTTCTACGCACCGGGCGCATGTTCGATCGGCATTCATGTGTTGCTGGAGGAACTCGGCAAGCCATATGATGGCGTCGCCGTCAATCTGCGCGAGGGCGCGCACTTCAAGCCGGAGTTCACCTCGGTCAATCCGAAGTCGAAGGTGCCAACCGTGGTGGATGACGAGGGCACGGTGCGCACGGAATTTCCGGCGATCGCGTACTGGCTGGCGCGGACCAATCCGTTCGCCAATCTGTTGCCGGACAATATCGATTTGCAGGCGCGCGCGCTGGAACTGATGGACTACTGCGTCGCGACCATCCATATGCAGGGGTTTGCGCGGATTTTCCGGGCGCCGAATTTCACGCCGACCGCGTCGGATGAGGCGGCGGTGAAAGCGCGTGGCACGGAAATCGCCGAGAAGGGGTTCGCGACTTTGGATGCGGCACTGGCCGGGAAGGATTACGCGATCGGACCGTTCTCCATCGCCGACGCGGCGCTGTTTTATGTCGAGTTCTGGGCCAAACGCGTGGGCATCGCTCTGCCGTCGAATTGCGCGGCGCACCTGGAGCGGATGCTGGCGCGGCCGTCGGTGCAACGGACCTTGAAAGCGGAAGGCCTCGCCTGAGACCATGGAGCAAGACCTCGCGATAGCCCAGGTGCCGTTTTGGTATTTAAGGCATGGGGAGACGGACTGGAACCGGCAGGGGCTGTCGCAGGGCAGTAACGACATCCCGCTGAACGAACTCGGGCTGATGCAGGCCAGGGAGGCGGCGGTGCGGCTGCGCAATCGAGGCATCACCTCGATTGTCGCCTCGCCGCTGTCCCGGGCGCGGGTCACGGCGGAAATCGTTGCCGAGGCGCTTGGCGTGGAGGTGACGATCGAGCCGGACCTGCGCGAGGTCAGTTGGGGCGTGTATGAGGGCCAGCCGTTGGCGGAATGGTTCCACGGCTGGATCGAAGGCCATACGACGCCTGAGGGCGCGGAGAGCTTTTTCGAATTGCGCCGCCGGTCGGTGGCGGGGTTGAACCGGGCGGTGGGTCAGCCGCCGGCTGTGCTGGTCGTCGCGCATGGCGGCGTGTTCCGTGCGATCCGCTCGGTGATGAAGCTGGAGATCAGCGGGCGGACGCGGAATTGCGTGCCGATGTGGTGTGAGCCGCCGCGGGCGCCGGGTGGGGAATGGTCGTTGACGATGCA
>CALFNB010000086.1 GCA_937902425.1 uncultured Acetobacteraceae bacterium | reverse complement strand
AGATGGATGCGATCAACATCATTCGGGCCGAATTCCATGCGGAATGGAATTATACGATCAAGCCAAACAATCGCTCAGATAGAGCGGTTGATTCCTGACGGGTCCTTAGCAACCTGTCCAGTTTTCGGGGTCCACCTCATGTTGCCAAACACAGGCTCGGAACAGCTTGGCCGTTAGGACGTGCGCGGGGTTCCAGCCCCGCCCGCCATCCTCACCTTATCTGATTTCACAGCGACTTGTCGTGTGATCTTTCGATCCACAACGGCGCCCACCACTTTCTTTTTGGCCGGTCGCGGCTCGGGAGGCGTCTTCAGCGCTCTCCGGATCGTCGCTTCGAACCGCTCTTGCTTCTCTTGTGGTGTGAAGTCATCGTCTGACTGAGAGTCGCTAACGGGGGGCGTGCCTGATTTGCCATTGGCTGATGCTGGTCTTTCTGGGTTGGAGCGGCAGGATTCGAACCTGCGTATCCAGATTGAGAGTCTGGCATCCTACCACTAGACGACGCGGCGGCACTTTGAACCCCCCCCACGGAAATTGGTCAAGAACACGGCGGGCAGCAAATGGCTGAAGACAAGAAATTTCTCCCTATGAGCGACCCTCGAAACAGGCATTTTCGGGTAGTTTTCAATTATACCCCAGGAACAACCCCTCAGCAGGGTCCGGTGATTTTGCAGACCGATCAGGCGGACAATCTTCCAGCCTTCGATTTCTCGGGGTCTGCGATCAGATTATTGCCGGACGCGCCAGCCACTCGCCTGTTCGACGTTGGCCAATGCATTTATTGCGGGGCAACCAAATATGACCCGTTGAGCGATGCTCCCTTAAGCGAAGAGCACGTTGTTCCGGAAGCGCTAGGAGCCCGATTGATCCTCGGCAGAGCCAGTTGCAAGGATTGCCAGGAGCGCATAACGATTTTCGAGGGGAATATTTTGGGTTCTCTTCTTAGACCCGCGCGGCGGCAGTTGAACATGCGGGGAAAGAAGAGGCGACGTGGTGTCGAGGAATATCCTATCTACGTGTTTGAAGAAAGCACATCTACTTCTGGCGAATACGTCAAGATGTCGCTAGCAGATCATCCAAGCATAATGATGCTTCCAGTAATGGAACCGCCGGGTTTATATCATAACCCACCGAAGAGCACCTCTAATATTGTTAGCGCCTTTTGCATGGTACTTAATGATTACTCCAAGGCTCTATCGAAGGGGTTTCGATCATTTTCTCCATGTGTGTTGGATACTGTGTATTTTTGTCAATTTCTTGCGAAAATCTGCCACGGATTAGCCGTCGCGGCATACGGCTTAGATGGGTTCGTGCCGCTCTTAACCGAGTACATCCGGGCTGATTTCCGAACCGAGCTATGGACAGACCGACATCGGTTTATCGGGGGAGACCCGAGAAAATTGGCGTCCACCAGAGATGTATTACATATCGCCGAACCGATCCTGTCTGTTTTTCCGGATCGCTCGGACAAGAGATCGTATTTGCTAATGCGGCTGCGCCTTTTCGCGTCTTATGGGGCGCCTCTTTATGATGTAGTCGTAGGTTATTTCACGCCAGAGCAGATCGCAAAAGTTCAGGTCTTAGACACAACTCTCTTATACACGCCCGATAAAACTCTCGCTCCGTCTCCGTTAGACGGGGCCACGGCCCGTCCTCTTCCGTCGGGTCCAACCGATCCATCGTCTAGGGGAGATGCTGCGCCAACCGGTCTATAGCCGAAGCTGCGGCATCAGGAATATGTTCAATGCCTGACGCCTCTGGTTCGCACACACCCGCAGGACTATTTGAGTAAACCATCTCCCAATTCCTTCTGACGCGGGACGGTGGAAGGAATAGTGCCTCCGCTCCGAGCGAGTTTACCTACTGGAATCCTTTAGTAAACCATGAAACCGCGCCGGCCTGTCGCCTAAAACACAACATATTGAGCTTGTGGTGTAAAGTGCATAATTAGGAATTATAGCCTAATCCGATGGTGGCTTCCAGAGATCCGCCGTCACGGTTGTGGGTCAGGTTGAATTTCCCCAATCGACCCGAGGCGGAGGTAACCGGATCGCCTGGCCTGAACCGCCGCATTCGACCCATTGCAGACATCCAGACTGATCCACGACCCCTCTCACCGCGGCCACGCCCTGATCGCCAAAAACCCACCGTCGATCGGCAGCATCACGCCGGTCACCCAGCGTGCCTCATCGCTCGCCAGATAGACGGCGGCCCAGGCGACGTCCCAGCCGGTGCCTTCGGTTCGCAGGGGGACGGCGAGGCGGCGCCGCTCGCGGCCGGCCTCGCCCAGATGCGCCACCATCGGTGTCGCGACGGTACCGACGATCAGGCAGTTGGCGCGGATCCCCTCGGCGGCGAAATCGGCCGCCAGGGACAGCGTCATCCCCTGTAGCCCAGCCTTCGTCGCGACATAGGCGACCGCGCCCGTCGACCCCCGCAACCCAATCGCGCCCGCCGTCGACGATACGTTGATGATCGAGCCGCCGCCGCCCGCGCGCATTCGCGGAATGCAGGCCCGGCAGCACAACAAGGCCGCGGTCAGATTGGTCTCGAACACTTGATTCCATGCGTCCAGGTCCACCGTCTCCGCCGTGCCTGGACTGCCGATTCCGACATTGTTGTGCAGGATATCGACCCGGCCGTAACGCTCGACCGCGAACGCCGCCATCGCTTCCGCCGCGTCAGGCCGGGTGACATCCGCCGCGAACGCCGCCGCATCACCGCCCTCGGACCGGATTTGCGCTTCCAGCGCCTGGGCCCGCCCCAGGTCACGGTTGACCAGAACGACCTTGGCAGCCTCGCGGGCGAACAGAATGGCGGTGGCGGCGCCGTTGCCGACGCCCTCGCCACGCGACGCCGCGCCGGTGACGATGGCGACCTTATTGCTCAGGCGTCCCATGGTGTGACCTCTCCGGAACCCGGTTCATTACTACGTTGTTCTGATCAGCCGCGGTCGTTCGCCCGCCGCATTGCTCGATCGCGTCGATCGCGGCCGCGCCGTCGATCACATCGGCGTAGCGCCGCTCCACATCCTTCAGGTTTCGCGCATGCGCGATCGCATCATGATCGCCGACGCAGTCACGCGGCACCATGACCCGGAAGCGCAACGAGAACGCGTCGATCACGCTCGCCCGAATGCAGCCGGTGACGATGACGGTATCCACCCGCTCCTTCGTCAGGATCGCCGCCGCCGGGGTGGCGAAGAAGATCGAAGGCGCGGACTTAATCAGCAACACATCCGGACCCACCGCGGCGATGCGTGGATCGAGTTCCACCGCGGGCGTGCCGCGCAGCAGATCGAGCACCGGCCCCACCTTCCAATGCGGCGCGGCGCGCGGGCTGTCGTAGCCATTGACGCAGGCGATCACCGGCAGTCCGGCGCGCTTCGCCGCCTGTATCACCGGGACGGTATTGAGCCCCGCCTGATCCACCATCGGCGCGCCGCCCATCGGGAACGCCGGATCAGTGAAGCCGCGCTGGAAATCCACCACCACGACGCCGATCTTCGCGCCGAACCCGAGTGTCCGACTGCCATAGCCACGTTCCGCGTAAATGTCCGGCATGCGTGAGTCTCCGTTCGATAGTGTTTTGCTTCGCCTCCCACAACGATCGGCCGCGTCGCGCCAACTGGCGAGGGACGATGCCAGTTCGGATCATCTGGCCAGGTGTCGTGACGCACCAACCCTTGCCTGTCGCCGGGGCGAAAGGAATCAAACCGGGATACCAACGTTCCCGAACCGTGCCACGGCCGCGAGCAAAAGTTTGCCACGGCGGAAGCACGAGGTGCACGGAGCAGCAGTGGCACAAACGCAACGACCATCGCATTCGACGCCAGCGGCGTCCGGGCGATCATGCCCGGCCTCGATCACCGTGGCCAAATGGGTTCACATATGCTTCGCGCGAAGCGCAATTCAATCCTGCTCCGTGGCCCTCCGTGCACCTCGTGCTTCCTCCGTGGTAAATGCTGCCTTGCCTACCGGCGATGGAACGCGCCTGGTCGGGCATTCGAGCCCACCGCCCGACAATCGATAAATGCGCGGCATTCAGTCCGGAACAATTCCTCCACGGTCCGCTACCATTCCGGCCCCAAATCAATCCCCGGTGCCCTTGGGCAGCTTCTTCTCCACGATGGCCGCGTACAACGCCGCGCCAAACGGAATCGCCTCATCGTTGAAGTCATATCGGTGATTGTGCACCCCCGCCGTGGCGCCATTGCCGATCGAGATATGCGCGCCAGGCACCCGCTCCATCATGAAGGCGAAATCTTCCGAACCCATGACCGGCGGCGCATCGCGATCGACATTCGCCTCGCCCACCAGCGCGACGGCAGCGTCGCCATAAGCGATCGCCTCGGCGGCGTTGTTCACCACCGGCGAGGCGATCGTCCGGAACGACACCTCCGCCGTGGCGCCGAACCCGCCGGCGATGCTGGTGGCGAGCCGTTCCATGTTGTGTTCGATCATCGCCAGCACGTCGGATTTCATGGTGCGCACGGTGCCGCCCAACGACCCGGTCTCCGGCACCACGTTATAGGCTTCGCCGGCATGGACCCGGGTGATGCTGAGCACCGCGGTGTCGCGCGCCGACACGTTGCGGGACACGATGGACTGCAACGCGGTGGCCAAATGGCAGATCACCAGGGCGGGATCGATGCCCTCCTCGGGGCGGGCGCCATGCGCGCCCTTGCCGGTGACATGAATATCGAACACCGCCGCCGCCGCGTACCGCACCCCGGGACCGATCAAAAATTTACCGACCGGCAATCCTGGTCGGTTATGCATGCCGTAGACGGTGTCGCACGGGAACCGCTCGAACAGCCCATCCTTCAGCATCGCCAGTGCGCCGCCCGCGCCTTCCTCGCCCGGCTGGAAGATGAAGTTCACCGTGCCGTTGAAATCCCGGGTCTCCGCCAGCAGTTTCGCCGCGCCGAGCAGCATGGTCGTGTGCCCGTCATGACCGCACGCGTGCATCAGGCCTTGTGTCTGGCTGGCATGCGGCAGACCGGTCGCCTCCAGGATCGGCAGCGCATCCATGTCGGCGCGCAACCCGACCGAGGCCTGGCCGTTGCCATTGCGCAGTACGCCGACCACACCGGTCTGGCCGACGCCGCGATGCACTTCGATGCCCCATTCCTCCAGCTTGCGCGCGACCAGATCCGCGGTGCGATGTTCGTTCATGCCGATCTCGGGATGGGCGTGGATGTCGCGGCGGATCGCGGTCAGTTCAGCATGCGCGGCATGGGCGCGGTCGAGCGTGGCGTTGGGCATTGTTGGGTGGACTCCTTTTCGTGGCGCCCTTCTTAAACCAACGCACCGCGGAATGGCACCGGCACAAGCGAGCCCAGATTCGCAAACCATGTCGCCGGGAGCCGCACCCGCGCCGGGGGTGCCTCGGCATGACAACGTGACGTTCACCTTTTCATGGCGATCCGCTCCCTCACCGGGAGGTCGGGCAGGGTCGGACACGCTGACACATCGCGCCACGGGCGGTCCGGTTTCGGCGGCCTGGTCAGCATCGCGATAGCGAGATTTGGACAGGCCCGAACAGACCGGCCGATACGGACACCATGCCGATGATCTGTCGCGTCTCTGTCGCGCGCGGCCCGCTTATGTGCCGCGTTGGTCGCACGGCGAACGCCCTCACGCGACACACGCGACAATTCAGGCTCATCGGCGCCACACCAACGCGACAATTCCCCCCGCATGATGAACAATGACCGATATCGCGATGGGTCTCGACCGGGACGAGGCCGCGTCCGTGATGTCCGTGCTGCTCGCGGAACTCACGGCCGGGGTTGGCGTGTTCGACGCGGCCCAACGGCTTCGCACCTCCAGCACCATGCTCGGCACCATACTGGGCTTGCCGGACAGGCTTGCCCGCGCGGATGCGACCCTGGATGACATCCTGGATCACGCCGCGGCGAAGGGTCTGCTGGAGGAGCCAAACGCCACGCAAGCCCTGTTCGCGGAGCCGTCGGGCGGTGTGCTGGCATGGAAAGGCGCCGCCGGCCGGCATCTGGAACTCACGGTACGGCCCCTGCGAGACGGCATGCGGCTCGCGCTGTGGCGGGACATCACCCAGCAGGAGCGCGACCGCGCCGCGTTGAATGAGGAACGCGCCCGCACCCAGCACATGCTGCGTCATGTCACCGACGCGATCGTGCTGATGGATCCCGACGGAGTGATCCTGGAGAACTCCGACCGCTCCGGCCGGCTGGTCGATGTGCCGCCGGAAATCGTGACCCCCGGCCATTCGCACCAGGACATCCCGCGGTATTTTTATCGCCGGGGCGATTACGGGTTCGACACGCCGGAAGAAGACTTCGTTCGCGAACGCCGCGAGACCATTCTGGCCGCCGGCGACCTGACGTTCACCGCGCGGATCCCCAGCGGCACCTGGGTTGAATACAATTTTCGCCCGATGCCGAACCGGAACATGCTGGTGATCATCCGCGACGTCACCGCCCTCAAGACGCGGGAACTTGAGCTGCGGGAGGCGCTGGAACACCAGGCGGCGATCGATGAGGTGCTGCACGCGATCACCCGCTCGGCCTTCGACCTGAACGAGGTGCTGCATCTGATCGCGGGCAAGGTGGCGGAACTCTGCAAAGCCGGCACCGCCGCGCTGTATCGGCGGCAGGATGCCGGCTACCGCTTCGTCGCGGGGTGCGGGCTGGACGCAGCCGAGGAAGCACGCGAACGCGGCCGGGTCATCGCTCCGGGCACCAACACCGCGGTCGGCTCCGCCGCATTGGGGTCGACGCCGTTCCAAAGTGTGCGGGACAGCGTCGCCGGTCCGGTTGCCACTCTGGCCGTGCCGCTGTTGCGGGACGGCAGGGTCATCGCGGTGATCAGCATCGCCCGCGCGACGGCCGAGGCGTTCACCGAACGGCAAATCGACCTGCTGTCGACCTTCGCCGATCAGGCGGCCCTGGCGATCGAAAGTGCCCGCCTGCGTGAGGAGCAGGAGGCCGGCTACCAGGCCCTGCTACGCGAACGGTCCCTGCTGCGGTCGATCATCGACAATGTCTCCGACGGCATCGTGGTCTGCGAGCCCAATCTCGACCTGGTGCTGTTCAACACGGCGAGTTCCACAATTCCCGAATTTCCGGACGAAGAGCGCAGCCGGTTCCGCAATCTCAAGGATACTTACCGCTGGCATTTCGGGCACGGCGGCATGGAACGCACCCACGCGACGATCGAAGAAGACATCGAAGCACGCGCCGCGCCATTCCTGGCCGGCCAGCCGTTCTCTCGCACCAGGCAACGCCCGGAGGGGCGGTGGTTCAAATCGGACTGGAAGCCACTGCCGGATGGTAAGTGGCTGATGATCCATAGCGATGTGACCGACACTCCGCGGCACGAGATGGAGTTGCAGGCGGCTCGCGACGCGCTGGAGCAGGAAGGCGAGCGACTGCGGGCGATTCTGGATAATCTGCCGGACGGGGTCGCGCTGCATGGCGCCGATGGCGAATTGCTGCACATGAACCCGGCCAGCCGGGAATTCAATCGTTTCCCGCCCGAGGTATTCGAACACATCCACGACATGCGCGACGCGATGCGCTGGCAGCTCGAGAACGGCGAGGCGACGCTGACCGAGGCGGAAATCGAAGCCGACCTCGATCGCCGCATGGCGTTGTATTTCAGCACTGGCAGCAACCGGCGCGAGGTGCACCGCTCCGGGCGTTATCTCGACGTGATATGGGTTCCGCTGCCCGACGGCAGACGCCTGATCCTGCACCGCGACATCACCGAACTGCGGGAGCGCGAGATCGAAGTGCGCCAGGCGCACGAGGCGACCGAGCATGCGCACGGCCTGATGCGGGATGTGCTCGACGGCATGCTGGATGGCGTGTCGCTGTATGACGAGCATGGCGAGGTGCTGTTCGCCAACCGGTCGTTCAAGGTCATCAACCGGGTTCCAGAAGACGTCTTCGGACGATTCCGCACGTTGGCGGATGGCGTCCGCTGGCAGCTTGTGCACGGTGAGGTAACCGGCCCGCTCCCGACCATCGAGGAAAACGTCCGGACGGTGATGGAGAACTTCCACGCGCGCGAGCCGCGGCAATGGATGCGGCAAACCAAAGACGGACGCTGGGTCGACGTTCCTTGGCTGCCGCTGCCGAGCCGCCGCATGCTGGCGCTGCATCGCGACATCACCGCGCTGAAGCAACAGGAACAGGCCGTCGCCGAGGCGCGCGCGCTGATGGAAACCGTGCTCAACAACATGACGACGGCGTCATGCTGTATGACCGCGACGCGACCTGCGTGTACGCCAACAAGTCGTTCTATCGCGTGCGGGAATCCACACCTGAGCGCATCGCGCGGCTGAAGACGTTCCCCAATATGATGGATGCGCTGCTGGAGCGCGGCTCGATCACCGACGAATTCCGGCTCGCCGCGCTGGAGCGGTTCCGCCGCGCCGACGGCACGCCGAAGCTGCGGCAATCCGGCGACGGACGCTGGTCGGAGGGCGCGTTCCACCGCCTGTCGGATGGCGGCACTTTGGGCATATTCCGCGACGTCACCGAGTTCATGCGCAACGAACTGGCGCTGAAGGAAGCCCGCGCCAACGCCGAGCGGCAACACGAGACCGTCCGCGCCATGTTCGACAACATGACCGACGGGCTGGTGCTCGCGGAGGAAGACGGCAGTTGGACGCTGGTGACCAAGGCGCTGTACCGGACCAATGGCTGGCCCGAGGACGTGCGTTCGAACTCCACCTCGGTGGAGGACGTGCGTGGGTTGCTGGAAAGCGGCTATCTGGAGCGGCGCATGCCGACGATCGAGGAGGATATCGTTCGCATCCGCGCACGCTTCATCGACGCGGACGGCACGCCGATCGATTTCCAGCGCCCGAACGGCAACCGGGTGGAAGTGCGCTGGATCGCGCTGCCGGACAACCGGCGGCTTGGGATGTACCGCGATATCACCGCGCTGAAGCTGCAGGAGGAACGTCTCGCGCTGGAACGCGACGCCGCCGAAACCGCGCGGGCCGAGGCCGAGGCGGCGAACCAGGCCAAGTCCACCTTCCTCGCCGCCATGAGTCACGAGATTCGCACACCGATGAACGGCGTGCCTGGCATGATGGAACTGTTGGAGCGCACCGATCTGTCCACCGAGCAGCAGCGCCATGTCGGCATCATGCGCGACAGCGCCCAGTCGTTACTGAGAATCATCGATGATATTTTGGATTTTTCGAAGATCGAGGCGGGTCGGATGGACCTGGAAACGCTGCCGTTCAGCCTGCACGGGCTGATCGCCGGCACGGTCGATACGTTCACGCCTCAGGCGCGTCAGAAGAGCCTGGCGCTGTTCGCCGATCCACCTGGTTCCGGTCCGGACTGGCTCGACGGCGACCCGACCCGGGTGCGCCAGATCCTGTTCAACCTGATCGGCAACGCGCTGAAATTCACCGAGCGCGGCTTCGTCCGGGTGAGCGCCGTCAGCGTGGCCGAAGGCAACGCCGCGCCCGTGACGCTGACGGTGGAGGACAGCGGCATCGGCATAGACGCGACGCAGCAGGCGCGCCTGTTCCAGCCGTTCTCACAGGCCGACACCTCGACCACGCGCCGCTTTGGCGGCACCGGTCTGGGCTTGTCGATCGTCCGCCGGCTGGCCGAACTGATGGGCGGCACCGCCACCGTCGAAAGCACGCAAGGCCGCGGCAGCCGCTTCATCGTGACCTTGCGCTTTGGCCTCGCCGCCGCTTCGGCGCCCGAACCGGTCGCCGTCGCGGCGCCGCGGATCGCGCCAGGCACCGACCGGCCGCGGCTGCTGGTGGCCGGCGACCACCCGGTCAACCGCGAGGTCATCCAGCAGCAGCTTGGGATTTTGGGTTTGTCGGCCGATCTGGCGGCCGATGGGTAGGAGGCGCTGACGCTGTGGCGGCGCGACCGGCACGGCGTCGTGTTGCTCGATATCCATATGCCGGAGCTGGACGGTTTCGGCGTCGCGCGCGCCATCCGGCGAGACGAAATCGCCGCCGGCCTGCCGCGCACCGGACTGATCGCGGTTACCGCCAATGCCCTGAAAGGCGAGGATGAGCGATGCTTCGCCGCCGGGATGGATGGGTTCGTCGCGAAGCCGATCTCCCTCGATGCGTTGTCACGCGCGCTGAACCGGTTCGTGCCGGGTCTTGGCGAAGCCGGCGGCGCCATGGTGCCCGGCTCCGGCGCGGCGTTCGACCCCGAAACGTTACGCGGGCTGTTCGGCTCAGACCCGGCGCGATTGTCCCGCTTGTTCGAGACGTTCGTTGAGGCGGCCACCGGCGATCTGGCCACGCTCCAGGCGTCGGAGTCGGCATCCGCGCGGGCCGAGGCGACGCATCGGCTGAAAGGGGCTGCCCGCATGGTTGGCGCGCGGATGCTGGCCGACCAGGCGTCTCGCGTCGAAGCCGCGGCGCGCGCCGGAGATGCCGAGGCGGCGCGGGAGGCATCCGAAGGCCTGGCGGCGATGTTGGCCGAGACCACGCGAGCGGCCCGCGCCAGCTTCGGCACGGCCAAGGATTCCGCGATCGACCTGGGCGGGTGATATACCGTTCGGACGCCATGATCTGAGGTTCCGTTGCAATATGGCAATAAAAAGCATTACCACTAAGACACTAAGAAGAATGAAATCCAGGACCACGCTGACATTTTTCGTCTCTGTGCCTTAGTGTCTTAGTGGCAATGCTTGCTTTCCTTGTACATGTAACTCCGGAATGCCGCGGTAATTAAGGTATACCAGCGCGCCCAAACATTCACATATCACGGCACCTCTGCTTCGTCGTCACTCGGCCTGGGGACCGCGTCCCAGTACGGAGCCGGGGTATCCCAACCAACGCATGGCCCGGCTCGACCGAGCCACCGGCATAGCACGACATTGCCGCGGATGGTCCGGTCGAGCCGGTCCACGACGGTGAGAGAATTCGATCGATCCGGCCGCGTGACAGACACGACAAATCTCCCCAATCCGCGCGACCGGGCCGCGACAGACACGGGTCAAAATCTCCCCATCACGATCATGCGGATGGAGAGCCAAAATGGCCAACCTGCGAATGACCCAGACAGCGGTCCCGTTCTGGAGCGTCAGGTCCCGGATGGCCGGTGGCCTCGAAACGATCACCGGCACGGCATATGGCGACAGTTTGGTTGGCGCCGCATCCCGGGCGTGTGCCTCCGTTCGCCGGCAAATGGCGCGGTCCGGAGGTTCGGTGCTGCCGTTGACCGCCGCCGCTTTGGCCTGCGCGGTCGCCGGCCCGTTCTTCCATGCGCCTGACGGCATGGCGATGGGCGCGATCGCGGTGGCATCGGCGCTGTCCAGCATCGCCGGGTTCGCGTTCTCGGCGATCCGCGGCGCGATGCTGTTTCATTTGGTGCCCAGTACGGTGCAGGAGGTGCAGATCATGATCCTGTGCAGCATCGCCAACCAGGCGGCGATGACCTGGACGCCGCGGCGGGATATCGACTGGCGGGCACTGTGAACCATCTTGTTCGGTGGTGCTCTGGGCCTGCCCGTCGGCGTGTGGCTGCTGATGCATGCCGACCATAGTCCATCGTCGGGAATACGGCGCTGATCATCGAAAGCGAACTATTCGGTCAGCCAACGCTGCGGGCCAGGTGGAATAAGCAATACGGCGGCCGACCTGAGGATATTCGTGGTCTGGCCGCCGACGAGTATGTGGAGCGGCTTCGTGAAGCGATCATGCCGCTGATCGAGAAGTTCAATCGTATGGGTAACGAAGCGGTCGGTGCGCTCAGGCGCCAACGGGAGGCACCGAGTGCGACGGTCGAGCGGGCGCGGCCGTTGCAAATCCGGGTGGTTAGTGCCGCGCCACCTGCGAATTGAGGGTTGAAGGTGTCGATCCGGCGACAGTCCCAACATCGGGGGCATTTGCTGGTGAATGGATGCCACCGAATATCCGCGGGTACCCTACCGAGCCAGGTGTTTGGATCGGCAACAGGCCTTTGATCCAAAGTCGGCTGGCAATTCCGATCCATGTCGGCCGGGGTGGCGTCTGCGCGTAGGCTGCATAATCTGTCCATGGTCGGAGGGTTCGGGTCAAGCCGGGACCCGTGACGGAGACCGCGACGATGCGGGCCGGACCTCCCGACTACCGCCGCTTTGGGTGGATTCCGGACCTTCCGGAAAGGTCCTCGACGGCATCGTCGATCCTCCCGTCAGGCGGATGCATGAGTAGTTGTCCTGGCACCTGACCGATATTCGATACCGGCTGGATCAGCGGGAGGCCGCCTGAGCGGACGCTTTCTGGCCGGGATGCGACACACGGAACATTTCTATCGCACGCGCGATGCCGTCTGTCCGAGGTCCCGGTTTTTCATGCGGCCCAGGCGTTTGACCTTGACCGCTGGCTCGGACCGTCGATGCGTACCGCGCGCTCAAGCAATCGGGATCGCACCGCCTCCAGCACCGATCCCGTGACAATCAGTGGGGCGCAGGCCCTCGTTTCCCAGGCGAGACGTTGGGCGCTTGGGTGTCGCCGAACGGCTGACCCGCCATTCTCGAACCCAGCGCGGTCGTCAATGTCGAGATAGCTTTCGCAGGACAGGCCGTCTGCCACCAGGATATCGTGCGCGTCCAGTTCCACATGAAAATATTCTACCACGCCTC
>CALFNB010000085.1 GCA_937902425.1 uncultured Acetobacteraceae bacterium | reverse complement strand
CGTTCATCGTAAGGGATCCTCGCCCTCTCCTTTTGCCGGTTTCGCCGGCGCACCCGTGTTAAAGCCTTGCTTGCTTTCGGCCGGCGAACCAACCGATGAACACCAAGGACGCAAATCTGAATTCGAGATGTGTTGATCTTGTAGGACTCGACCAGAGGAGCTGTCGGCGCGCGCGGGAAGCCAAATCGAAAATCGCATTCGCTGAGGCAGAAGTTCGGGTCAGTCCCGAGAGTGTGACGGGCCAGAGCGATTTCCGTCATGGCCGGCTCAACTCGGCCATCGGTCGCCGCGGTGCTGGCCGAGTCGAGCCCGGCCATGACGGAAAGAAGCGTTCCGGCTTTCAGGCCAACCCGATCGGCATCCGATTTAATGCGACCTTGACGGTGCGAACATGACCCTACCCGATCTATTACGTCCCGGGCTCGATCTGGTGTTCATTGGGATCAATCCGTCGGTGTATTCGGTCGCCCAGGGACATTATTTCGCACGTAAGACGAACAGGTTCTGGCCGGCGTTGTCGCGGTCCACACTCAGCCTGTCTGCCCGCCGTGCCCTTGTTGTCGATCGGCTGGAGCCGTTCCACGATGCCATGCTGCTGGATCACGGGATCGGCTTCACCGACGTCGTGAAACGTGCAACGGCCCGCGCGGACGAACTCGATCCACGGGAGTTCGCCGATGCCGCGCGCGAACTGGCGGCGAAACTTGCAACGTTCCAGCCGCGCATCGCATGCTTCCAGGGAATGATGGGCTATCGGCCGTTCGTCCGCGTTCAGGCCCCGACCTTGCCGAAGCCCGTACTGGGCGAACAGCCGCTCCACATCGGCCGGACACGGCTGTTCGTTGTCCCCAGTCCGAGTCCGGCCAACGCGCACGCATCGCCCGCGCTGCAAACCGAATGGTACGACCGTCTGGCGGCCGCCCGAGATTAATCAGGCCGCCGCGCTGGGGCGCGCCTTCATCCGGCCATACCAGGCCAGGACGTTCTTATTGTTCTCGTTCAACGGCTGCTTGATCCCGGCGAAGAAATCCACGAACACGAAAAGCAGGATATCCGCCAGCGTCAGCCGCTCCCCGCAGATGTAGGTACGGCCGGCGATCTGACCATCGAGCCAGGTCAGGTTTTCCTGCGCGAGCGCCTTCAGGTCGGCGGCGGCGGCGGGGATGCAATGCATCCGATTTTCGAACATTTTCAGTCCGTCGCTGTAACGGAACCCGTTCGCCATCGGCTCCAGGATATTGAGATCGACGCGGCGGGACCACATGCGGGTCTCCGCGCGTTCCTCGGCTGTCTTGCCGATCAGCGTGGTTCCAGCGGGCCCGATCTCATCGAGGTATTCACAAATCGCGGTGATTTCAGCGAGCACCGCGCCCTTATCCAGCACCAGCGCCGGGCACTGGCCGGTCGGGTTCTTCGACAGGAACGGTTCGCGCCGATTATCGCCAGCGCGGATGTCGATGGTTTCAGTGGGGATCCCACTGATGCCCCGCTCCGCCATGAACATCCGAACGACTTTCGGGTTCGGTCCGATTGAATCATAAAGCAACATGATGCGCCTCCCTGACATTGCCGGCCTGCGCCAGCTCAGGGGGTCAAATCATCATCGCCGTCCCGGCGCAAGGGGCCTGGGCTGTTGGCGACCTAACCCTTTTTCTTCGGGAGAACGGGCTGCGCCGACATCCCTTTGGGCGACAGCAGCGATACCGCTGGTCCGGCCGCCGGCTTTTTGGATTTCGGCTTTTTTGGCTCGCGGTTGCCGCGGTTCATCCCCTTGGCCATCATTTCCTCATGTATTTGTTGTGTCGACGGCTCATGAAGCCATCAGCGCACGCTTCCCCGCCCAGCCACCGCGAGTCCGCGATGCACCGTCAATCAATCTCAGCACGGCGGGAAGCAAAGCGACACCGCGCGATGTCGACGGCCCGAAGGCCGCGACATCGGCGAGATCGTTATCAGGGATGAACCTTGAGGTTGTCAGCGGACATCTTGCCGCTCTTGCGGTCAGATACCAGTTCGAAGTCCACTTTCTGGCCTTCGCGCAGGTCACGCAATCCGGCGCGCTCCACGGCACTGATATGAACGAACGCATCCGGCCCACCTTGATCTGGTGCGATGAAGCCGAAGCCCTTTTGGGTGTTGAACCACTTGACGGTCCCAGTAGGCATGAGAAGCCCTTTCAGAAACATAGGTTTGTGCACCGGCGAAGCAGCCGGCTGTCGAATTAGCGATTTTCGGGAACAAAAGGTGGTCGGCCCGGCGCAAAGTCTCCTGTACGCAAGGCCGAGTCATCTGGCCGTGTCTCGACATCTGTCATGTGCGCCGTCTCACGCCGAAATACAAGGAGTCACAATGAACTTCGGTGAGATCAAATACCATGAGATCGGGAACGCCCAAAGACCCGGTTCAGTCGCGGCCGGAAACGAATGTTTTCGCACCGGCCGGTGATGCGGCGGGCGTACTTACGCCACCGCCTCCGCCTCGATCTCCACCACGAAACGAGGGTCAGCCAACCCGGAAACCAGCAACAAAGTCGAAGCCGGCGCGTGCTCACCCAAAAGCGCGGTGCGCGCGGCGCGATACGCACCGATCAACGATCGATCGGTCAGAAACACCATGAGTTTGACGATGTTGGCCGCGGTCATGTCGTTCGCCTCCAGCACGGCGCGCAAATTGGCCAGTGCCTGATCGATCTGACCGCCGCCTGTTTCGGGAACCGTACCGTCCAACGCCATGCCAACCTGACCGGAAATCACCAGCCAACGCTCCGGAGTGCGGATCTCGATGGCGTGGGTATAGCCTGTCGGCTGGCGTACGGTGGTTGGATTGCAGCGCGTGATCGATACGGCCATGTCTCTCTCCGTTCGGGGATCCCAGGTCAGGCTGCTCCCCGCGCGAGCCAGTCCCGCACGGCGGTGCTGATGAAGTTCGCATCCTCGGGGTTGAGCACCGGATTGCCGGCACGATGACCCCAGATGCTCGGAATCGGCCGCAATTCCGCATGCGCCAGCAACGGCAACTCAAGCTTGTTGTCGGCGACGCGGAAATAGAGGTCGGTTTCGCCGGGCATCAGTAGCACATGCGCCTTGATCGCGCGCAAGGCCCGTTCCAGATCGCCCTCGAACATCTCGTTCGCGCTGATATCCGCCGCATCCCACGTCATCAACTGGGCGTAAAGATTAGCCGCCGGCGCCGCGCCGAAGCGATCCTCCCAATCCGTGCGAAGGAAAGTGTCCAGGTCCGGCGAGCCGAGGTTGGGCTTGGAACTCCACGAAAGATGCAGATTGGCGCGGTAGAAATCCTGACTGAGCGCCCACGCGGCATAAATGCGGCCAAACGCGCGCTTGGCGGCGCGAGGCTCGCAGGAAAACCTCCCATTGCCGATATGTTGCGGCGCCGCTTCCAATGTCGCCATTAATGACCGGAGAAACACCTGGTTGTGCACCGCGGTGCGAGCGGCACCGCAATTGACCACGATCCGTTCGACGGCGTCGGGAAACAGCGCGGCCCAGTGATAGGCCTGCAAGGCACCCATCGACCAGCCATAAACACACGCGACGCGGTCGATGCCGAAAAGTTCCGTCAGCGCCTGACGCTGCGCATCCACATTATCGCGGACTGTCACCAGGGTTGGATAATCCGGCGTATTCGAGGGTGAGGACGACAGCCCGTTGCCGAACTGATCCATGATCACAATGAAATAGCGCGTGGGGTCGAGGACGCCGTCCGGTCCGATCAGCCACTCCAGGTCCGGATGCCGGGCGCCGTAACTGGTCGGATAGACGATGACGTTGTCCTTCGCCTCCGACAGCGTGCCGTGCGCTTTCCAGGACAACAGCGTGTCGGAAAGCACGGCGCCGGAGCGCAAAGTCAGGTTTCCGCCGCGCCAAATGCCTTGTTGGGTGGGCCAGGTCATCGTGTCTCGTCCTCCTCCGGTCAGCTTGGTCCCGTCAGCCTGGATCGTCGCGAATGCATGGGCAGGTCGCAAGCGGTATCGACATCCCGTAGCATCCGAATTCGCGCGACGCGACGGCCGCGGAAGTTCCGCAGCGTGTCCGCCAGCGCGTGTTCCGTAGACCAGCGCGCCTTGTCAAAAGGTTGCGCGGGCCGCCGCGGACCCAGCGCCACGAGCCAATAGCCGCCATCCTCCGCCGGTCCGAACGCCGCGTCGTAACGGCCCAAAGTCCGAAACGCGGCGCGGAGATCGTCGGCATTGGCGTCCGGGATGTCGCTGCCGACGATGGCGACGTTGCCTTTCCGGTACGCCCGGCAAGCCGCGTCCATGCGTTGCCCGATGTCACCCCGACCCTGAGCGACGCGCGCGACCTTGACCGGCAACCGGTCCCTGGCGCCGTCCGGGGTCAGCGCGAGCACGGTGCGAAACCGCCGATCCCGCAGCAAACCGCGCAACAACCGGATCAACGTCCGGGTGTGAAACCGCAGCGCGGCGCGGTCGCCGATGTCCTTGGCCAGCCGCCGTTTGACGGTCCCCAGCCGAGGTGCGCGCGCGAACACCACGACGGTATCCTTCATCCGTAAATCCGGGCGATCCGGGCTGGTGGTACTCCGAGACGCCACAGCGACAAACACAGCAGATTACGGCAGGACCGGCGATACCACCCATCGCGCTCCCATTTGGCGGCGGAGGTCACCGCGCCGGCGGTCAGCCCGACCAACCGGCTTCGGCCCAGCCGGCGGATCAGATCGACATCCTCCATCAGCGGCAGCGGCCGCATTCCGCCGGCGAGGCGCAGAATGTCCCGGTGGATGAGCAGCCCCTGGTCGCCATAAGGCAAGGCGAGCGCGCGGCACCGCCATGCGACGAGTCGTTCCAGCCGGCGCGCCCTGGGATCGGCACTGTCCAGCACGAAGCGGAAATACGCGGCTTTGTCCGGGTGGTCCCGCATGTGTCGTTCAGACTCGGACCGCCAATCGGACGTGAGCCTCGTGTCCGCGTGCAGCAGCAGCAGCCACTCGCCCGTCGCCGCCGCGATGCCCGCCGCGAGTTGCTGGCCCCTGCCGCTTGCCGTGACGACCACGCGCGCGCCGGATTTCCGGGCCATCGCCACCGTATCGTCGTCACTGCCGCCATCGGCGACGATGATTTCGCCCAGCGGGCCGAGCGCCGCCAAGGTCGCGGGCAACGTCGCGGCGGCGTTCAGCGTGGGGACGATGGTGGTAACTTTCACGTTTTGTTCTTGACGTTGGGACTTCATTTCGCGATGTTATGACGGGTGAACACACGGGGAACGGACCATGCCGGAACTCGCTGAACGTGACAAGGACTGGAACTCAACAGACCGGGACGCTGTCGCCGCGTTGGATAAGGCCGGCGTGCCGGAGCCGGAACCGTCGGCGCGGATGCCGTCCGGCGCCCATCGCGGCCGCGGCGCGGTCACCAATCCGGCCGTCCGGTTCTCGTCCTCGGTGGTCAGTCCGTTCGACGACGGCTGGGACACTCTGACCGGGGAGATCGAGGAGCCGGTGAAGCTCGCCACCACGCTGATCAAGGACGCCACGAAATCGGTGATCGCGTGGAACAGTTCGCCCGATCTGGGGTTCGACCGCGCGGTCAATCCGTATCGCGGCTGCGAGCACGGCTGCGTCTACTGCTACGCGCGGCCGACGCATGCCTATCTCGGCTATTCACCCGGCCTGGATTTCGAAACGAAGCTGATCTTCAAACCGGAAGTTGGTGTGCTGCTGGAGAAGGAGCTTCGCAAGCCCGGCTACGTGGCGAAAGTGATGGCTCTGGGCTCGAACACCGACCCGTATCAGCCGGTCGAGCGGACCCTGAAACTGACCCGGACGGTGCTGGAGGTATTGGATAAATTCAACCACCCGGTCGGCATCGTCACGAAATCGGCGGGCGTGCTGCGGGATCTGGACATTCTGTCGTCGATGGCGAAACGCGGCCTCGTGCGGGTGTATTTGTCGGTGACGACATTGGACCCAAGACTGGCGCGGGTCATGGAACCGCGGGCGGCCATCCCGGCGCGGCGGCTGCACGCGATCGAGGAACTGACCCGGGCGGGCGTGCCCACCGGCATCCTGACCGCCCCGATGATCCCCGGTTTGAACGACGCGGAGATGGAGAAGCTGCTGGAAGCGGGCGCGCGAGCGGGCGCCCGCCATGCCTCGTTCATTCTGTTGCGGTTGCCGCACGAACTGAAGACGATCTTCGAGGCGTGGCTGCATGAACATTTCCCGGACCGGGCGAAGCATGTGCTGAACCTGATCCGCGACACGCGCGCCGGTGGGCTGAACGATGCGCGGTTCGGGCATCGGTTCTCCGGCAGCGGACCGTACGCGGACTTGCTGTCGCGGCGCTTCGCCCGCGCGGCGCGGCAGTGGGGACTGGATGAGGCGCGCGAGGGACTGGATTGCTCGCAATTCGCCGTCCCGGGGCAGAAGGCGGGCAAGCAGGAGACACAGTTGTCGCTGTTTTAGGGCTCCGGGCGATGTCCCCAGGCCATCAGGCCGGTGCGAACACGTTTTCAGCCGCGGTATCCACAGCGGACTTCAACACCCTCGGTGGCCTGGCGAACAGCGGATCGTGCCGCAGCACGGGCAGAACTTTGTCGGCGAAGAGTCGCATGTTCAGCTCTGCCTCCTCATGTGGCAGACCGCCGAATGAAAACTCGGTGATCAGGTGGTCAAGTCCGGTCAGAGCCTGCAATTCCTCCAGCTTCTGGATGCAATCGTCCGGCGTACCAACGAGTTGAATGCTGACATAGAAGTCAGTCGCCTTCGCACGGCGTGCCGGATCTTTCATCCTGGCGTAGGTCGTGCCCACCTTGTCATAGGACTCGTAGCCTTTCACGACGTTCAGATGGCCATCCGAGAAATGGTAATGATCATCAATTGAATCCCACTTGCGCCCAAGGTATTCGGTCGCGCGTTCCTTCGCCTCGGACCGGGTTTCCGCGACCGACACATTGGTCAGGATCATCGGCGGCCGAGGCCGGAACCCCTCAGCCGCGGCGACAGCGTTGAAACGGTGAATATCGGCGGCCGCTTTCGACCATTCGTTCTGCATGATGACCAGCATGGAAAAGCCGAGCCGCGCCATGACGTCGACGGATTCCGGACTGACCGCCGTGCCGTAGAACCGCCGTTCCGGATGCGAGATCGGCCGTGGCCGGATCGCGGTGCGGGGAATTTGATAATATTCCCCCTTGAACTCGAAGCTCTCCTGACTCAGGGCGCGTTGAATGATTTTTGCCGCCTCGATGAAGCGTGCGCGAGCCTCACCCTGGTCGATTCGAAATCCTTCATATTCCACGCTGGCGGCGCCACGGCCAAAGCCGAAAACACAGCGTCCGCCACACATGATATCGAGCAGCGCGATCTCTTCGGCGACACGGATGGGATCATGCCAGGGCAGCACGATCACCGCCGTGCCCAGAGTGATCCGCTTCGTCCTGCCCGCATAGTAAGCCAGCAACTGACTGGGTGATGGTGACATCGCGTAGCCAGTGAAGTGATGCTCGAGAGCAAACAGCGAATCGAACCCGAGCGGTTCCACCAGATCGCCCATCGCCATGTGTTCGGACACGACCGCCGCATCGGGCCGGCCGGCCTGGCTTAACATGTTGAGGGCCAGCCGACTTTCATGAGGCTTCTCCGTTATCAATGGACCATCCATCGTGGCCCCGGTT
>CALFNB010000084.1 GCA_937902425.1 uncultured Acetobacteraceae bacterium | reverse complement strand
TACTCCATGAATTGAACGTCGAACGCAGCGACTCATGGACAGGGGATTCGGGCAAGGCTTCACGAGTCAAGATCAAGGGCCACTGGTATCAGAGGCCGCCGCCGCCGGACGATGGCGCGCCGCCGCCACCGCTGAACCCGCTGGTGCCCGCCGGGTTGAACCTGCCGATATTACCCAGAAGCTGCTGCATGAAGGATGCCTCGGTGCCCGGCGATGGTGTGGTGCGCGCGGCAACCGCGACCGACGCGGCATCATCCTTTGTCACGGTCTTCACGTTCGTCAGCACGCCGCGATCGTCGAAGTTCAGCACGACGACTCCCTGATCGAGAACACCGAGGGTCTGGCCAACCCGCGGTCGCGTGGTCTCGGTAATGTAGAGCCAGGAATTCTCATCGAACGTCGCCTTTTGCGTGGGCGAGCCAATCAGCGCCGTGACATCGGCCTTGGTAGAGGTGCCAGGGACCAGTTCCTTCAATTGCTCGGCTTCAACCCTGTTGCCGCGGGTTTGCGGCGGCGGAAGGATCCAGCCGCAGGCCGTCATGGACAGGCACAGCGCGAGCACGGCCGCCGTGCGGTGAACACGCGGGCGGAAAAAATGGGCGAAAACTTGTGGCACGCGGCAGGTTCCCTGATGGCGGGAGTAACGTCCGCGGGTGGACCCGGGCACGCGGGATGGCGTATGGGATGTGGGCCGATCCCGTGTCAATCGGCCGATGGCCCGGGCGGGTCGGCCGTCCTCGCGGATTGCTTGCCCGAGGATGCCCCACGGGGGCTTTCCGGGTACGGGGTTAAAGGAGAGATTTGTGGGATTGCTGAGCCTGATACGGCGCGGCCGGCACGAACGCGTGGGGTTCGAACTTTATGGCGCGGCCGTGGCGGCGGCCCGGGAGCCGTTCCTTTACACCGATCTTGGCGTGCCCGACACGCTGGACGGACGGTTCGACATGGTCGGGCTGCACGTATTTCTGCTGATCCAGCGGTTGAAAACCGACCCATCGCCGGGGCCGGCGCTGGCGCAGGCGGTGTTCGACGCGATGTTCAGTGACATGGATGTCAATCTGCGGGAAATGGGCGTCGGCGACCTGTCGGTGGGCCGCAAGGTTCGGGTGATGTGGGAGGCGTTTCACGGCCGCGCCGCGGCGTATGCGGCGGCCATGAACGCTGGCGACATGATGGCGCTTGACGCGGCGCTCGACCGCAACGTCTGGCGCGGCGACCCGCCATCGGGCGGCTCGACGGAGGCACTTCGGCGCGTGGTCCTGGCCCAGGAGACGCGCCTCGCCACGCAGAGCCTGAAGGCCCTGGCGAGCGGCACGGTCGCGTTTCTGTCCGCGGAGGAGGCAAGCCGATGACAACCGAGCTGTCCCGCCCGGTTTCCGTGGCGAAGCTTGGCCGAGAGGGGCACGCCATCGTGGTGCGGGCGACCCAGGAGGAGTGCGCCGCGGTCGCGGCCCGGATGGACCTTCCCGCCATTCAGTCGCTTGAGTGTTTCTTCAACCTGACCCTCGAAGACGACGGTGTTTCGGTTTTCGCCGAAGGTCGCCTGCGGGCCGAGGTCACACGAGTCTGTGTCGCCTCCGCCGAAGAATTCGAAACACCGGTCGACGACGAATTCGAGATCCGCTTCGTGCCCGCCGGTGAAGAACGCGAGGATCCCAATCCCGATCTGCCCGACGAAATCCCCTATGAAGCAGGCACCATCGACCTGGGCGAGGCGACCGCCGAGCAACTCGGGCTGGCGCTGGACCCCTATCCCCGGATCGATGGCGCGACGGTGCCCACGATCGACGATGACGACGAGGATTCCCCGTTTTCAGTCCTCGCGCGGCGGGCAGGGCCGGACCAGACCAGGCAATGACAGCGCGCCACGACCGCGGCGGTTGACAGCGAACTGGGTCCGCCGCCCCGAACCTGGGAGGCCGTCTTCCCCGCACACGTGGTGGTGTCGGCAGTCTGGCCGGGTCCGCCGCCCCGAAAACGGGAGGCCGTCTTCCCCTGGTTCCGGCTCGTATGCTACCGCCGCGCCAATGAAATCGCTGTTGCGGTCGCGCCCGGTCCAGTATTTGTTGCCACGGCTGATTGGACGCTATTTATGGCTGATCCTGCATACCAACCGCTGGACAATCGATGGCGCCGAAAATTTCGCGCCGCATGGTGCCGGTTCGCCCGCCGTGTTCAGCTTTTGGCATGAGCATTTGCCGTTGATGCCGGCGCTGG
>CALFNB010000083.1 GCA_937902425.1 uncultured Acetobacteraceae bacterium | reverse complement strand
GGACGTAATTATTGCTAAATCTTCGAAATCTGCCCACACTTTTGCCCCTCTTACAGTTTCGACAGGGATCCCACTTCGGTGCTGTTTCACACGCTTAACGCAGATTGAAATTGACGCGAGGTCCTGGAGCGGCACATAACGCGCCTGAGTTTGCGTCGCGATTAACGTGTGCAGTTGATCGATGGACAACCAGAGATTGAATAAAGCGAAGATCTGATGTCAGTCGCGATCGTAACCGGATCAGGGGGCCTTGTTGGAGCCGAGACGTCGAGACTATTCCTTGAAAAGGGATTGGACGTAGTCGGCATCGACAACGATATGCGGAGCCAATTCTTCGGTCCCGACGCGAGTACGCGGTGGCAGGTTCAGTTGCTGGAGAAGTCCGCCGGTTATAGTCACAATGCCGTCGATATCAGAAACGCGGAGGAAGTTGGGAACATCTTCAGCCGCTACGGTGGTGAGGTCGCGGCCGTAATTCATTGCGCGGCACAGCCCTCTCACGACTGGGCCGTCCGAGATCCCGTCACTGACTTCAGCGTCAATGCCAATGGCACGCTGACCATGCTGGAAGCCACCCGAAAACACGTGCCTAATGCGGTGTTCATCTTCGTCAGCACTAACAAGGTTTATGGTGATCGGCCAAACCACCTGCCCCTGATTGAACTTGAGACCCGCTTTGAGCTGTCCCCGAGCCACGAGTGGGCAACGCGGGGATTTCCTGAGGAAATGCCTATCGATCAATGTTTGCATAGCCTGTTTGGTGCTTCGAAGGTCGCAGCGGATGTCTTGGTGCAGGAATACGGACGCTATTTTGGAATGCGAACTGTGTGCTTCCGTGGCGGATGTCTGACAGGACCAGGTCATTCCGGTGCGCGACTCCATGGATTTCTGGCGTATCTGATGCGCTGCGCCATGACGGGCCAGCCGTATAAGGTGTTTGGCTACAAGGGCAAACAGGTGCGCGACAACATTCACGCACGGGACCTTGTTGAAGCGTTCTGGGCCTATTTCCAGCGACCGGTGGCGGGCGAGGTATTCAATATCGGTGGCGGTCGCCATTCGAACTGCTCGATGCTGGAAGCCATCGCCATGGCGGAGGAATTGACCGGCCGCCCGATGAACTACAGTTATTCTGATCACAATCGGACCGGGGACCATATTTGGTGGATCAGCGATGTTGCGAAGTTTCAGTCGCTGTACCCTGAATGGCGCTACCAGTACGACATCCGCAGTCTGATGGCCGACATCCATTCAGGCGTAAGTTCTCGTGTCGGGGCGTCGCCCGCCTGAAATCTGACGCTGTTGGATCCCACCGGTCACCGTGCTGACGCTGACCTTGAACACATCGGCACCGCAGCGGCGGGATACACCCGACTCGACGGCATCTATCACGCATTCGCGACGACCGAGAGAGAATGCGGTTGGCATACGATCCTCTTGGTTTGGGGGTCAGGAGAGAATCCCAGGTCAGTTCCGATTCCAACCAGGCGCGGGAGGCGATTCAACCAGATCGGAAACCGGTCTGAGCACTTCAGCATCAGACGTTCCGGACAAATTCGCAAAGACAGAAGCATGTCCACCGCGATGGAGCCATGCCGTCACCGTAATCGACCAGATCTCGATGAGAACCGGTGTCAATCGGCTCGCAAAAAGGACCCCTTATCGGCGTCAAAAAGGGACCCCGGCGCAGCGGTCCGTGACGAATGCGATCACGATCAACCCGCAAGAATTGACCACCGAACCGATACGCGTCAAAGTCCGACCGCCAGCAGGGACGCCTCAACCGGGCGACACCACGTCGGAACAGCGAGCGACATGATCCCGGAATGATCGGGCGGCATCGCCGGAATCAGCACGCCGATAAATCAGCGGATCGGCCGAAAGAACAGGGAAGGAGAGGAAACGCGATGTTGGCCTGGTTGCGCGACCTGACCTCACGCGAGCGCAAAACGATGCTTGCCTGCTGGGGCGGCTGGACCTTGGACTGGTTCGACCAGCAGGCTTACAGCTATGTCGTCCCGACCGTCATCGCGCTCTGGGGCGTTTCGACCGGCGTCGCCGGCACGATCGGCACCGTTACGGTCGTCACCGCGTCGTTCGGCGGCTGGTTTGCCGGCACGCTCGCCGACCGCTTTGGCCGCGTGCGCATGCTGCGGATCACGATCCTGTGGTACTCGGTCTTCACCTTCCTGTGCGGCTTCGCGCAGAATTTCGAGCAACTGCTCATCCTGCGCGGCCTGCACGGGTTTGGGTTCGGCGGTGAGTGGGCGACCGGCGCGGTATTGTTGGGCGAGGTCATCCGCGACAAGTACCGCGGCCGCGGGATGGGTTTCGTGCAGACCGGCGGTGCCGTCGGTGTAGGCCTCGGGGCGCTCGTCTTCGCCGGCCTTTACGCCGTTCTGCCCGAAGCGATCGCGTGGCGAATCTTGTTCTGGGTTGGCATCCTGCCCGCGCTGTCTGTCCTTTGGATCCGCCGCGGCGTTCCGGAATCGGACGCCTTCGCCGGACGGCGCGCCAACCGCGGCACCCAGCCCGGTCTCGGACATTTGTTGTCGGTGTTCCGCGGCCCGTATCTGTGGCTGACGATAAAATTGTCGCTGATGGCCATGGGCGCGCAGGGCGGTGGTTGGGCGATCGGATTTTGGATGCCGACCTATTTGCGCACGGTGCGCCATCTGTCCGCCTCCGGCACCGGGCTCTACGTCGCGGTTCAATCAGTCGGGGCGCTGATCGGATTCGTGCTCGGCGCCTATCTGGCCGACGCGATCGGTCGAAAATGGACATTTATGATCTCAGGCGTCACGACGATCATCATGGTGCTCGTCTATCTGTACGCGCCGGTCGGCGACACCGGTTTCCTGCTCCTCGGGATGCCGCTCAACATAGCGATCCAGATCAAGTTCTCGCCGATGGGCCCGTACATGACCGAACTTTACCCGACCGCCATCCGCGGCACCGGCAGTGGTTTCTGCTACAACGCGGGCAGGGCGGTCGGCGCGGTATTCATGACCGCGGTCGGCTTCGCGACGGCGGTCATGCCGCTTGGCGCCGCGATCGCGCTGTTCGGAACCTTGGCGCATCTGCTGATGATCGTCATGCTGCTGACGCTCCCGGAGACGCGCGGCCGTGAGATCGCGAACCTTGAGACCGCGGTGCCAGGCGGGGCGGCATATCGTTCCCCGCCGGCCGGCGGGCGCGTTTAGCCATTGGCGAGCAGGTTCGGTCGCGGCCGTGTTCGTGGCATACGACTGCTTCAGCGCATGGACAGGAAATCGGCCGAACCCGCGAATGTCGGATGCGCGTCGCTCAGGATCGCGGCGACCTCAGCCGGGTCGACGACCGCGATGTTGCAGGTCTGATCGTCGACACCGTAGCTCATCACAAGCTGCGTGCCGTCCGGCGACCAGCACAGCCCAGCGCCAAATTCGAAGCCTACCTTGGTGAAGAAGAAGCGGCCGCTCAGGCGGCGCAGCGAATTGTCCGTGTCCAACCAGACGAAGCGGTGGTAATAATACCTGAGCGTACCGTCGTTGACGAGTTCGTGCACCAGACCGAGCCAGCCGCCCTCGAAGCAAATGAATGCTGATCCACCCCGCATGACGTTACTTTCAGTGAAGAGCTTAGGATGCACTGAACGTGTGGCGCCGGCGTCATCGAGCGTTCTCGTTGGATCCACGGTATATACGAAGCGCAGTCGTTCCGGCGTGACCTGCGGCATCCAGTTCTTCTCGTCGCGGGGAACCCCGCCCGGGTCGAGGACGCGCCAGTCCGCGAATCGCGGCGTGATCGTGCCTGTGCCTTCGATGCGCGAGAGCATCATTTGCCCCATCCCCTCCGGATGCAACTCGCGGACACTGGACACGCACCAAAGCGCCCCGTCCCAGTTGAACAATCGGCTGTCCTCCATCCCGAGGACGGTTGTGAAACGAGGTTCGGGCCAGTCAGCGGGCGCGGCGATCTCCGCGACAATGTCAGGATTAAGCGACGGGTCGAGGCGGACGAGGAGATTGCGCGTTCGAAGCAGCGGCTCCCCGGAGGAGGATCTCTGAAAATGGACGTACTTGACCGCTGCCGGGTCGTAGAAATCGATGTAGTAGTTGAGCGCGCGCACGGTCATCCACAAAGCTCCGTTCCACGAGGTCACTGAAGGATTCGTCGACCGGAACTGGTGCATCGGCGGCAGTGGCACGACCTGGGCGCGGAAGGAAGGCATCAATGCGATAGCCGGTCTGGCGTCATCGAATGTTATTCGAATGGTCCCCACTCTCACTGTGTTCTCTCCCCGCATGAGGCCATCGCGGAGGCGGCCAGACCCATCGTCAAACGTGTCCAAACGACAGTGGAGTACCTTCGACGTGAAGCCGGTCGCCATTTGTCCGGCAGATTGAGATACTTATAACAGCGTCAGAGCATGATATAAACGGCTTTGGTGCGATTTACCTGTCCGCTGGTCCGTCTGGAACGCGGTGCTGGCGGCATCATGAAATGAATGTCTCTGATGCCCGCTGACGGTCACGAACCAGATTGCGGCAGAGTCCCGTTGCTGACTACCCTCAGGTGTGAGGCGGCTCCATTGGTGGACTGAAGTCAGGGATTTTGGGGATCTCGACCGTCTGGACCGCGAGCGGGCCGCGTGGCCTGTCCACCATCTGCCTTATGGCCGAGACGACGTCGCCCACGGAGATATCGCTCATGCACCTGCGATCAAAGTCGCACGTGTTGAAGCGCCAACAAGGCGCGCAAGGGACCGCGGAAAAGAGATTGAAATTGCAGACATAGCCGGATTGCCAGGGCGCTTCGCGTCCCCCAAATACGATCACGCCCGGACACTCGACGGCTCTCGCGAGATGCATCAGAAAGCCCACGGTGCCGACGTACAATCGCGCATGATGCAGGATAGCCGCGGCCTCCCGAATGCTGGTAACAGCACGATAATCTTCGGCGTTTCGCAGTGCCGGATCGGTGAACGCGCCTAACTGAATGAACCGCAACTCACCATGTAGCGCATCAACGACCGCCTGGAAGCGCTCGGGATACCATTGCTTATTCGCCATCGGCCTGAGCGCGGCCATCCCGCTGCTTTGGATCACTATTCGATCGGCAGCCCAGGCCGCATGTCCCTTCTCATCGTCGGTTAATTGAAGATAAGGCCTGACCGATACCGAACCCGTGATGCCCGCGCTTGCACACATGTTAGCAACAATATGACGTGACGGTGGCTCACTGCGATCCATTCCATCAAACGGCGCGTATATGATCTTTTTGAAATCGCCTCTCCAGATGCGCGCGAATTGGCGGTAGAGGGCGGGATCCGAGCCGGCGGCAAGATGCTGTCCCGTTACGGCGCGAACATAAGTCGCATCGTCATTATTGACGAATAATCCCGGGTGGTTCGAAATCATCAACAGTTTGTCCTGACCGCGTTCGCGAAGCTCCCGCAGCACGGCGGTGCACAGCAGGTCGTCACCAGGCGCATACCCAAAGAAAATTAATACCTTTGGCAGTCCAAAGCCTGTTCCAACGTAGAATAGCCCCATCACGAAGGCGGTGAGCCAATCTCTTGCACCTCGCGCGCCATGCCAAAGCTGTCGAAGTCGTTTGCTTGCTGGCGATGGCAGGATCTGACGGGCAAGCGCCTTCGCGTTGCTCAACACGATACGAAATCGCGTTTTGTCCACGCCCTCACTCCGCCGCGATTAACTTTCGGTGCTCATTAACCCGGTATTCCCCGGATGAATGGCTGATCCACCCATCCGGAGGATAGGATAGGCAACGGGCCGCGGGTTCCGCAACGGTGATATCGCCAGGTTAAAAGGCCGCCTCCGGCGTTGTAGCGGCATCCGCCGTGCCGGCCTGCTTCCGCGGTTTTCCGTCCCCACCAGGACGCTATCTTGATGCCCATACGGCTCGACCAGGCCATGACGAACGAGGCGACCGGTTGGTATCACCGGGGATCAAGCAATACTTTGATCACCTCACTCGCGCGGGCTGCCGCGAAGGCCTCATTCCAGCGGGCGATTGGCATGACGGCTGACACCAGCGGCTCCAGCCGCACCGCGCGACTGGCAATCAACTCGAGCGCCAGCCGCCACGACGAAGGTGTGCTGGCGGATCCGGAGGTGACGGTCAATTCACGGAAACACACCAGGTCAATTGGCACCGTAACAGGCTTGCGCGCGATACCGATCTGCACATAACGCCCGCCTCGGCGGGCCGCGGCCAGACATGTCGCGATACTGCTCTCGTTGCCGGAGCACTCAACAACAACATCCGCCTCCGGCGCCGGATCGCCGGTCGTGCTCGTTTCGAATCCCATTCGCACCGCAGCGGCCAGGCGGGCGGCCAGGCGGGCGGCCCCTCGAACATGCACCCGGCATCCACGCGCACGCGCCGTTTGTGCCGCCAACAGTCCGATTGGTCCAGGCCCGGCGACGAGGACTTCTTGTCCCTCACGCAGCACGGCCGGTTCGAGCAGCGAGTGGCAGACGCACGCGAGCGGCTCGGCCAGTGCGGCCGCGCCAGTGTCA
>CALFNB010000082.1 GCA_937902425.1 uncultured Acetobacteraceae bacterium | reverse complement strand
GGCTTTTCGTCGCACTCATACCGCAACTTACCGCATGCGCATCCGCCAGTCAGAGTTTCAGTCATCGACAGCCCCTGGGAATTAGTTCATGGTTCAGACCAACAGCGTTTCTCCCGGTCACCGACCTATTGGCTGAAACTCCCACCATTCGGCGGCCTGTCCGCCCGGCTCGAATTCAGCATAACCGGCGTTCCACGCGTCTGCAAACTTCCGACGCGGTCGGCGACGTCGTGAGGCCTGATCCCCGCACCGGGAATCAAGTTGGCGCAGGGGCTTACATTGACCCAAAGGCAATCGCATGCTAGTTAGTAGATATTCATACCATTGGGTATGAGTGATTGGTTCACTGGTTCATGGCTGTCTACCGCGCCAGAACGGCATGGGAGAACCCCGCGCATGGCATTCGACGAAGCAAAAGCGGTTGAGAGCTTCTGGCAAGCCCGACAACGCGGCGAATATTTCCCACGCGATTGGTACGACAAGCTCGATATCGATCAAGCCTACCGTATCCAACTTGGACTGGTTGCGCGCCGTGTCTCCGCCGGAGAACGGCAGATCGGCTGGAAGGTTGGTCTGACGGCTAAGGCGATCCAGCAACAACTCGGCTTTCATGAACCGTTGTTTGCCTGCGTGCTGCAGGAACTGCCCTCCGGCCATATCTTCGCGCCCGCCTCGCTGATCCAGCCCGCCTTCGAATCCGAACTCTGCATGCGGTTGGCGCGCGATCTACGTCCATGCTCCGATATCGCTACCGCGCGCGCTGCGGTGGGGCAGGTGCACCCGGCGTTGGAAATCATCGAAAACCGCGGCCCAATACAGCAGATTTCTCTGGCCCTGGCCGATAACGGCCAGCAAAAGACCTGTATTCTCGGGGGACCAACAGCGCTGCCCCCAGAGCTTGAACAAGTGGGCTGCACGGTGCGAATCAACGGAACGACGGTTGGGACCGGTACCGGCGACGCGGTGCTCGGGAACCCGCTGAATTCCCTGGTCTGGCTGGCGACGAAACTTGCCGAGTACGGGCGCTCGCTGAAGGCTGGCGAGATGGTCATGACCGGCTCCTTCGTCCGGCAGTTCCTGATCACGCCGGGCGATCGAGTTCGCGTGGAATTTTCCGGCGTCGGCACCGTCGAGACAAGCATGTCCGGCTGACATCGCGTCCCCGGAGTTTGGCATGAGCAAAAGAGAAATGGATAGGGCGTCTCGCGCCATGCCAATTCGGTTGGGTGAGTCACCCTCGCGTGGTGGATACCCAAAATCATAAAGATTGAAGACGATGTCCGCGCACAATTCAAGAAAAGTGCACCAAACTCGAGGCCTTGAAATCATTGGGCTATCGCGGTGCATGAATCTGGTGCGAAACAGGGAGGAACGTGGATCAGCGAAGCACTCGCCGGAGAAGCGTGTCACCGACTGGGGCGGCCCGCGCAGGATCGTTCAGACGCCAAACATCGGAAAAATCGCGGTTACCCGCCAAGTGCCATCTGGGTTTGGTTCGGTCTTTACCTCAATCGCGCCGGCAGCAATTGAGGACCGCCCGGGCGTGAACCGGCGGGCGACAAGGGAAGTGGTTTGGATGGATGCCTGCATCGTGGTCATTTTGTATTTTGCCTCAAGAGTATGATTTAGTATGACAACTGAACTGGAGGATCGCCATGGCCGGGATCGAGCGACTCACGATCACCCTTCCGTCCGAAATGGCCTCTGTGGTCAAAGGCGCTGTTGAGGGCGGAGATTACGCGTCAACCAGTGAGGTCGTGCGTGAAGCACTGCGCGATTGGAAGATGAAGCGCGCGCTGCAGTTGCAAGAACTCACGGCGCTCAAGGCCGATATCGACAAGGGACTGGCTGACCTCGCCGAAGGCCGTGTGAGAGACTTCGACTCTGGGCGCATCATCGAACGAGGGAAAAAATTATCAGCGAGCCGCTCCCGCTCCGCCTGACCCATGCGGCTGAGGCTGATCTCGCCGAAATTTGGGCGTGGCTGTCCGTCGAAGCGTCCGAGGCCGTCGCTGATCGCTATGTTCGCGAAATCGAGGTGGCGTTCGAGCCCGTTCGGCATTTTCCTCTCGCGGCGCCCAGACGGGAGCAACTCGGCCCTGGCCCGCGCGTGACGTTCCATGGCGCTTTTGCCAGTTATTATCGGCCATTGGCGGACGCGATTGTCATCGTCCGCATGTTGCATGGCGCACGCGATGTAATGGCGATCAGCGAGCGTGGCGGCTTCGAGGCTTAATCCGCATTCCGATCTACGTGGTTCGCGAAGAATCTACCGCCGTACCAAAGTCCCAGGCCCGGCCTCGGTGAACAACTCAAGCAGACAGGCATGCGGCACGCGGCCGTCGAGGATGACCGCGCCCTTCACCCCCTGCCGAACCGCGTCGACGCAACATTCCACTTTCGGAATCATGCCGTCGGTGATCGTACCGTCCTCGATCCGATCCCGCACCTCGCTCACAGTCAGCGTCTCGATCAGGTTCTTCTGCTTGTCCAGCACGCCCGCCACATCGGTCAGCATCAGCAGCCGCTCCGCATGCAGCGCGCCCGCCACCGCCGAGGCCACCGTGTCGGCGTTGATGTTGTAGGTCTGCCCATCCGCGTCCACGCCCACCGGAGCGATCACCGGTACCAGGCCGCCGCCGGTCAGCGCATGGATCACGCGGACATCGATCGCGGCCGGTTCACCGACGAAGCCGAGATTGAGCGCGCGCTCGATATGGGAGTCGGGGTCGACCTTGGTCCGGGTCAGCTTGCGCGCCAGGATCATGTTGCCGTCCTTGCCGCAGACGCCGACCGCCAGAGCGCCCGCCTTGGTGATCAGGCCGGCGACGTATTTGTTGACCGTGCCGGCGAGGACCATTTCCACGACCTCGACCATGGCGGCGTCGGTCACCCGCAGGCCGTCGATGAAGGTTGACTGGATCGCCAGTCGTTTCAGCATCGCGTTGATCTGCGGCCCGCCGCCGTGCACCACGACCGGGTTGATGCCGACCTGCTTCAGCAGTGCGATGTCACGGCCGAATTCCAGAGCGAGGTGTTCGTCGCCCATCGCGTGGCCGCCGTATTTCACCACCACGGTGGCGCCGGCATAGCGGCGCAGATAGGGCAGGGCCTGCGCCAGGACCTGGGCCCTCTGGGCCGCGGAGGAGATCTCGGAAGGGGATGCGGTGCTCATGGCGGGCACCTAAAGGGGTGCGCCAATTGGGGTCAAGCCGGGTCGGCCGGCCGGCTCAGGAGCGCAGCAGGCTCATGAAAATGACCAGCAAAAGCAATGTCGCGCCCTGTAGCAGCACCCGGTAGCGCATCAGCTTGTTCGAGGCGGCGCCACTGTTGCCCCGGACCATGCCGATCAGGCCGGCGAACAGTACGGCGATGGTAGCGAACATCAGCAGGCCGATGGCGATGGAGGCAAAGGTACGCATCGATCAATCATATACCATCGCACGCCGCGCTTCACCCCCCCCTGATCAGGGCCGGCGTCCCCGCTCCCGACGAGCCCTGCGATATCCACACAGCGATATGCACATATCTTGACCGACACAGGCGTCACGCTCGAAACTCAACAACCAGGTCAGGCCGTGGACTGATGCGGACCGGACCATCATGACTTTCTGATTGTAAATTCCGCCTGTTGCGCCGCCGGCCAAAGCAGAGTATTGGGCGTCCCGCGACCAAGTGCCACCGACGACCACCGGGCTGTATGGCCCATTACCCAGAAATGGTGGAATCAAAAAATGAGGACGTTAAAGACTCTCCTCCGCTACGGCGTCCGAGTGGTCGCCATCGTCCCGATCGCCGCATTTTTATGCGGTCCCTCCCCTGCATTGGCCACACCATTCCTGGGTTCGGCGGCGAGCTTCGCGGTTTTGGGCGCCTCCACGGACACAATTACCGGCCTGACCACGATCAAGGGAAATCTGGGACTCTACCCGGGTACGTCGATTACAGGCATCGGGAACCTTAGCATCACGGGAACGGTACACCAGACTGATGCGGTCGCACAGCAGGCACAAGTTGATGCCCTCAATGCCTTCGACATCCTCAGGGGGTTGTCACCTACGAGCGACCTGAGCGGTCAGAACCTGGGCGGCTTGACGCTTGGGGTAGGAGTGTACAAGTACATAAGCTCGGCGCAGTTGACTGGCACACTAACACTCAATTTCGCCGGCCTGTCCAACAGCAACATTATTTTTCAAATCGATAGCACGCTCACCACGGCCAGTTCCTCAAATATTATTGTAGAAAATGGTAATGCAACTGATGGCGTGTATTTTCAGGTCGGCAGCTCCGCGACCCTCGGAACGAGCACGACATTCGCCGGTAACATCCTCGCCGACCAGAGCATCACCCTGAATACCACCGCGAAAATCCTGTGCGGCCGAGCCATCGCATTGAATGCCGCAGTCACGATGGATACCAATACCATCTCAAACGATTGCACGTCCGGCGGTGACTTCGGTACCGGCCGTAGCGATTTCGGCAGCCTCGGCTTCTCCAGCAGTGCGGAGTCTGTTCCTGAGCCGGCATCGCTGCTTCTCCTCGCAACAGGCCTGATTGGTGTAGCGACATTGAGGCGTGTGAGGGCACGGTAAAGCCTGCTATACAGCCCGGCCAATACGTCCCGCGATATCAGGCGGCGCATGAGCCAATCTTTCGGCGGCCCCCGAACTATGTAATCCTCAATTCCGCCGGCCGTAGTATCCAGGTTGTAAGTTGTAGAGTGAAATGCAACGAGGCAAACCTGTGGGCGGGATAGTTCGCAAAGGAGATATTGCACTAAACCGCTACGCGGTAGTCTGTCCCGCCCACGGTTTCTGGGACACCGAACTGAAACCTACCGGTTGATGCTGGCGGTGAAAAGCTGGTTCGTATACCGACGCCATGAAGGTCCGGATCACTGCCGACATGAACTCTTGCCAAAGAACATGGCCGATATCCGACATCGGTTGGATCAGCCGCGAGGCCGCCTGCGCGGAAGCCGCCCCTCCGAGAACAAGGAGCCATTTGCCCTGCGATTGGGTGTAGTCAAAACAAAAACAAGCAGGGTTGCGATTAGCAAGTATACATGAGCCGTGCGAAGCCGGTTTGGAAGAATAAACTGTGTTCGTTGCACATGAGTATTTCTCACAACCGTGGGGACCTTATAATTTCTACAAATTGCCTGGCAGAATGGAACCTTCCGCGACAAAACGTCGCCCAGGTCTGGCGCGAGTGGGTCTCTGCCGATGGCTGTCGGCTATGGGTCGGAGGCGGTTGTGCTCTTTGAATGACAGGTCTGCATGGTCACGACAAGCGGCAGACCCGGTAGCTGTCCATTACGCTGATGATGATCGCCCTTGCGTGGGGAATATGGCTCTGTTGAGCTATATTTCAGTGTCGCACAAGATTACTTCCGCGACGCATTGGCTATCGTCGTCGGCGCGGCGCGTGCGGTCCGACCGACCGGAGCCGCCAATGACCAGGCAAGTATCGCCGCTGAGGCAGCGCATGATCGACGACATGACCTTTCGCGACATGTCACCGAACTCCCAGAAAGTCTACACTTACGCCGTTGCCAACTTCAGCGCCTTCCACCGTCAGTCACCCGACAAGCTCGGAATCGAGCACGTGCGAGAGTACCGGTTGCACCTCATGGCCCGTGGTCTCAAGGCGACATCGATCAATCCGACGTCGGCGCCTTGAGGTTCTTCCACGGCACGACGCTCGGCAACAAGGAGATGGCCGAGCAGATGCCTTATGCTCGCGCGGAGGACACCTTGCCGGCCGTGCTCACGCCGGACGAAGTCGTACGGCTGCTCAGGGCCACGCCTAATATGAAGATCCGCACGGCATTGATCACGATCCGTGCTGTGTGCCGCGGTCCAATGCCGCCGCGCCAGGATGTTCGCGAGCTGAAGGGTTCGACCGCGAGATGCACAGACAGTGACCCGTCCGAAGCGCATCGTCATGTTGTCACCCGAGCCGAGCATCCGTCGCCCCCCGGCATCGAATTCATCTCCAAACTGGCGAGGTGGGTGGTGACGGAGATCCTCGGGTCGAGCCCTGTCATATGAACACGTCTCATCTGACGGGTGTGAAAAGCAGGGTAACCCGATTTGTCTTCCGTCGGGCAACCCTTTGCCAACAAACGGGGACAAGGGGTGACTTCAGATGTGTGCCTCTTGTCGGGACGGGCCCAGGTGCGTCGGCGATCGGCGGCAAGGAACGGCGGGCTGTCTCACCACGGCACCCCCGGCGGCACACCCGGGCGGCATTATTACAATTGACCCGCACCGGCGGTTCGTGGTCGCTCCCCGCCCATGCTTCGTCTTTGTCTCTGGCTGCTGCTGACCGTCCCGCTGGCCGCCGTTCCGTGGCATCCCGCGCACACCCAGCAAAAGCCCGCCCCCCAGGCCACGACCCCGTTTGGCACGCTCTCGCCCGAGCAGGCCCGCGCCGCGCTGGAGACGCTGAACGACCCGAAAAAGCGTGCCGCGGTCGCCGCGACGCTGGAGGCCCTGATCCAGAGCCAGGCCAGTCCGCGGCCACCCCCGGCCCAGACCCCGCCGGCCGAACCGCCCGCGGCGAGCGCCGCGCAGCCGGCCCCCGCGGGCATCGCGATCCAACTCGCGCCCAACAGTCTCGGCGCCCAGGTGCTGCTGAGCGCGTCGTCGTTTCTGAACGACAGGGTGAGCGACCTGTCGGAGGGGATCAATGCGATCCAGAGCATCCCGCTGCTGTGGGGTTGGGCTGTCGTCATGGCGACCAACCCCCTCGGCCAGCAGCTTTTGCGCGACACGGGATGGCGCCTGGTGGCCACTCTGCTGCTGGCTCTGGGCGTTGAACTGGCGTTGCGCGCCCTGCTGCGGCGGCCGATGGTCGGCGT
>CALFNB010000081.1 GCA_937902425.1 uncultured Acetobacteraceae bacterium | reverse complement strand
TGCCGCCACCAGCGACGGTGTGCTTGCCGCCACCAGCGACGGTGTGCTTGCCGCCACCAGCGACGGTGTGCTTGCCGCCATCACCGACGGTGTGCTTCCCGCCACCGCCGACGGTATGCTTCCCGCCACCGCTGACAATGTGCTTCCCGCCACCGCTGACAGTGTGCTTCCCGCCACCGCTGACAGTGTGCTTCCCGCCACAGTCGGCGGTGGCTGGCCCGCCTGTGTATCCGAGCCACGCCCCGCGGAGAGAAAACTGGAGAGAAGCGCACCAAAAGGAACAACGGATCCTCCCTCACGAGAGGATGAAGCCAACGATCCAGCTTGACTGAATGCCGCCGTACCAAACTGAGCGGGAACCGGATTGGCTCCATCAGCGAGCGACATCAGCGGCCCAATGCGCCCGAATGTCGCCTTACCTGGTTGTACGGGAACTGAACCTACCATCGCGAAACCACCTCAGCCTTGCTAACGCAAGACACATGCCAGGCGGAAAAATCCATGTGGCACACCATGCTCGGGGCTATGCCCGGCCGAATTTGCCCGGTGTGAATTGCCGGGTGTCACCAAATGACCGTCATGCGAAACTGGTTCGAAAACGCCGATGCGGATCAGTCGCGCACTGGCGGCCACCACATAAGCACGGCACTTGCCGAGGCCAGGATCGCAATAGCCCGATAGGTTGCCTCATAGCTACCCAGCAATGTGATCGAGGCCCCAAACAACGGCGGAATCACCAACCCGCCTGAGAACATCAAAGCGGTACCAAGACCGGTGGCTTCCGTCCGCCGGGTGCCCCCGAGCGACGCATACTCGGCATAGGCAACACCGGTGTAGCCGCCGGCGGTACAACCCGCGAGCAACACCACCGCCAATATCTTAATCGCCGGCCAATCCGAACCGAATTGCCCGGCGAGAGCAGCGGCGACACCCATACCTACCCCGTGAACCCCAAGGGTGTGCATTGGTGTCAGATACCGGTCAGCGATCCATCCCCAAATCGGGCGGCTGATCGACCCGGCGATTTGGTAGATCGCGAGCATCTGGCCCGCGCGAACCAGGTCAAACCCAACTACCGTCGTGAGATGCACCGTCATGAATGCCACGAAACAAAGCTGCAGACCGGAATAGATGAAGCAGGACGCGGACAGCCGGAGAATGCGCTTGTCTCGCAGGAGAATGAACGGCTGTAGTAAAGTCCGACCCCACGGCCGCACCTGAGGATCATGATCGGCATCCCATTTACGGCGCGGCAACTCCATACTCGCGATCAACAAAAACACCGGCGCCAGTTCCACCAGCAACGCCCCACGCCAGCCCAGTGGCGACACGAGAGGCGGTAGGATCAATGCGGCGAATACGCCCCCCAAAGGGACGCCGATCTGGCGGAGGGACATGACCAGATTGAACATTGAGCGCGGCGTATGGGGCACCAGCAAATGGGTACTGGCGGGTGCGGCGGCACCATATCCGGACCCCAGAACGACCGCTGCGCACGCAAGACCGAAAACCCCAACGCTCGATGCCGCGATCGCCAGCATGCCCGCGGCCGCCAGTAATACCCCCTGCGTTGCCCGAACACCCCCGTGGCGTCGAATCAGGCCCGGAGAGAGCAGAGCTGAAACGATGCCAACGCCATAGGCGGTCGCGACAAAGCCCCCCACAAGCGCTCCATTAACATTGAGATCGCGCGCGACCTCCGGCGCCAATGTCGGCATTGAATAAAGCGCCATGGTCGCGAGGGTCTGCACTGCCAACGTGGCCAGAAGTGGCAAGATCGGCATCCCGGACGCCGCGTCGGGATCCGGCCGGGAAACGTCGCCTGGCATGAGCGCTAGTTCGCCGCCACGTTCGCCAAAGCCGGGGCAAATCCTCCCGACTGCCGATACCAGAGCCGCGCATACACCCCGTTCCGCGCGAGCAACGCGGCGTGGGAGCCTGTTTCCACAATTCGGCCACCGTCCAATACGATAAGTCGATCCATCCGGGCGATGGTCGAAAGCCGATGCGCGATCGCGATGACCGTCCGACCGTCCATTAGCCCGTCGAGCTGGCTCTGGATCGCCGCCTCCACCTCGGAGTCGAGTGCCGACGTCGCCTCGTCCAGCACCAGGATCGGCGCATTCTTCAGGATGACCCGAGCCAGAGCGACACGTTGACGTTGACCGCCCGAGAGTTTGACTCCCCGCTCACCCACGTGCGAGTCATAGCCTCGCCGTTCGTGCCAATCTTCCAGTCCGATGATGAATTCGTGGGCCTCGGCCTGGCGGGCGGCGGACTCGATCATCGCGTCAGTCGCCCCGGGACGGCCATAACTGATGTTATCGCGTATCGAGCGATGCAGCAGCGAGGTGTCCTGGGTCACCATCGCGATCTGCGTGCGCAGGCTCTCCTGCGTGACCGTCCCGATATCCTGGCCATCGATTACGATGCGCCCGCGTCCTGGATTGTAAAAATGCAGCAGCAGATTGACCAGCGTCGATTTGCCCGCGCCGGACGGACCAACAAGTCCGACCCGTTCGCCCGGCGCGATGGTCAAATCGATCCCTCGCAACACACCTCCTGGGCGCGGATGCCGGCCATAGTCGAAGTGAAGATCTTCAAAGCGAATTTCACCGCCGCGCACCACCAGTTCACGTGCATCCGGCGGATCCGGCATCTGGCGCGGAACATCGATTGACCGCATCCCATCCTGCACCGTGCCGATATTTTCGAAGATCGCGGTAATGCTGCGTGCGACCCAGCCGGCGATGTTGGTCAGTTGCCAGGACATCGGGATCGCCGTGGCCACGCCGCCGACCGCGATATGGCCCACCGACCATTGCCATATCGCGATCGTCGCCGTGCCGACGACCAGGGACGAATTCATGAAACTCAAAATAATCGTATAGCCCGACGACAGTCTCGACTGATCGCGAAACGCCGCCGTGTGTTCGTCGATCGAGTCACGCACGAACGCATCTTCGTCTCGCGCGCGGGCAAATAATTTCACCGTCAGAATGTTCGTGTAGCTGTCCACCACACGTCCAATCAGCGTGGAGCGCTTTTCAGACACCGCGCGGGACCGCTCACGCAACCGCGGCACAAGGTAGATCAACATGGCTATATAACACATGAACCACATGGCCATCGGCAACATCAGCCGCCAGTTCAGCGAGCCGAGCAGGATCAGCGCGCTGCCGCCGTAGACGATGATGTACCATGCGGCGTCGAACGCCATGACCAGGCTTTCCCGTAACGCCGGCCCGGTCTGCATCACCCGATTGGCGACCCGCCCGGCGAAGTCGTTCTGGAAAAACGTCCAACTCTGCCGCACCACGTGCCAATGGTTCTGCCACCGGATCAAATTGGTGAAGCTGGGGTTGATGACCTGGTTCACGATGATCGTGTGCGCGAAGTGGCCCAGAGGACGCACCAGGCCGAGCACGAGCGCCATCCCCAGCAACTCCCGCCAGCATTCTCGCACCAGCAAATCCGGCGCATGCGTCGATACGAGAGAGACCACCCTGCCGATGAACGTCGGGATCATCGTGTCCAAAACCGCGATCAGCCCACCGACGATGTAAAGCGACACCGCCAGCCAACGCGCCTGGCGGATATAGTGCCAATAGAAACGCGCGAGACCCGCCGTCGGCGGTTGGGCCGGCTCGGCGGCGGTGGGGTCAAGCAAGGCTTCGAAGCGGCGGAACATCCGTCCTGGGTGAACCGGCCCCCCTCCTTAGTCAATCGAGTTCGTCAATCGGCGGCGAGTTTCGTCTGATCGTCGAGCGGCAGTTGCCGCTGATCCACCATCGCCGCCGCGCGCGCGAGATCGACCGACAGCAACCGGGACACGCCGCGCTCCTGCATCGTCACGCCGTACAGCCGGTCCATCCGCGCCATGGTCATGGGATGGTGAGTCACGACCAGGAATCTCGTCTTTGTCTCCCGTTCAATATCTTCAAGCAACAGGCAAAAACGTTCCACATTGGCATCGTCGAGCGGCGCATCCACCTCGTCCAGCACGCAGATCGGCGCCGGATTGCAGCGGAACACCGCGAAGATCAACGACAGCGCGGTCAGCGCCTGCTCGCCGCCCGAGAGCAAAGACAACGCGGTCAACTTCTTCCCGGGCGGTTGCGCGTAGATTTCCAGGCCGGCCCGCAGCGGATCATCGGAACCGACCAATGCCAGATGCGCGCGCCCGCCGCCAAACATTCGCGTGAACAACTGTTGAAAATGCCGGTCCACCGCCTGGAATACCTCGTTGAGACGTTCACGCCCCTCCCGGTTGAGGTTCCCTATCGACCCCCGGAGCCGGGCGATCGCCGTTGACAGCTCCGCACGATCTTTGTCGATCGTCGCGATCTGTTGCTCGATCGCTTCCGCCTCGGTTTCGGCACGAAGGTTGACCGGCCCCATCTCGTCGCGTTCCTTGACAAGACGTTCGAGCCGTCCGCGCGCCTTGCCTTCGATTTCCGGCGTCAGATCGGCAGGTGGTTCCGGCAACACGGGATTGGCACCCAGACGCTCCAGAATCCGTTCAGCGTGTGCGGCCCACACGTGGGTGGCTTGCCGGAGCAACCCTTCGGCTCGAACGGCCGCCTCGCGACGTTCCGCCACCGCCAGATCGGCGGCCCGGGCGATGCGTTCCGCCTCGGAAGCGGCAGCCGTCGCCTCACCCAACATCTGGGCTGCGTGCCGGTGAACACCTTCCGCCACTTGCAGTGCCTCTCGTGCCTCCGCCTGCCGAGCGGCAGCCTGAACCGGCGCTTCCTCCCGCACGGCCAAATCGCGTTGTGCGATATCCAGACGACTCGACAGATCGGCGACCCGGCCGTCCGCCTCACGCGCACGCTCAATCCACTGATTACGTTCGGATGCAATGGCGCGGCGGCGATCGCCGCGGATCGCATGTTCCCTCACCAACGCGTCGCGCGCCGACAACGCGGCCGACTCACACGCGCGCGCGGTCGCCAACAAGGCGCGGCATTGCTCAACCGCCTGACGCAACCCATCGAGGTCGGGTCGAGCACTGTGCGCCGCGCGAGCGTCCTCCAGGGCAGTGGCGGCGTCTTGGTGTTCCTGTTCCAACCGCAGGAGTTGCTCATCCGCGGCGGCCAGCCGGGCAGCCGCGGTCGCGGCATCGCTCCTCAACGACGTCAGCGAGGCCTGCGCCTGTTCGAAACGCCGTTCCGAATCTCGCCGACCCGTCCGCGCGGACTGCTCTTCAAGGGCGGCCGTTCGCGCCTCGTGCTCCGCGGCCTCCTGTGCCGCACTCGCCTGTTCGGTCTCTTGTTCCGCTCTGGAAAGCACTTCGCGCAGCACGGTCAAACGGTTGCGTTGACGCAGCCGAACGGCGGCGGGCGTTGGGGTGCCCGCCCTGATCGTATAGCCATCCCAACGCCAGATCGCACCCTCGCGAGTTACCAGGACCTGGCCCGGCGCCAGGTCGGCGTGGCACGCCAGCGCGATCTTCTCGTCCTCAACCACCGCGATCTGGGACAACGATCGAGCCAACGCCGCGGGCGCCTCCACCATCCCCAGCAACGCTGTCGCGCCGGCCGGTAATGGCGGTACGGAGCCTAAAGGGGGCAATTCCCGCCAATGCCGATCCGCCGCGGGATCGAGTGCCGAGGTCAGTTCCTCGCCAAGCGCCGCGCCAAGTGCGGTTTCCAGACCTGGCGGAGCGGTCAGCGAGTCAATCATGGGAGGCCAACGCTCGCCATCCCTGACCGCGAGGACCTCAGCCAGTGCCTGCGTTTCGGCGGCGAGTTTCGCTCGCGCACCATCCGCCTTGCTTCGCCCGTCGCGAGCCGCCGCGAGAGCCGAGGCAGCAGCAGTGTTCACCTGTTCCGCTTTTTCGACCGCGGCCCGCGCCGCGGTTAAAGCGGCCTGGGCCTCGGTTTGCTCGGTCGCCGCTGCATCCAATGTCGCGGGGTCGACCTGATGACGGACCAAGGTCGCACGTTCGTCCCGCAACCGGGCGAGTTGGTCCACCAGGCGCCGGACTCGTTGTTCCGCCTGGGTCGTCGCCAATATCGCACTTTGGATCTGCGCATTGGCCTCCGCGGCGGCCTCCGTCGCGCGGTTCGCCTCGCGTTCGGCCGCACGCGCATGATCGGCCGCTTCGACGGCCTCAGTCTCCGCCGCGCCCGCTTTGTCCGGATACGCGGTGTCCGCCTCCGCCAAAATCGCGTCTTCCAACACCAGTCTGCCTTCCGCGGCCACCGCGTCGGAACGGATCTGCTCAGCGTGCGCCAGGTCTTCGCGCAATTGCCGGAGCCGGGCGCGGGCCTCCTCCAAAGCCGACCGTGCGCGGTCTGCCTCGGCCGCCAGATGCTCGCGTGCGACACGTTGGCGTTCCAGAGTGGTCCTGGACGCGGCCTCTGTTTCCCTGAGAGCCGGCAGCGCATCGGCTGTCCTGGCGGCCGCGGCACGGGTCGTCGCGACCACCTCCGCAGCCTCTGCCGCTGCAACTTCCGCCTCCCGGAGGACGTTTTCCGCCGCCGCTTTGTCCCGTTCAGCGCGGGCACGCAAGATCGACAGCAGTTCTGCCTCGGCGGCACGAATCGCCCCGGAAATGTTGCGGTATCGGCTGGCCTGGCGCGCCTGGCGCATCAAGGACCCAAGCTGCGTCTCCAATTGGCCGCGGAGGTCCTCAGCGCGTGCGAGATTGGCCTCGGCGGCGCGCAATTTCAGTTCAGCTTCGTGCCGCCGGGCGTGCAGGCCGGTAATTCCCGCGGCCTCCTCCAGCACCGCACGCCGTTCCTCCGGTCGCGCGGCGACCAAAGCGCCGACCCGGCCTTGACTGACCATCGCCGAAGCTCGCGCACCCGAAGCCAGGTCGGCGAACAGCGTCTGAACGTCTCTCGCTCGCGCGTCTTTGCCGTTGATCCGGTAGTTTGAGCCGGCACCACGCTCGATCCGACGCTGTATCTCCAGCTCGGGCTGTTCATGAAAAGGGGGCGGCGCCACACCATTGGTGTCGGTCAGCGTCACCACGACCTCAGCGATGTTCCGCGAGGGACGGCCAGCGGTACCCGCGAAGATCACGTCCTCCATCTCGCCGCCACGCAGGCCGCGGGCGCTGCTCTCGCCCATGGCCCAACGCAGCGCTTCCACGATGTTGGATTTGCCGCAGCCGTTTGGACCGACGATTCCTGTCAGACCCGGCAGAATATCGACGCCTGTCGGCTCTGCGAAGCTCTTGAACCCGGTGATGCGGAGTTTACTGAAACTGACCGGCAAACAGCCCTCCCGCAAATCTCCCCTATACGTCCGGGATCAGTTTGCGGAACGCGTCGAAGCTCATTTCGCCGGTGTATTTTGTTCCGTTGATCACGAAGCTAGGGGTCGAGTCGATTTTCCATTTGTCCTGATCAGCCTGTTGCTGCTTCAGGATCCAGGTCTTGAGGTCGTTGTCGCCGATCGCCTTATCGAAAGTGGGTCGGCTCATGCCCGCCAGGCCGGCGGTTTTCCACAATTCCTCGGTATGATTGGCGTCCCGCGCGAACGCCCAGCGATCCTGGGTCGCGAAAAGGGCGTTAATGAAGGGGTCATACCGGTCAACCGGAAGATAGCGGGCGACCTGAGCGGCCAGCAGAGCGACCTGGTCCAATGGGTAATCATTGAACACCCATCGCACCTTGCCAGTCTCGATCAGGTCGGACTTCACCTTGGGCATCGTCTCCACGGCGAAGGCGGCGCAGTGTGAACATGTCAGGGAGAAGTACTCGTTCACCGTCATCTTCGCGTCAGGATTGCCGATGGACCGCTCGGCCCTCGTCAAATCCTCTGCGCGCGCGGCGACGCGTAACCCAATGCTCGGGGCCAGCGTGGCACCGGCGACCACAGCCAGTAGGTTTCGGCGGTTTGTAATCATAATGACCTCAACATTCTGTACGGGGTTGTTTGCCGAGTCGTGAAGCGGATTCGGTCAGAACGGCGCGGCCCAGTGCGTTCAACGCGGTGCGCAAAGGTCCCTCGGGCAAATCGGCGACCGCTTCCGATGCGGCCAGTTCCACGGCCCTGCTGGGGCGAGGCGTTGGTTGAACCCGGGTTTGAGTGGCGGCGGTTTGCATCAGGCGCAGACGCCGCACCACCTGGGAGCCAAGATACTGATTGATCCGGCCGATCAGTTCCGTGGACAGATGCTGCAATTCCATCGCCACCGGTCCCGAGCAGCCGATCGTCAGGGTTCCCTGGCTCAGACGGCGGGGCGTCGTGACGTCCGCGAGACCAGGCCCGACCATCCCGACCCAGGCCTCCATGAGGTGGGCGACACCCGGAGCGGTGCGATTGAACGCCGTACGGGCCACCACCGGAACGATGGCCGCGATCGGCCGTGGCCCATGGACGGGCCGCCAGGCCTTCGCCATACCGGGGTGCGTGTCCTCGTCCGCCATGTTTCCTGCTCGCGCGCTATTGGCCTGGTATGACCGCCATCGCCGTCACCTGCCCTGGCGCGCCGAGCCTGGGCGGCCGGCGGATCCGTACCGGGTCTGGCTCAGCGAGATCATGTTGCAGCAAACAACGGTCACGGCGGTCATACCTTACTATGAAACCTTCGTAAGCAGATTCCCGACGGTCGAATCCCTCGCCGCGGCGGATCTTGATGTGGTGCTGAGTTTGTGGGCTGGCCTCGGATACTACGCACGGGCCCGAAATCTCCACGCCTGCGCCAAAGCGGTCGTCGCACGCGGCGGCTTTCCGCGCGACCAGGCGGAGCTGCTGGAGCTACCAGGCATCGGCGCGTATACCGCCGCCGCGGTGGTCTCGATCGGGTTCAACATCCCGGCGGTGCCGGTGGACGGGAACGTTGAACGGGTGACTTCCCGGCTCTTCGCTTTGACAGAGCCTTTGCCAGGCGTCAAACGCGCGATCCGCGCCGCCGCCGACCGGTTGGGCCAGGATCCCGACGCCAGGGCTCGGCCCAGTGACTTTGCTCAGGCCTTGTTCGATCTGGGCGCGTCGATTTGTTCGCCATCGTCACCGGGATGCGCGGTTTGCCCTTGGATGGAGGCATGCGCCGCAAGGCGACTCGGCCTGGAGAATGAGCTGCCGCGGCGTGCGCCGAAAAAGAGCCGGCCGTTGCGACACGGCGTCCATTTCTGGCTTGCCGACATGGCGGGGAACGTCTTGCTCCGCCGACGACCGGCATCCGGGCTGTTAGGCGGTATGGTTGAATTGCCGGGTACATCGTGGCGGGAAGCAGCGTGGCCTGAACCAGAAGCTCTGAAGCATGCGCCGATGGCAGTTGACTGGCGGCCGGCTGGCCAGGTGCGGCATGGGTTCACGCATTTTCAACTGACCATCGACCTGTTCGCGGCGCAGGTCACGACGATCGACGGCCACGGCTTCATTCATCCGCTGACGCGGTTGGATGAGGTCGCGCTTCCGTCCGTGATGCGGAAATGCGTCACGCTGGCGGGGCGCGCCTGAAGCGCGGTACTACTCTTTCACGGCTCCGGTCATTGAGGAGACGTAATACTCCACGAAGAAAGAGTATATCAGCGCGACGGGTACCGAGCCCAGCAAAGAACCGGCCATCAGTGCGCCCCACTGATACACATCGCCGGTAACAAGTTCGGTGAGGATCGCTACGGGAACGGTCTTCCTATCGGTCGATTGGATGAACGCCAACGCGTAGATGAACTCGTTCCACGAAAGCGTGAAGGCGAAGATGCCGGCGGAAATCAGTCCAGGAACGGCCAATGGCAACGTAATCCGCCGCAGGATTTGCAGCCGCGACGCGCCGTCAATTAAAGCGCATTCCTCCAGTTCATAAGGGATCGACTTGAAGTATCCAATCAGCAACCATGTACAAAACGGCACCAGGAACGTCGGATAGGTCAGGATCAGCGCGATCGGGTTATCGAACAACCCAAACTGGAAGATCAGCGTCGCCAGCGGAATGAACAGGATTGAGGGCGGAACCAGATAGGCCAGATAAATCGCCAGCCCGAAATGCTGCGCACCCTTGAATCGCAACCGCTCGATCGCATAGGCGGCGAGCACGCTGGAGGTCACCGACAGGAAGGTCGAGCCGACCGCGATCGCCATGGTGATCGTCAACCAGCGCGGATAATTCGTTTCGTACAGCAAAACCTCAATGTTATGCAACGTCGGCGAGTGAACCCAGAAAGGCGTGTACTGCTTATAGTCGTACATTTCGTAGTCGGGTTTGAACGCGGTGATCGTCATCCAATAGAACGGAAACAACAGCACGATGACGAACAGTGCCAGCGGAATATAGACCGTGACGGTTCGCCTCAGACGAGAATCCCAGGCCAGCAACTCCGGTACATCGATCGAGCGGCCGGCGATGGCCTCGACCTCGGCAGGGGAATTCGGCACGAGTTGTTCAGTCATTCGCTTCGCCTTGCTGCCACTTACGCCGGCCGACACCGAAGAAACACACCAAGGTCGCGGCGATCAGGAACGGGATCATGGAAACGGCGATCGCCGCACCTTCGCCGAGTTGCGCGCCCGGGATCGCTCGCTGGAATGCCAGAGTCGCCATCAGGTGCGTGGTGTTGAACGGTCCGCCGCGGGTGATCGCATAGACAAGCTGGAAGTCGGAGAACGTGAACAACACCGACAGCGTCAATGCGACCGCCAGGATCGGCATCAGCAGGGGAACGGTGATACGGCGGAATTTCTGCCACCCGCTGGCGCCATCCAGCAGCGCCGCCTCATACAGGGACGGTGAAATGGTCTGCAGCCCCGCCAACAGCGTAATCGCCACGAACGGGATCCCGCGCCAGATGTTGGCGACGATCAGCGACCAGCGCGCCGGCCAGGGCGAGCCGAGGAAATTGATGTAGGTACTGCGCAAATGCAGGACATCGACGATCACATACGACACAATCGAGAATTGCGGCGAATAGATCCACCACCATGCGATCGCCGACAGGACGGTCGGCACGATCCACGGCAAAAGCACGATCGCCCGAATGAACGCCTTGAACGGAATGTGATGGTTCAGCAACAGAGCCAGCCATAACCCGAGTGCGAATTTCCCCACGGTCGCGACGGTCGTATAGAAGATCGTATTGGTCACCGACATCCAGAACACCGGGTCATCCATCAGATCGATGAAATTATCGAGGCCGATGAACTGGCCCGGCTGGCCGATCGTGGTGTCGGTCATCGACAGCCAAATGCCGAGACCAAGGGGGTAGGTCAGGAACACCAACAGAAGGCCCATGCTTGGCAACAAACAGAGGAAAACCAGAAACGCCTTATTATCGAACAGCCGTGTCACCCAGCCGTCCGGCTTGCGGGTGAAACCAAGGTGCCGAATTCCGACATCGACCGTTGCGTCCATGGCTCTCCGCGGGATCGCTGTCCCGCCCCTCGGCAGGGGTGCCGCCGACCATGGACGACACCCATTGCGCGTTACACGTCAGGCGCTTTTATAGTACCGCTCGGCTTGCTTCGCCGCCTGCTTCGCCGCCGCTTCCGGAGTGGCATTGCCAGACACGACGGAAGCAAACATGTCGACGACGGTGTAATTGGCGATCACGGCGGCGGAGGCAGCGCTGATCGGACCTTTGTAGCCGTCGTAGAACGGCGAATCCAGCGCGCCGGCAAATGGCGTCAGTTTCGGATCCGACTGCCAGAACTTCATCTGGCTGTACGCCTTCAGCGACTGGCACCAGTAGCCGAGGCAGTTCGATAGCCAGACTCCGTACTGGTCCGCCTCCATCATGAAGCGCAGATATTCCTTGGCGGCGTTCGGATACTTGCTGTGCTTGAACAGCATCGCGTTCAACGGTGCGGCCGATTGCGGCTTACGCTTCGACAGCCCGAACGGCGTGTCCTGTGTAAATGTGTCGGCGGCGACGGCGTTCAGTTTGGGGTCCGGCGACTTCAGCAGCGTATAATAAAGCGACACGCCGTTGAACGTCAGGCTGATTTGCTCCGCCGTATAGGCTTGGTTGTTGCCTACGTCGTTCCAGGTCAGCGTGCCCTGTATCATCGTCTTCTGTAGCTCGGTCGCGTATTTCAACGCCGCGATCGTCTCGTTTGAATCGATCGCGACCTTGCCCTTTTCATCGACCACGAAGGCGTTATGGGTCCAGAGCAACCACTCGGAGTAGCCATTGGCGTCGCCCAGAGCGTGACCCAGCGACATGCCACAGGGATGGCCATTCTTCTGCAGTTTCTGGCATAAGGCCAGGAAGCCGTCATGGTCGTTGGGAACCTTGTCGTAGCCCGCCTGATTGACCCACGACTTGCGGTATAATACCGGCCCCGTGCCGCCGCCGATCGGCAGGCCAATCCAGTTCTTGGTGTTCCACTTCCGGCCATACAGCAACGCCAGATCGTACCAGCCGCCGTACTTCGCCCCGAGATAGTCGGCGAGGTCGGTGAGTTCCACCAGTTTCGACGAATAAATGTGTGGATCGGATCCGAAGCTTATGACGATGTCGGCGCCCGCACCGGTGTTGGCGACCACGGCGAGCTGCGGCCGCAAATCCTCCCAGCTCACGAAGTCCACTTTCACGTCGACACCAGTGGCGTCGATGAATTTCTTGGTGTTGACCTTCCAGAACACCTCATCAGGGTCGATGAATTTCGCTGGCCGCAGCACGTGCAGCGATGCGCCGCTCTCGATTTTATACTCGGGTTGCTTCACGTTTGCCGTCGGAACATCATCGACCGCCGCTCTGGCGCCGATGACCGGAATCGCAGCCGCTCCAAACGCCGCCGTCCCCAAGGCAATTGCATCACGCCGCGCGATCGTCATACTTTTGTTCCTCCCGTTTTTCTCAGACCCGAGGGCGCCTCGGAACCGAAGGCGAAGCGCCTGTCCCCACGATATTCAGGCGCCACGGACAACGTGTAAAGCAGCTGCTCTGATGCCTCACGATGCCTCTCAGGCAGCGTAGCGCAGACCGGTGGCGGCGTCGAACACGTGCACGAGCGACGGGTCCGGCGCCATCCGGATTGTCTCCCCCGGCCTGGCCGACACGCGCTCCCGAAATGCGCAAATCACCGGTGAACCAGCGAACTCAGCCATGACCTGAGTCTCGGACCCTGTCGGCTCGATGACATGCACCGTGGCGGGCAGTCCTTGAGGACTCAGCATGAAATGTTCGGGTCGAACTCCGTACACGACAGGCTTGCCGTCAGAGCCATCCGGTCCAGCCGGCAGCGGCAAGGTTGTGCCGTCGTCCGATTGGAAGGCGCCGCCAGCGATCTTTCCCTTCAGGAAATTCATCGCCGGCGAGCCGATGAAGCCGGCGACGAACAGATTGAGGGGGTGATCGTACAGCTCCAACGGAGCACCGATCTGCTCAACGTTGCCGCCGTTCATGACCACGATCTTGTCGGCCATTGTCATCGCCTCGATCTGATCGTGGGTGACATAGACCGTTGTGGTAGTAAGCCGCTGATGCAGTTCCTTGATTTCCGCACGCATCGCCACTCGCAGCTTGGCATCCAGATTCGACAGCGGCTCATCGAACAAAAACACCTGCGGGTCACGCACGATGGCGCGGCCCATCGCGACGCGCTGGCGCTGCCCACCGGAAAGCTGACGCGGATAACGATTAAGATATGGCATGAGGCCCAAAATCTGCGCCGCACGCTGCACCTGCTCGTTGATCATCGCTTTTGGCATTTTCGCCAGAAGCAATGAAAAGGCCATGTTGTCGCGCACCGTCATGTGCGGATACAGCGCATAATTCTGAAACACCATGGCAATGTCACGGGCCTTGGGAGCGACATTGTTCACCACGCGGCCGCCGATCGCGATCTCACCTACCGTAATGTTCTCCAGGCCCGCGATCATGCGCAACAATGTGGACTTTCCGCAACCCGATGGCCCGACAAGGATAACGAATTCCCCATCCTCGATCTCGACGCTGACCCCGTGAAGCACTTCGGTGGTGCCGAACGTCTTGCGGACGTCGCGGATTGATACGTTCGCCATGACTTATTTGGACGCCCCTGTGGTGGCCCTCTCCCCATAAAGGGGAGAGGGATCGTCGCGATCAAAACTTGGAGACGCGAGTCTCCTTCGCCGTGATGAACTCAAGCAGAGCCGGATGACCGGCTTTGGTTTGTTCGATGCCACGCTGGATCGCCGCCTGTATCTGGTCAGGCTGCGTCACACGCTCCCCATATCCGCCGAACGCCTTCGCCATGTCGGCGTAGTTACCGGAGATATCGGTGGAACGGTACTTCTCGGTCGAGATCGGCATGACCTTGAGTTCAATCGCCATCGAGAAGTTGTTCAGCAGGATCGACAAAATCGGAATCCGCTCGCGCACCGCCGTCTCGAAGTCCATTCCGGTGAAGCCGATCGCCGCGTCTCCCCAAAGGTTGATGCAAAGCTTATCCGGTTTCGCCAGTTTGGCGCCCATGGCAAGGCCGAGGCCCATACCGAGCTGCGTGGTTTTGCCCCAGCCAATATAGGACAGCGGCTCAGTCGAGACCCAGAACGGCGAAATCTGATCGCGCGGGCTGCCAGCATCATGCGTGATGATGGTATTTTTCGGGTCCACGCCCTGCATCAGTTCGTAAATCACCCGATACGGGCTCAACGGCGCCTCGTTGGAACGCAACAGCGGCTCCCATTGCGCCATCCACTCGGCGCGGACCGCGGTGATTTCCTTAACAACCTCACTCGCGTCGCGGTTGGACTTGATTGTCTGCTTCAGTTCGCCGATCAGCGCATCCAGAGTAAGGCCCGCGTCACCAACGAGGCCGATCGCGCTTACGACGTCTTTGTTCAGGTGGTTCGGATCCAGCGTGGCATGAATGAACTTCTTCCCCTTGGGGAATTTAATGCCGAAATTCGTTTCGGTAAAAGAACATCCGATGCCAATGATCAGATCGGCTTTCTCAACGAAGTGATGCACCGGCTTCGGCACGGCGTTGCCGCCCGAACCAAGCGACAGCGGATGGTTTTCCGGGAACGAACTCTTGCCACCCAGGCTGGTGGTGACCGGTGCACCCAGAAGCTCTGCTAAGGTGCGAAGTTGCGGCCACGCCTCGGCCCATTGCACGCCGGTTCCGGCATAGATCACTGGCCGTTTGGCCGCCAGGATCGCGGCCGCCGCCTTACGGACATCAACCATATCAGGCCCGTATTTGTGAACGCCAACCGGCTGATAATCAATGTCGCCGATTTCCTCGTTCCAGATATCCGTCGGGATTTCGACAATCGCCGGACCCGAGCGCCCGTTGCGCAGATTACTGAACGCACGGCGCATGATATTGCACAGCTCGGCCGGAATGATCACCGGCTCAGCGAACTTGGAAACGTCCGCCATTCTCCGCGCGGAGCTGAAATTCGGGTCAACATACGCGATGCGGCGCGCATAACCCTGAGGCAGCACCAGCAACGGCACCGACTCAGAATAGGATTGGGCTACGCCGCCATAAGCGTTTTCGGCGCCGGGACCATGCTGCATGCAAAACGCGCCGATCTTCCTGCCGGACGTCACGCGAGAAATCGCGTCGGCCATATGCAGGCCAATGCGCTCTTGTCGCACGATAACCGGCCGAATGTCAGCCTTCGCCGCATATTCCAGCAGATGGTTGACCGGATAGCCGCAGAGGATTTCGATCCCCTCCCGCTTCATGATTTCAGCGATCGCGTCCCCGACTTTCATTTGACTGGACTCCCTCGACGTGGATTGTAAACCGAACTCGCTGACAGGGTAGATGCCTGGCTCCGTGCTGGCAACCGGTGGATCTCGGGCCCTACACAGAATCCCGCGCGGGAACTGACTTTGGGGCCGCGCGCCATTCCTCGAACCTCTGCGACACCACGAAGAACGACGGAACGAACAGCACCGCGAGGCAGGTCGACGCGAGCATCCCGGTCAATACGCTCAGGCCAAGTGAGGCGCGTGCGTTGGCACCAGCGCCGGTGGCGGTCACCAAGGAGACAACGCCCAGTACGAAGGCGAAGGATGTCACGATGATCGGGCGAAACCGGGCGCGGGCCGCACCGGCGGCCGCCTCGAGGATCGGCTCTCCGTGGATCACGCGCCGCTCGCGGGCGACCTCCACGATCAAGATCGCGTTCTTCGCGCTCAGCGCGATCAGCAGCACGAGGCCGATCTGCGTGTAGAGGTTGTTGGCCAATCCAAGCCCAGCCAAAGCGGCGGCTGGACCTATCAGTGAAAGCGGAACCGCCAGAAGTACGCTAAACGGGGCGATCCAGCTCTCGTACTGGCCAGCAAGGCACAGATAAACCAGCAGGAGAGCGAACCCGAAGACATAAAGGATCTGGTTACCAACCTGTTTCTCCTGGTACGACATGGCGGTCCATTCGTATCCCGCACCCGGAGGCAAAGTCCGCTGCGCGATCTGCTCCATCGCGTCAATGGCCTCGCCGGAGCTGAAACCCTGCCCCGAGGTGCCAACGATCGTAGCCGTCGGATAAAGATTGTAGAGACTGATCAGCGACGGCCCAACCATTTCGCGCACTCGTATCAGGCTACCAAGCGGCACCATGTTGCCGTTCTGGCTGCGCACATACAGTTTTTCAATGTCCTCGGGCCGCAGGCGATATTTCGAGTCTGCCTGAACATAAACCTGAAAGGTCCGTAAGAGGGGCAAAAGTCATGGCAACGGCGTATTTTTCTCTTGCGCCGATTCGCC